>JBEKNN010000131.1:0-24691 GCA_049522755.1 Bryobacteraceae bacterium | reverse complement strand
TCTGCGATGAAATGTACTTTGCATTGCAAAGTAACTCGATTTATCTATCCAGATTCCCGTTTCATCCCGACAGACTCCTAGCATCCGCGTTTCGCCCCCGAACACCGGAACAAGCAAGCCGCAGGGAAGTGTGAACTCACTTCGTTCGTCCGTCATGTCGAAATGGCGAATCCTCCATCAGGTAAATACCTGAATCACTTGTAACTCGATTTAAGAAGCTGCCGGACTATAAGCCGGTTTCTGTACCCTTTCAGGCGACAATCATTCGTCTGGGCCGGACATTGCTATCCGGCTCTAGCAGCCTACCCGGAAGTTCATTGGGACGGGCCGTCCCTCCTCCCCTATTTGGCCTTGCTCCGCGTGGGGTTTGCCCTGCCAGCGAAATTGCTCCCGCTGCGGTGCGCTCTTACCGCACCATTTCACCCTTACCTGTTCCAGTACGTATGCACCGTTCCAGGCGGTATATTTTCTGTGGCACTTTCCGTATCCGTCGCCGGACCCCGGCCGTTAGCCGGCACGCTGCCCTGTGGAGACCGGACTTTCCTCCCCCGTTTCCAGGAGCGATTGCCCATCCGGCAGCTTCTGGTCCTAATTGTCTCACCTTTTGAACCCCGATTTGTACACGGAAACACTTTGCCGCATTGACTAAACCCATCAAATCGTTTGAGATGGACGGGTTTTCCGGGTATTCTAATCCTAGTTGAGTGCAGGACCCTCATGCTTCGGTCCTTGGGCGGCCTATTCGTTCTGGTACGCTGCGTGGGCAGTATGGGTCTTACGGGTCTTACGGATCTTACGGGATTTTTGGGGTCGATAGGCCCCTAACCGAGGCTTCGGTTTTCTAACACATGTGGATCACGTTGAGGAGAGACAGAAGACAATGAAGAAACTAGTAGCGATAGGCGCGCTGGGGCTAATGGCGTCCTGTTTATACTCTCAGGGGTTAAGTGTACCGTCCACCCAGACGAAGGACGACTGGGAAGAAATTAATTTCGAATTCAATTCTTCGATCTTATCGGACGGATATCCGAGCTTGTTACGCCTGGCTGACATTCTGGCCCAGCATCACGACTATAAAGTCAAGGTCACTGGCAATACGGATTACGTCGGCTCGGCCCGATATAACGACAAGTTAGCATTGGCGCGCGCGGAGGCCGTAAAAGCATTTCTAGTTAAGTACGGAGCTTCCGCCGACCAGATCACTACCGCGGGTGACGGTAAGAGAGATCCCGAGGTAGACAACAAGAGTAAGGAAGGCCGGTTCATGAACCGCCGCGTCCTGCTGACTGTGACCGACGGACAGGGGAACATCATCAAGGCGGGCGGCATCGGCGACATTCTCAAGGCATTGAATACCATTCAGGATATGCTCAAGCAGCAAGCCGATTGCTGCGCGCAAATCCTCAAGAAGCTGGATAAGCTTGACGACATTCTGGCCGCGATGAAGGCCCTGCAGGGCGATAACGACCGTCTCAAGACTGAAATGGCGGACTTGCGGAATAAGGAAAACCAGCTCGAGAGCGAAGTGAACGGTCTGCCTAAGCCGCTCAACGCGCAGCAGACTACCGACATCGCCCACAAGGAAGCCACCGACGCGGCCAATGCCGCACTCGACCAGGCAAAAAAGAACAACCAGAAGTTTTCCATTGTGGGCTTGAACATCGGGCCCACGTTCGGTCCATCGCGCACCGGCGATTTCACCGTGAACGGCACTGCCAAGTTCTTCTCGCCGTTCGGCGGCGATGGAACGCACGCCGTACAGGCCCAGGGCGAATACATGTACTACCCCGGCCATCAGGAAGGCCAGTTCGATATCGGCCTGGTGAACCGCTGGGGCAACTTCCAGGCCGGCGGATTCGGCAGCTTTAAGTACATCGATTTTAAGGGCGATCAAAGCGGCGGCGGGTTGGGCCAGTTTGCGTTCCTGATGGATTATCTGTTCAGCGACGGACGCATCGGCCTTTTTGGAACGCAGGCATTCAAGGGCACCGCCGTATTGAACAGCACTACCATCGCCCCGGGATTGCTCCTCCAGACTTACGCGCAGGTGGTCAACCAATACGGCGCCGATTTTCTGTTCGGTGTTTGGGGCAATGCCACCATTCAGGGAAACGTGGGGTATTTGCGGCGGCAGATTCCGGGCATGCGCTCCGCGCCCGGCGCCGAGTTGAAGTTGACTCAACCAGTCACACCGCACATCGCGTTTACGGCTGAGGCCGATTACAATCAGTCGCTGGTCACCACCAGTGACAGCGGTCAGTTTACCGTCGGTTTCGAGGTAGGCAACTACATTCACGCGAAAGACTACACCAAGATCACTACGCCGGTGCCGATGGACATCCCGCGCATTCGTTACGAGCTTGGTACGCGGCAGGTTGGGGCCAGCCCGCCAGTCGCCAACGCCGGTCCAAACCAAATCGGCGTGCCAGCCGGTCAGATCACGCTGAACGGCTCCGCCTCTTACGATCCGTCGGGTCAGGCGCTCACTTATCAATGGACGCAGACTTCCGGGCCCCCGGTCACTCTGTCGAATCCCACGGGTGTCACCACTACCTTCACGGCGGCCGCCGGTCAAATCTACGCCTTCCGCCTGATCGTGAAGAATACTAGCGGCTTGACGGCCTCGGCCAACACAACCGTAACTACGGCTTCGGCGTCGGCGACGCAAATCACGCAGTTCTACGCCAACCCGGCGACTATCAGCAACGGATCCAGCACTACGCTGATTTGGGTGACTAAGAACGCTACCTCGGTGAGCATCTCGGGCGGCGTCGGCAATGTGGCCACGTCCGGCTCCACGTCGGTTTCGCCGGCGGTGACCACCACTTACACGCTGACTGCAACCGGCGCCAACGGCAACGTGACGCAGACTACAACGGTAACGGTTGGCGCAGCGGTCGCGGGCGCTCCGCAGATCGTCCGCTTCGTGGCTAGCCCGACCAGCGTCGCTCCTGGCGGTCAGTCGACCCTAAGCTGGACCACCAACAACGCTACCACTGTCACCATCAGCAGCGTTGGCTCGGTGACTCCAAACGGAAGCACCACGGTGTCTCCGACCGCAACCACCACGTATACCTTGACTGCCACCAATTCCAGCGGTTCTGTTACGGCCCCGGTGACGGTAACGGTGTCTGGTAATGCGGTCCCAACAGTCGTGACCTTCGTCGCGAACCCGGCTAATATCAGTCCCGGCAGTTCGACGAAACTCTGCTGGCAGGTAACCAATGCCACGTCAATCGGCATTACTCCGGGAGTCGGGACCAATCTGAACGCCAACGATTGCGCTACCGTCACTCCGAGCGTCACAACCACTTACACACTCACCGCCACCAACGGCGCTGGAATGATCCAGGCCAACGTGACGGTGGTAGTGGGTACGGTGCAAATCCTGTCGTTCACGGCCAATCCGCCGAACTCGTCGGTGGCCGGCAGCCCCGTCGTCCTTTCCTGGACCACGGCCAACACTACGTCCGTGGTGATCATCGGCGGCGACATCCCGCCAACCACGGGTCAGCCGAACGGCTCGATCACCATCAACCCGATCAGCAACCAAACCTACACCTTGACCGCTTACGGACCTGGAGGCCAGACCGTAAGCGCGACTATCTCGGTGTTCGTGAGGTAGCGCGGATCGGCATACAGCAGGGCCAACCGGGCGGAAACAATCCGCCCGGTTTTTTTATGTTTTGAAACGCTGCGCGCGATTCTCTAACTATCCTTCAGCGTCACCGGAATCACCCGGTTACCAATAAGGAGACAGAAGATGGCGACAGCGACAACCAAGACCATTCGCCTCGCAGTGCATGGGAACGTGAAATTACCCGATCTGCACGCGGCCATTGCCCGCGCTGTAAACTTGACCGGCTGTGTGGCATGCGGGCTGGTAGGAGTCGACCTGGAAATACTCGGCGGCGACCCAGCCGTGGAAAATGAGTTCAAGGACATTCCCGGCATTGCCACGGCGAACTTCGGCTAAGGCCGACGATATCGAGGAACCAACCATGGCCAGTGCGGGTGTGATTGCGCAACGCCGCGTCGCGACCACGACACACGCCGGACCCGTGCTGGCCACTACATATGAGGGCGGCGACGTTCTGCTGCTGGAAAGATTGCTCGAGCGCGCTCGATATATCGAAATCACGCCCGATACCATCGCGCGCCACGCTGCCGACGGATGCGCGCTCCGTCCGGAAGCCCTTGCCGAGTTGAAGAGCATTGACGGCCGCGCGCGCCTTCTGGTACACGGCGTCGGACTCTCCATCGGAAGTTATGAGGGTTATTCGGAAGCCTATCTGCGCCTGGTGGACGAGCTGTTTTCGCGCTTCGATATCGCATGGCACAGCGAACACCTGGCCTACACCACTGTGGCAGGAGAGAATCTCGGTACTATGCTCGCGATGCCCAGAACCGCGGAGGCGCTGGATATGATTTGCCAGCGCGTTTGCGCCATCCAGAAGCGCTACCCCGCGCCGTTCCTGCTGGAAAACGTGGTGCACCTGCTTCCCGACGCTCCCGGCGAATTCTCCGACGCGCAATTTCTCAATCAAATCGCCTCGTGGACCGGCTGCGGCCTGATTCTCGACGTTTACAACATGGAATGCGATTCGCTCAACTACGGCTTCGACGTGGACGCCTTCTTGAGCGAATTGAATTTCGAAAACGTGCGCGAGCTTCACCTGGCCGGCGGAGCTTCGCATGGCGGCTTGCAGTTGGACGTCCATTCGCGAGTCACCGCCGCTTCCACCGTCGCGCTCGCGGCTCATGCGATGACGCGCGCATCGCAGTTACAGGCAGTTACTTACGAATATCTAAAAGAGGCCGTTCCCAGTCTGGGTCGCGACGCCATCTGCGGCGAACTGGCCCGTTTATCGGCGGAGCTTCACTTATGAGCGAATTAGCACAGTTACAGAACAATATGCTGCGGCTGATCAAGGCCCGGCCAATCAATACGAAGGATTCCTATATGGAGCTGGTGGCGAGCACGGGCGAGCTGGCGGCGATTCGAGAGATCGCGATCTGGTGGCGCACTTACCAACTGGAGCGCACCTGCGTGCATACAGCGCGGTTGATGCGCCGGCTCGGCGTGTTTGGCCAAGCCGTGGCGGAATTCTACGCAGGCTCCGCCGTGTCGCCATTTGCGGAACAAGTCGCGCGGCAGTTCGTGGCCGCAATGAGCAGGCACGCCGACCCTCTGGTGGCATCCATGGCGCAATTCGAGGCGGCATTGCTCGACGTGCGCAGCGGCAGCGCCGGCAGATATAGCATCGAGTGGGACCGCAATCCCAACGACGTATTTCGAGCTTTGGAGCACGGCGAGGAATTGCCGGCTTCCGAGGGAATGCCTTGTTACTTCGTCGAGGTTGCCGCCAATATACCGGGGATGGTTTGCTGTACGTATTTTGGGTGACGCGCCCTGGTATGTCTCGCCTCTGTTTCTGCCCTAGTCGGGCCACTGTGGGCAGCCAGTACATGGTTCAATCGGCCTCCGTCTGCGCTGTCGTAACAGAGATATATCATGGCGCAATACCGGTCTTGCGCCAAGCCAAAAATCCGCTCATCATAGCTGCATGCCCTCGCACGCCGGACTCGCTCAGTACAACATCATCGGCTTCGTCACCATTGTGGACGTGGCCCGCGCCAAGGAATTCTACGGCAGCACGCTTGGCCTGCGACTGATCAACGAAGAACCTCCGTTCGCGCTGGTCTTCGACGCCCATGGCATCATGCTGCGCCTCGGCATGGGCAAAGAGCTTCCGCCAGCCCAGGGCACCGTCTTGGGATGGCAGGTTCCGGACGTCGCCGCGGCCGTGAAAGACTTGGGACAAGCCGGCGTAACCTTCGAACGCTACGGCTTCATGCATCAGGACGAGCTTGGCATCTGGACCACCCCCACCGGCGCCAAAGTGGCGTGGTTCAAGGACCCGGATGGAAATATTCTGAGCCTCTCCGAACATCCGGAGTGGGAAAAATGAACCTCGCGCATCGTTGGCTGTGCTTCTCGCCGCGCTGGAAGCAAGCCGTCGCGGTGCGCATGCCCTGGGTGCTGGAAGGCGTCGATCTCGGAGCGAATGTCCTCGAAGTTGGACCCGGCGACGGCGCCACCACGGATCTGCTGCGCGGCATGGTGGCGCATTTGACCTGCGTCGAACTGGATGGCAGCCTCGCCGAAGGCCTGCGCCGCCGCGCGCTGGGAGGGAATGTGACCATCCTGCACGAAGACGCCACGGCGATGTCTCTGCCGGACGCGGCGTTTGACGGGGCGTTATGCTTCGCCATTCTGCACCACGTTCCATCGGCGGCGCTACAAGACCGGCTCTTGGCGGAGGTGGCGCGAGTGCTGCGGGCCGGTGGAATTTTCGCGGGCGCGGATAGCCGCTATAGCCTCCCTTTTCGCTTGCTGCACCTGTTCGACACAATGGTCGTGGTGGATCCGGAGACTTTTCCGGATCGCCTGAAGGCCGTGGGATTCGAAGATGTTCATGTGGACCTGAATCCCGGTGCATTCCGGTTTCGCGCGCGCAGAGCGGCCTGAATCGCGGGCTCGCGAATGGTAGTCCGGTTGTTGAAATGGTGGGCGCGCAGGGACTCGAACCCCGGACCCCCTCGGTGTAAACGAGGTGCTCTAACCAACTGAGCTACGCGCCCGGAAATGGGCTTCCTTATATTCTACCTGCTCAGCCGGGCATGCCGGTCAACGGCTTCGCCCCTGCGCCAGCCTTATCCAATTCAGTGCGCGGACAAGCTCTGCTGCAAGAAGTCAATCACCTTCCCGCTTGCGTCCAGTGACGACTCCGCGTTGCCCTTCGGCGTGCCGCCCATTTCGACCTCGCGGCCGGACGTCGGATTCGTTGTCATTCCCTGCCAGGCCGGAACGATCTCCGGCCGCCCCGCGGCATGGCCTGCGTGCGCGTACTTCAGGTGTTCCACGTTGTGGGCGAAATGAAACTGCTTGAGGCGCCCCACAATCGAATCCGCCATGGACGACGAAGGCCAGACGCGATCCGAGTCGCCGGAAATCAGCAGTATCGGACCCTCTGTCAGTTCGACCTTGATCACCGCTCGCATATCGAGCGACTGACTGAGCATAGAGCGCACGGGGCGAAACGCGAGGCCAGTACCGTTCCACGTCCAGGCGTAAGGCGGCGACGTAAACCCGCAACAGGCTGGATTTCGTGCGTTGGCGGGAGAGTAGGCTACCACGGCCTTGATGACCGGATACATCGATCCCAGTTGCAGCGCCAGTTCGGCGCCGCGTGAGACTCCCGTCACGGCGATGCGGTCACTCGCAATCTCCGGACGGCGCGCCATCCAATTCAAAGCCTGACCGAAGTATTCGAGCGGAATCCCGGCGAGTTCTTTCGGCAGATCGTCGTAGCGAAAATACGCCAGCGCCAGAGCTGCAAATCCATGCGAGGCCAGCCACGCAGCGCGGCGCGCCGGCATGCCGCCTTCCGATCCGCCCAGAACTAAGACTCCCGGATGCCGATCCTTTCCCGGCGGTAAAAACAGCATGCCGCGCAGTGCGCCATCGTGCAGGGTGACTCGCTCGACGCCGTCGGCGATCGGTATCTGCTGCATGCTCGCCGCCGCCAGTTGCGTGTTTCCCCGCATCAATCGAAATTCGATGGTCTGTGGGCCGAAGTTGCGCGGCGGCTGATACCGGGCGGTCTTGTGCGACTCCGGCATCATGGACCAGATCAGGCCCATGGACGAGGCTTCCTTATACGAACCGGCATATGAGCCAGCGACTGCCGGCTGCCTGGATGTGTCGACGCCGCCTTGGGAATCCACCACAAACTCGGCCTGCGAGGTCCAGTGCGCATCGGCTCCATCGATCAGTTCCGCGCGAATGGCTACGCGCTCGTTTGGCTGAAGTCCGGCTGCCCGTATGGAAGCAGGTTGGTCGATCATGACTCGGTTCGGAGTAACTTCAATGGTCTGGGCGTGAAGGCAGGAAAATGCAAATAATGGAAGACAGACTGTGGGCCAGCAGGTTAGCGCCATAAGGGGAATCCCACTAGTTCGATGTTATCGTCTTATGTCAAACCGCAGTTGCTATCCGCTGCCGGATCGGACGTGACACCGCTCTTGACTAGTACTAGAGAGTACATAACGAAGTGGAGAATTCTGTAACCAGCCGCGGGTTATAACACGTCTTTCGTTATCCGCGTCCTTAGGCTCCTACCGAAGATCGCCCGATTTAGTATTGCCCGATTCTTATGACCCACCGATACCGGCATCTCATAGCGCTTTGCTTTCTCTTATGTATTTGCGCGGCCGCCGTTTACGCCCAGCCGGATCGGCTTCGCGGCGCCATCGACAATAGCCGGTCCACAGCGTTGCGCGGCCTGGTTCACCCCAACGCCCGGCCCGAAAACGACCAAGGCGCAGTGGAAGATTCTTTCGAATTGTCCGGTATCACGTTACTGCTGAAGCCAACCGCCGCCCAGCAGGCGGCGCTCGAGCAGTTACTCGCGCAGCAGCAGGACGCCAGCTCTCCGAACTACCATAACTGGCTGACGCCCGAGCAATTTGCCGACCGGTTCGGTCTCAGTGCGAACGACGTGGACAAAATCGCCGCCTGGGTCAAATCGCAGGGCTTCACCGTCACCGCTACGGCCCGCGGACGCAATTGGGTGACGTTTTCCGGCACGGCGCAGCAGGTAAAAGCGGCGTTCCACACCGAGATTCACCGCTATATCGTCAATGGCGAGACGCACTACGCGAATGCGTCCGATCCGTCCATTCCCGCAGCTTTGGCAGACGTGATTTCGAGCATTCGCGGCCTGAACGATTTCCGTCTCAGGCCGCTTCTGCGCAAACCGGTCGCGCAGACCACCAATCCGGGCGGCGTGCATCAAATGGCGCCGGACGATTTCGCGACCATCTATGACGTGACGCCGCTCTACCAGGCGGGCGTGGATGGCACGGGTCAGAAACTTGTGGTGGTGGGTCAGACCGACATCAACCTTTCGGACATCCAGAAGTTCCGTAGTAAGTTCAACCTATCGCCGCCCAACCTACAGCAGGTATTAGTTGCCGGAAGCGCCGACCCCGGAATCAGCCCGGGAGATCTGGATGAGGCCGATCTGGATATCGAATGGTCGGGCGCGGTGGCGCGCAACGCGACCGTGATCTATGTCTATTCGAACAACGTGTGGACATCCGCGCTCTACGCGGTGGATCAGGATCTGGCGCCCGTAATCACTATGAGTTATGGCGAGTGCGAGCAAAGCGACCTGGTCGATTTGCCCACTTACCAATCCGCGGCGCAGCAGGCTAACGCGGAAGGCATCACGTGGTTCGCGGCCGCGGGCGATTCCGGCGCGGCCGATTGCGAAGACCTTGGCGCATCCATCGCGCAGGACGGACTGGCCGTGGACGTTCCGGGCAGCGTTCCTGAAATTACGTCCATGGGCGGAACCGAGTTTCTCGATCAAACCGGCGTCTACTGGAGCGCGACCAACACCGCGAACGACGCCTCGGCGTTGTCTTACATCCCCGAGAAGGCCTGGAACGATACGGCTATTGACTCGGAACTCTCCGCCACCGGCGGCGGCGCCAGCGTCTATTTTCCCCAACCGGCATGGCAGACGGGGCCAGGCGTGCCGGGCGACGGCGTGCGGCACGTGCCCGACATCGCCGTGAGCGCATCCGCCGATCACGACGGCTACTACGTCTACACCGGCGGCAGCGGCAGTTACTACGGCGGAACGTCGGTCGCGGCGCCCACCATGGCCGGCATTTTTGTTCTGTTGAATCATTACCTGGTTTCGACGGGCATACAGAAGCAGGCCGGATTGGCCAACGTAAACCCCACGCTCTACCGCCTGGCGCAGAGCACACCGGCCGCTTTTCACGACGTGACTCAGGGCAATAATATCGTGCCCTGCGCCGTCGGCTCGCCTGACTGTACTACGGGCACGTTAGGGTATAACGCGGGTGTTGCATACGATTCAACGACGGGGCTCGGCTCGGTGGACGCAACAACTCTCGTGCATCAATGGAGCAGCGCGGCGCCTTCGGGATCGTCGGTGGTGGCATCGATCGATCAGAATCCGGTGTTCGAAAAGCAGCCCGATAGCAGCGGCAACGGCTGGGTCTTCAAACTTACATTCACCGAAGAGGCCGGCATCGGCACCACGCTCACCAGTCTGGGGATTGACGGCGTGGATTACACATCGCAGATCGCCGGGCTGTTCGGCAGCGCTAAAATTGCGGCCGACGGATCGGTTTCCGCGACCATCGGTTTGAAGAATCTCAGCGTTCCTGTGAACGTGCTGTTCACTTACTCGGGCATCGATGCCAGCGGCCGTCAGTGGAATTGACAGATGTCGATTCCGTTCCAGGGTTTCCAGACGCAACTGCAAGTCGGCGGCATCAGCAACGCGGCTACCGGACAACAAGCTTACGCTCCGGGCATGATTCTGAGCATCTACGGGGCCTCGCTGGGTACGTTCGCGCAATCGACGGCCACCATTCCCCTGCCCCAGTATCTGGCGGGATTTGATGCCACCATCAACGGAGTTACTGCGCCTCTCTACTACGTTTCGCCGAATCAAGTGAATGTACAGATTCCCTACGCGACTAACCCGGGACGCGCCACGCTGGTGGTGGGCAATCCGTATGCTAACTTGACTTACACCTTTCAGGTGAGCGCCGCCGCGCCCGGAATTTTCACCTTCCAGAACGGCAGCATCAATCCGATCGGTAGCGCCGCGCATGGGCAGACAGTTACGCTATTCATCACCGGCGAAGGGCAGGTTACCCCAACACTCGCCACCGGCACGACGCCCTCGCCTCACACCCAGACAGGCGATTTGCCGAAGCCGGTTTTGCCGTATTCGGTGACAGTCGGCGGAGTAGCGGCCACGATCGATTTCATCGGCATACCCAGCGGATTGGTGGGGGTGACGCAGATCAATTACACGGTACCTGGCGGTATCTCAACCGGCGTTCAACCTGTCGTGGTAACGGTGGGTGGCGTGGCCAGTCCGGCGGCGACTCTCAATGTGACGCAATAGGACTGGGGGTTCAGCGGAGTCAGTCCTGCGTAGGTTACGCCCGCTCAAGACGCCGTAGTTTCTTACGCATCATGACGAGAACCGCGGCGCCGGCCCCAAACAGAGCCATGGAGGCGGGCTCGGGCGCGGAGGGATCGGAAGAACTCGCCGTGTCCAGAAGGAACGCTTCCTGCTGGCCCTCGGGATTAATTCCAAACCCAACCACCTGGCCGGAATCGTTGATTGCTGTAGCGACCTCAAGAGCCCAGCCGGAACCGGCGGGCAAGAGCGAATTGAGATCGATCATGCCGCTCGACGTGGTGTATAAGAACGCGTCGCTGGCGGCGTCGCCTGTAGTAGTCGCGGAGCCCACGACCTCTCCAGAGGCGTTGATGCCAAAAGCGGCGCTGCTATCGCCGCCGAACGTGCCGAGGTCGGTCATCACGCCGCCCGAATACAAAAACGCGTCGCTGGCGGCGTCTCCCACGGTATCCGAGTAGCCCACGACCTGCCCCGCGTCGTTGATGCCGGTAGCTGCGCTGGAAGAGCCACCAAGCGTGCCCAAAATGGTCACGTTGCCGTATTGGTCAATCAGGAATCCGTTACTTGAGCTGGAGCCCACGATCTCTCCGGAGGCGTTGATGCCGGTAGCGGTGCTGCCAGAGCCGTCGAGAGCGGTCGTTACGCCGCCGGAGTACAAGAACGCGTCGAGGGCGCCGTCCGCGGTTGCCGCTTGGCCCACAACCTGTCCAGCGTTGTTGATGGCATTAGCGGAGCTTCCCGAGCCACCGAGCGTGCCCAGATCGGTCAACACGCCGCCTGAGTACAAAAACGCGTCGCTGTAGTAGCCCGCGGTAGCCGAGGAGCCCACAACCTGCCCAGAGGCGTTGATGCCGGTAGCGGTGCTCTCCAAGCCGCCGAACGAGCCCAGGTTGGTCATAACGCCGCCTGAATACAAAAACGGGCCGACGGAGGCGTCGCCTGCGGTACTCGACAGGCCCACGACCTGTCCCGAGGCGTTGATGCCATTGGCGTAGCTGAATGAGCCGCCAAGCGTGCCGAGGTCGGTGATTGTGTCGGCCTTTGTGATTGTCGCTGCGGCAAACGAAATCACAACACCAAGAGCGAATTTGAAAGTTGTTCGAGGAATACACATATCCGTTTTGTTCCCCCGTTTTGTTCCGCTTAGTCCAGGAGGCTCAAAAAGGATACCCTCGAAGCACCTCAATGGTAACACCGGTAACTTAGGAAACGACCGGTAACAGAAGAAGCAAAGTACTGATACTTTCATATAACGGCTCCGCACTGGAAGCGCGGCCACGCGCACTAATCGGCCGGCGTGTGGAGAAGCGCGTTCCCGCGAGTGTGAGCGCGGCGCATGAGTGCGTGCGCCACATGATATCGTTAGTTCTTCAATGCACGACCTTGCCTACTTCCGAGCCAACTTCGACCAGATTGCGCAGCGTCTGGCCACTCGCGGCGCCGTCGCTGGCCTCGAAATATTCCGCGACCTCGACCTGAAACGCCGCGCCGCTCTCACCGAAACCGAGGCGCTGAAATCGCGGGTGAATATCGATTCCACGGAGATCGGCAAGCTCAAGCGCCATGGCGCCGACACCACCGAACGCCAGGAAAGCGTGCGCGCCATGAAGACTCAAATCGCCGCGCTCGACGAGGAAGTGAAAGTTCTCGAAGAACAGTTCCGCGACCTGCTGGCGGGCATTCCCAACCTGCCGCACGAATCCGTGCCAGTGGGCAAGAGCGCCGACGACAACGTGGAAGTGCGCCGCGTCGGTGAGCCGCGCGCCTACGACTTCGAGCCGAAAGCCCACTGGGACCTCGGCGCGCAGCTCGGCATTCTCGACCTGGAACGCGCCGCCAAGATCACCGGCGCGCGCTTCGCGTTGTATTGGGATATGGGCGCCAAGCTGGAGCGTGCGCTCACCAATTTCATGCTCGACGTACATACGCGCGAGCACGGATATACCGAGGTGCTGCCGCCGTTCATGGTGAATTCCGCCAGCCTTTTCGGCACCGGGCAGTTGCCCAAGTTCAAGGAAGACCTGTTCAAGTGCGAGGGCCACGACTTCTGGCTGATCCCCACGGCCGAGGTCCCGGTGACGAATATTTATCGCGACGAAACGCTGGATGGCGACGCGCTGCCCATCCAGTTGTGCGCCTACACGCCATGTTTCCGCAGCGAAGCCGGGTCGTACGGGCGCGACGTGCGCGGCATCATCCGCGTGCATCAGTTTCAGAAGGTGGAGCTGGTAAAATTCACGCGCCCGGAGCAAAGCTATAACGAGCTGGAGAAGCTCACGGCCGATGCCGAAGATATCCTGCGGCGCCTCGGCCTGCCGTTCCGCACCGTGGCGCTTTCCACCGGCGATCTGGGTTTCAGCGCCGCGAAGACTTACGATATCGAAGTCTGGCTGCCGGGGCAGAACGGGTTTAAGGAGATCTCGTCGTGCTCGAATTTCGAGGCGTTTCAGGCGCGCCGCGCGGGCATACGCTTCCGCGGCGGGAAGAAGGCGGAATACGCGCATACGCTCAACGGGAGCGGGCTGGCGGTGGGCCGCACGTGGGTGGCGATTGTGGAAAATTACCAGCAGAAGGATGGAAGCGTGGTCATCCCCGAAGCGTTGCGGCCGTATATGAACCAGGAAGTCATCCGCCCGAAGTAGGACAGGCCTCCTGGCCTGTCTTTTTCCCGGCCGAAAAGGGAACCCCGCGGACGCTGTAATAAAAAGCCCGGCGGCCACTCTAATCCATTGAAGTGACTCAAGGTGAGCGGGAGCGGCTCTTTCTGGAGCTGTTCCAACAAAACAAGGCCAGCATCCAGCGGCTATGCTGGGGCTACCTGGATTCGCCTCACGACGCTGAGGATCTGTTCCAGGAGATCATGGCTAACGTGTGGAACAGCCTGCCGTCGTTTCGCGGAGAAGCGAAAATCAGCACCTGGGTCTACCGCATCGCCGTCAACACCGCGTTGGTGTATCGCAAAAAATGGAAGCGCGGCGAAGAGTTGACCGACGTTGCCGACGGCCGGCCCGGCGCGCAGCAGGATCTGGAACGGCGCGAGCGGCTGGAACTGCTGCATAAGGCGATCGCGACTCTCGCGGCGCAGGATCGTCTGATAGTCACTCTACTGCTCGAAGGATTGAGTTACAAAGAAATGGCGGAGATCACCGGGCTCACCGTGAATCATGTGGGCGTCAAGATCTCGCGCATCAAACAGGCGCTGGAACAGAATATGCTGGAGGCTGCAAATGGTTCCGTTTGAAGAGCTGCAGGAATTGTGGCGGAGCCAGCCGGCGGCGCTCGCGGAGCCCGATGCGTCTGCGCGCGCGACCGAGCTCGCCGAAGCCTTCCGGCGCTACGGCCGGCGGCAGAACTACTTCAACGTAGTGCGCTTGAGCGCGGTGCTGTTGCAGATTGTGTTGTGGGCGCTGTGGAAAGAGCCTCGCTCGCTGTTGACCCTGTGCGGCCTGGCGGTGCTGGTGCTGGGAGAGTTGGTATTTTTGTTTTCGGATTGGCGGAATCAGCTTGGGATCGCGCGCTTGAGTTTCACCGGGCCGTCGCTCGAATTCGTGCGAACCGCCATCCAGCGGCTGTATGAACAGCGCAATCCCATTCGGCGGTACGGCTGGTTTCTGGGGGTGGCGCTGGCGGTGGGACTGAATCTTCTAGTTCTGGCCGAGGACCAACGGCTGCTGCCGCTGGAACGGATCGCGTATCATCTGACTGCCTGCGCTGCGCCCTTTGCGGTGTATGTTATTGGATTGAAAATCAGGAGCAGGCGCTGGCGTTATGAATGTCTGCCGCTGGTGGAGCGGCTGCGCGCCATCGAACGCGCGCTGGAGGAAAGCGGGATATGAATACCACGCTCATGGGCCACTTGATCGGCCTGCGCTACAAACTGATGTGGGCCAAGACGCGCTCGCGCAACGGGCGGATCGCGCTATTCTTCACCGGCTATATCCTACTGATCATGGTAGGCGCGCTGCTGGGCGCCGGAGGCATCGGCGCGGGCATCGGCGCCGTGAAACTGGGCCAGACCGGAATGGTGGCGAAGGCAGTACTCACCAGCGTCTACGGCGGCGCCGTGATGTGGACTCTGTTGCTCGGTTTCGGCATGAACGCGGTGTTCTCCGAAACCGAGCTGCGCCGCTATCCGCTGGCGGCGCGTGAACGCCGGCTGGTGAGATTCTTTATCGGCATTGTGGACCCGTTCTGGTTCCTCATACTGCTGGTGGATCTGGGCCTGGTGATCGGATTGTTCTTAATGAGCGACACTTCGCTAGGCCTTGGGCTGATCGCGGCCCTGCTGCTGCTGGCTTCGAACTACGCCCTGGCGCGAGCGGTGGGCATGTACATCGACCGGCTGTCGGCGACCAAGGCGGGCCCGGCCATTTTGCTATTTCTGGTGATGGCGCTGGCCTTTCTGCCGCAACTGGCGTTGCAAGCTTCCAAGCGCAACCCAGCGGCTCTGGAGCCAGTTATGAGACTGTTGCGCCTCACGCCGCCATTCGCCGCGGCGGATGCCATCACCACCCACGGCGCATCGGCTTGGCAAGGCTTGCTAGCCATCGCATGTTGGCTGGCGGTATTTCTCGCAGCTGCCAGTTGGATCGAAAAGCATCCGTACCGGGAGCGCGTAGCGCAAGCCAAAGCCATCGGGTGGAATAGCCCGTATGAGCGCGCCGGGGCGTGGTTTGGGCCTGCCTATGGCGTCCTGGTAGGCAACTGGCTGCGCTACTATACGCGCAACCAACGGTTCCGGGCCATGTACCTGTTGAGTCTGCCGCTAGCCGGATTCCTCACTTACAGCTTCGCCCAAAAGCGCGGCGAGGGCGAGTGGTTCGTTAGCGCCATGGGAGCCATTCCGGTGCTCGCCTACATGGGAACTTCGCGCTTCACGGTGAACCAGTTCGGCTATGTGGGCGGTGGTTTCCGCCGCTTCTTCCTGCTGCCCACCGACCCCGGAGCGTGCCTGCGCGCCGCCAGTTATGCCTCCGTGATGCTCGGCGCCGGCCTGCTGCCCATCGGACTGATCGCGTGGATTGCGCTGGCTCCGGACGGGGCCGATCCGCGCAAGACAATCATGCTGGCGGGAAGCGCGATCACCGGATTGTTCCTGTTCAACGGTCTCGGCATCTGGTCGACGCTCTTCGGGCCACGCAAGGGGAATTACGCCAGCGCCATGGGTAACGATTTATCGCTGGCGGGAAACGTCGTGGTGTTTGGCTGCATGCTGGGCGGCCTCTTTCTGCCTCTGGTTCTCAAGAAGTGGGCTCCCGCGCTGATATCGCCGGAAAACTGGTGGGTGGCGCTGCCCCCGGTAGCCATCGCGTTGACATTCTATTTCGTTTCGCTGAATCTCGCGGCGCCGCTGGTTCAACAACGGCGCGAAACTCTGATGGCCGTGGTAGAAGGAAAGAGCTGATGACTTCTCAAACAGACGCAATTCGCATCACGAAGCTGGTGAAGCAATATGGCAACGTGACGGCCGTGGACAACCTCTCGCTGCGCGTGCCGGCGGGAACCATGTTCGGTTTTCTGGGCCCGAACGGAGCGGGCAAAAGCACCACCATCGGATGCCTCACGGGGCTGCTCGACCCGACCTCCGGCGAAATCGAGATTCTGGGGGAGCGGTTCCATTCCGAGGCGTCGTCGCTGAAGCGGCGCATAGGCGTGATGCCGGAGACGCTGGGCCTTTTCGAGCCGCTCTACGCGCATGAGTTTCTGGCGTTCGTCGCGCGCATGTACGGCCTGGATGAAGAGACCGTGCGGAAGCGCGTCTCCGAGCTGCTGGCGGCGCTCGAGCTCACCGACACATCGAAACCGCTCTCCGCCTACAGCACCGGCATGCGCAAGCGCGTGGCATTCGCCGCGGCGGTGATCCATTCGCCCGAAGTGCTGTTCCTCGACGAGCCTTTCGAGAGCATCGACCCGGCCGGCGTGGCGCTGTTGAAGCAGTGGCTGCGCCGGTTCACCGAGCAGGGGCGCACGGTCTTCATCACCACGCACGTGCTCGATACGGTGGAGCGCCTGTGCCAGAAAGTGGCTGTGATCGTTAAGCCGGGCAAGCTGGTGTGGGAGGGCGATATCACGGCGCTGGCGGGCGATGGCGCTATCGAATTCGAGGGTCAGAAGTTCAACGCGCTGGAGGCTTTGTTCCTGCACCTGACGGGCGAAAAATACGCCGACTTGAAATGGCTGTAGGCGCTAGCGGCGGTCTTGCCGCCAGTCTTGCCAAAGGCGCCTTATCCATTTGCCTGATCTGCGCGATTCCCGCCGCCGCGCATGACATCCTGCGCAGCGAATCCAATTTGCAAGCCGGCGGGCGCACGGTTCGAGCCAGGTTCATCCTGAATCTGTTCGAGCTGAAGGACCCGGTAGTTCCCGGAAATCCGCGCGCGACCGTCACGCAATTGGACCAGTCAATCGGCAAAATCTTCGATTCCGTCCAGCGCCATTACATCCTCCGCACCCCGGATGCGCCCGTGCGGACGACGCTCGGACAATACACGCTGGTGGATGGCAATGTGGTCCACATGGAGGTTCTCTATTTCTTCGAGCGGGATATCGCCTCGCTGGAAGTCACCTCGACGCTCTATGAAATCATGCCGCCCGGGCACCGGCTTCTGGCGGCCGTCACGCTGAACGGGACTTTGCACCAGGCCATCCTGGATGCGGGCACGACGCACGCGCGGTTTACCGGAACAAGCGGCACGCCATGGCAGACGGCGTGGAGGTTTGGCTGCCTGGGAGTGGAGCATATCTTCACCGGCTACGACCACCTGGCGTTCCTGATGGGATTGCTGGTAGCGACCACGACTCTGGGATCGCTGGTGAAGGTGATTACGTCGTTCACTGTCGCGCACAGCATCACGCTGGCGCTGGCGACATTCGGCGCGGTGACGCTGCCATCAAGGCTCACGGAATCTTTGATCGCGGTGAGCATCGGGTACATCGCGGCGGAGAATCTGCTGGATTTTCGAGTGATGCCGCGGTACTGCATTACCTTCTTCTTTGGATTGATTCACGGCTTCGGCTTCTCCAATGTCTTGCGGGACATGCAACTGCCGCGCGCCGGGCTGGCGCTCTCGCTATTCTCGTTCAACGCCGGAGTGGAAATCGGACAGATCGCGATTGTGCTGTTGATCTTTCCTCTGATGCGGGACCTGATCGCTTCCGGCTGGCGGCTCAAGCCTGCCGTATCGGCCTGCATAGGGTGCCTCGCCGTGTATTGGTTCGTGCAGCGCGCGTTCGCCTGACAGTGTGTGGCGCACGCAGTCCATGCGACCAGCGTTCACTCGTGTGAACGCGTCTTGCGTGTCGCCGGTCTGCTATATTCACGTTATGTTCCGCCGCTTGCTCACATGGCTTAGCGCCGCCATTTGCTTCCTTCTGATCGCGTGGATGGGCTACACGCAAAACCCCGCGCAGCCTCCGAAGCCGACTCTGAATAAGATCACCGACGACCTGTATGAAATTGAAGGCGATGGCGGCAATGTCGCGGTCTACCTGACCAGCGAAGGAGTGATCCTGGTGGACGACAAGTACGATCGGGATCACGACGCGATCGCAGCTCACATCAAGAGCATCACCGATCAGCCGGTCAAGTACGTGTTGAGCACGCACTATCACGAGGATCACAGCGGCGGCAATGCCAAATACCTGCCAACGGCCGAAATCATCTCCACTGCCAATGCCCGCACCAACATCGTGAAACACGTGCAGTCCAACGCCTCCATCAACCCGCAGCCGGCGCGCGTGGTTTTCACCGACGAAACCGCGGTGTTCCTCGGCGGCAAGGAAGTGCGCGCGAAGTTCTTCGGCCGGGGCCACACCAACGGCGACGCCGTTATCTATTTCCCGGCGCTGCGGACCATCCACACGGGAGACCTGATGGCCGGCAACACGCCGCTGATCGATTATCCCGGCGGCGGTAGCGTCGTCGAGTGGACCAGGACGCTCGATGCGGCGATGAAGACTCTGGATTTCGACCGCGTGATCCCAGGGCATGGCGCTATCACGAATAAGTCTGGCTTGATGGCCTACCGCAACAATGTCGAGAAATTGCGCAATCGCGCGGCCGGCCTGATTCGCGAGGGCAAGAGCCAGGAGGACGTCGCTAAGGTGATGACCGCCGAATTCAACTGGGCCGCTGGCAGCCTCCAGATGCAGTGGAGCTTGCCTGGGATGATGAACGAGCTGAAGTAAAGCGGCGGTGGCGCGTGCAGCGAAGCGCGTTCACACGAGCGTGAACGCTGCACGCACGAGTGCGTACGCCACGTCGGCCGGGATGACCCCGCCCTACTCCGACTTCGAGTAGTAGTAGGTGTACTTGCTGTAAAGCTCGGAAGCGCGGGCGCCGTTGGCGACAATCCCCAGCACGTTGTTTTCGCACAACGATTGAATGGCGCGCGTGATGTTATCGAATGTAGTGGAACCGATCTTGACCACCAGAATGGTACCGTCCGCCAGCGTGGCCAGCAGGTTCGCATCCGCCGAAAACAGCAGCGGAGGCGTATCGAAAATGGCCCAGTGGAAACAGCGCGGCAGCTCCTCGAACAGCGCCTTGCATTGGCGCGTATTGAGCAGCTCCAGAGGATTCTTCACCGGCGAGCCCGCGGGCAGCAGGTAAAGATTCATGCCCTCAATCTTGCGCAGCGCCTGCGGAAAGGTACACTGCCCGGTAAGAAAATCCGATAGTCCCGGCGAGCGATCCACCTGGAACAGGTTGTGCATAATGGGACGGCGAAGATCGAAATCTCCCAGCAGGATCGAGCTCTCCGCCAGGTGCGATTCCGCCAGAGCCAGATTGACCGCTGTGAACGTTTTTCCCTCGGCCGGCGAGGGACTGCTGACCACCACCGTATGCAGCGGCTGCACCGTCTGCAGATGATTCATGCGCGTACGCAGCGTACGGAACTCTTCCGCGGGGGTTTCGTGCGAATTGTTCAGATCGAGCAGGTGCGATTCCGGCGCGGGCTGAAATGGCGTCACCACAACCTGGGCGAGCATCGACGGGTTCAGATTCAGACGGATGGAGGGTTGCACGGCAAGCCGGCCATTGGACTGGCCCCCGCCATTCACGGAAATGACTTCGGAAACCGGTGGCGGCGGCTCCTGCCCCTCAGGCGCTGCCTGCTCGGGCTCCGGAATTCCCTGCTCCGCGCGGCGCAATGCATCGTGTACTCGGCTCATGTTCTCCCTTTCCTACTTTTGGCCGAAATAGTAGTAATACATTGAGGCCAAGACTGCCATCGTTCCGAAGACGAATGCGCCGGTCCACGCCACCCAGAATAACCGGCGCTTGCGCCGCACCAGCAATGCGTTCTCCAGCAGCGGAATGCTGCTCAGCACCGGAAGATTCGTGTACGCCCGAACATCCTTCAGGTTCTTCAATGATGTATTTTTCATTTCCTTGCCGCCCGCCAGCACCACGCCCAGCAGCAATCCAAGGCCAGTCCCGATGGCCGCCCATTGGGGGCGCTTAGGTTCGATAGGCTGCTGCGGATCGCTCGCCGGATCGAGCACTTCCAGGTTCTCACCCGCCTTGTGCTCTTCCAGATTCGCCGAAGTCTCTGCCAACTGGCGCTTCTTCACCGTCGAGTCGTAGGCTTCCTGGTCGAGCGCATGCTCCTGCTGCAGCGCCGCCCATTGGCGCTCATTGAGCGGCGCGGCCTGGATGCGCTGCTCGTACATCGCGATGTTCTTCTTCATGTTTTCTTGCAGTCCCTGAATGCGCTTGATATTGTCGCTGGCCTCGGCGATCTGCGTCTTGTACGAGTCAATTTGGGCCTTGGTATTCAAAATGGCGTTCTGCGCGCTCTTGTTGGGGACCTTCTTGGGAGCGTCGGGCTGCTGCACGTTGGAGTCTTTTTGCGCCTGTTCCTTCTCAAGTTGCGCTTTTTTCTCTCTTAAGACCTCGATTTCCGATTTCAGGCTTACCACCTGGTAGTTCTTTGCGCCTAAAGATTTCTGCATCCCCGCAAGAGTCTGTTCCGCATTCGTCAACTGGGTCGACACGGTGACTAATTGCTGGTTCTGCACCGACATCTGCGCATTTCCGCCAGCCACGAAATCGTCGGCATTGTCCTGGTAATACGTAAGCTGGCTCGTCGCGCTCTGCAAATTGGTTTCGTAGGTCGATTTCAAGTCCATTTCGCGCTGCAGCTCCGACCCAAGACTGCTCAGGCTCAGTTGCGCATTGTTCAGCATGGCCGTATTGGAGTTGAACTCCTCCGGCAGTTTACCCTGATTTTCGATCTTGAACTTCGTGATCTGATCGTCAATCTTATTCAGGGCCTCTTTAGCCGTCTTCAGCTCATCGTCCAGGAAATCGCTGGTCATGTGCGCCTGCGTGCGCTGCACCTGCACATTCTGCTCGGTAAACCTGGTGACCAGTTGCTGCACTACCGCTTGCGCCTTGTACCTGTCCGGATACGTAAAGGTGATCGAAAAGGCCGTCGACATCGTTCTGCCGTCGGGCACGCCGCCGGCCGATTGCGACATTTGAATCGGCTGGATATGGATGTCGTGATTGCGCATGTCCTGCACAATGTCTTCCATCGGCCGGTCGGTCCGCTCGCGCTGGTAGAGATTGAGCGCCGGCGATGTGATCAATCCTTCGAGAGTGGTACGGCTGAGAATGTCCTGTTCCATCGAATTCAGCCGCTGCGTCATTTGCGTCGAAAACTCGGCTGGAACCAGCTTTTCCGACACCTGCTGCGGGGTGATGCGCATCACCGCCGTCGATTGGAAAGTATCTTTCCAGAGAAACGCAACCACCGTCGAGATCACCAGACCCGCGAACATCGGGCCGATAATCCACGATCGGTAGCGCCGCAACATATCGATGTAATCTTCGACATCCGGCGGACGCCGCGTAACGGTAATGAAATTCTGCGCAAGGGCCATGCGATTCTAAACCTCGTGACTCAGTTGAAAAATGCCGCCTCGAAACAGTCGATGCACGTCGTCAATCCACGTCGTTGTATCGACGTCGTTAATCGACTAGTTAATCGACATAGATATGGTCGCCGGGCTCCAGAAAAATGTTCTGCTCCAGCTTCTTGCCGCGGCTGACCTCGTTGTCGTTGTACATGAATTTCTTGGGTTTGCCGTCCGGCATGATGCGAATGATCCGGATACTCTTAGTCTTCGCAAAATCGCGGAATCCCCCGGCGTTGGCTAGCGCCTCGGAGACGCGCGTAGGAACAACCAGGTATTGTTCCCCCGGCTTATTCACCTCTCCCGAAATGAAATACTTCCGGCTTTTCACCTGGAATACGCCCACCGTAACCGAAGGGTCGATAACAATTTCGTTCGCCTTCAGCCGCTCCGCGATGGATGCTTCCAATTGTTCGGTGGTCAATCCCGATGCCCTTACATCGCCAACCATCGGAACGGAAATGATGCCATCGGGACGGACCGTATATTGGGCCGAGATGTTCGGCTGCTGCAATACCCAAATCTGAAGAATATCCTCGGCGCCGATAATAAATGTTTTTTCTACAGGAGCCCCCCCGACTGCAACCGGTTTAGCCTTGGACTGCTTATCGCCGGCCATCGCCGCAGGATCCGTCACCCCATCGGCGCCGGCTGCGGAACCTTGAGCCGCCCCGCCCTTGCTCGCCTGCTGCGCCTCTTTCGGCGGTGGAGACTGTGATTCCCGCTCCTGCCGCGCTGCCAGGTAGCCGCAAAAAAGCCCCAACAATACCGGCAGTGCTGGTACGATTGCCCTTCTCATATCACAGTGAAATCCTCATCGGCTGGTGCACAAGTTGCCACCCGGCATACTTCGTGAACATTGTACCGCGATGCCTGCCCGCCCATACCCGAGTTACGTGATGGGAATTACCAAGTGTAGGGTTAGGCACGCTTGATTCCGGGGCCAAACGCATCCGGGAAACTCAGCTTGACCGGGTAGTAGGCCACCATTGCTGACCTGTGCTGTATTGTGAATCACAACGCTGGCTCCGGGCCCATGTTTTGCGGCTGGATCGAAAAGCTCCTCAAACCCTGGCGCCAACCGGAAAAAGCGGGCGGCCACGGGTTGGTTGAACCTGATCACTTGCCGACCGCCTGCTTGCGCAGCAGCTCGGTTTCCGCGCCGACGAAGCCCCACGTGATCCACACATGCCCTTTCAGGATGCGGTGGAAGTACTCCTGCGCCTTGGCGGCATCGCCGTTGTAGAGATGCCAGTTGCCGATGCCGTATGCCACGGTATCGAATGGCAACTCCACTTCCTGATCGGTATTGCCTGCCGGCGGCTCGGGTGGCAGCGCGTCAGCTTCGCTCATTTTGCCTTGAAAGAAGCGTACCAGGTTGAGATAGAACCTGGTGTGCGGCTCCTTATTGGTCATCTCCGGCGGGACAGCTTCGAGCGCCTTCGCCGCCTCATCGATTCGCCGCGCACGGCGCAGCGCCGCATAAAGCCAGTTAGTGGAATTGATGACCTCATCCGTGTTCGGCGCGGTTTCCACCGCGTGGTGGAAAGCGTCGGCGGCTTCGGAGAACTCGCCCAGGAAATAGTGAGCGAGGCCAAGATGATAATATGCCGCCATGTTCCTGGGGTCGATCTTCGCGGCGCGGCTCAGGTCGGCGCGCGCTTCAGTAAACTGGCGCAGGGGCACTTCGCGATGGCCGCGCTCGGTGTAGAGGCCGGCATCCTGCGGCGAAATCGCCAGCGCGCGCGTCAAGGTTGCGGAGGCTTCCTTGTCTTCCCAAACGGAGATTTGCGCTTGCGCCAGTTTGAGCAGCAAAGCGGGGCTTTTCGGATCGGCGGCGAGGCCCTTCTGTGCGTCGGCCACTGCGCCTTTTTCGTCGGGCAGAGAATAGAACTTCGCGCCGAGTTTGGAAGTGACCTCGAGTTTGGTCTGGGCGGGTGCGGCGGCAGCGAGCGCAAACATCGGAGCCAACCAGCAAAGAGAACGCACGGTGGACATAGATGGGGAGATTATATCGGACTCGGCCGCGAGGTTGCGGCTCAATTGGCGCCTCAAATCCGTGCCTCGAATTGGCAACCAGGCAAGCCGCGCAACGTGATAGAGTCTCTTACGAAAGGGAAATGCAACACATGCTATACGGAAAAGCTGTTGCCTGCGGGTTTGCCGCCATCGCGGGCTTAAGCGCTCTTGCCACACTGGCTGTGGTACCGGGAGCAGCCCAGGGACCGGCTCCCGCACCGTTCACCACCCACCAGTTGAAGCCCAACGTCTACTGGATCGAGGGCGGAGGCGGGAATAGCGGCGTCATCATCGGCGATAAAAGCGTCATCGTCATCGACGCCAAGACCACCGCGGCCGGTGGAAAGGAACTGCTGGAAGATATCGCTAAGATCACTCCGAAGCCGGTCACTACCGTCATAGAAACCCACAGCGACGGAGACCACATCAACGGACTGGCATCGTTTCCCACTGGCATCGCCATTATCGCCCACGAGAACAATAAGAAGGAGCAGGATGTCGCCTTCGCAGCCGGCGGTCGGGGGGCGCCTCCGGCCGGCTATCTGCCCAACCAGCTTGTCTCGAAAAACAAGGAGACTCGTAAGATCGACGGCGTAAAAGTGGAACTGTTCCACTGGGCGCCGGCGCACACAAGCGGCGACCTGGTGATCTATCTGCCCGACGAGAAGATCGTGTTCACGGGAGATATCATCGCGACGCAGTTG
>JBEKNN010000130.1:0-24716 GCA_049522755.1 Bryobacteraceae bacterium | reverse complement strand
GACCATACGAAGTCCGTATCCTTGACAATCAGGACATCGGCCCCAAGTCTCTCGCAGGCCGCGGAACTTGCGGGCGCGGGCTGGCCGCGTTCGGGAAATAGCGAATTCGCGGCCGCGACAAGGGGAGCGCAAAGGGACGCATTGCCGCCAAATCCTGCGAGGCATCCCTCATCGGCCGCGGCGATCTGACGGTTGGAGTAGAGAAAGCCGGTGGTCTCCTGAAAGGCAACGTGCGGGTTGTATTGCACGATGGAGCCGGCCGGCGTGTGTTTGTCCGCCCACTCGTAGGCTTCGCGAACGGCGTAGTTGCGCTCGCCCAGATTGCGGTCTGGCGACATCCAAACCAATTCGGGCAGCACGCCTCGATCCGCCAGTACGGGATAAAGGCGGAATAGGACAACGTCGCACACCGTTCCGGCGGCGCCGAGCGCCAGCATCACGGCCAAGAGGGTGTTGCGTTTGTAGCGCGAGTCCGTGAGAACATCGACGGCCCAGAGCAGCAGCCCGAACTGGGCGAGAAGGAACCCTCGCCATCCCAAGTCGTTGTTAGCGACGGCGTTGGAACTGTTAGCGAGCACGGTGGAACACAGGCAGCTACAGATCGCTACGCTGGTAGCGATCATTAGCGCGATCGCCAATTCCGCGCGAGTGAGAGGCTCGCGGCGCGCGCGGCGGCGCTGCCACCAGAGCAGGCCCGCGGCCAGGAAAAACCCCAGTTCGAACAGGTAATTCAGCGGCAACGTCGCGGCGTTGGCCACAGCGAGTTGCCAAGCCTGGTCGCGCCCCTGCGCGGCCAGTATGGTGTCTATCGGGAAGAAGCGGCGTACACGCAATGCGATAGGAAACCCGCCTCCGCCGGCGCCGGTCAGACTCGCCAGATACGGCAACGCCAATACCACGCAGAGTGCGCCCGCCGCGATCAGCGTCGCCGTCTCGGCGCGCCATTTCTTCGCAAGCGTGACCACGGTCCATAGCAGCAGAAAGGCTCCGAACACGAAGGCGATATAGATGGATCCGCCTACGGACGAAGCGAGCGCGATTCCAGCCACGGCTGCATACTTCCAACGGGACGCGCCGGTGCGGCGAGGCGCCTCCCACAAGAGCAGGAAAGCTATCAGGCACGCAATCAGCGCCGCCATAGAATGGGCCAGCCACAACGCCGTGAAAGTGAAGCCGTCCACTTGCTCGTTCCAAAATTCCAGGGAGGGCGGGATGAACCCGGTTAGTCCCATCGAATACGTCAGCCAGTAGAAAGCGTTGGGCAGAATATCGAGGCCGGTTACGCCCAACAGCAGGATGCCGACCAGCGTGCGCCGCCGGAATGTCTCCGGGCCGCGATAGGCGATGAGGCGGAAAAACAGCGCGACCACCGCCAGGAATCCGGCGCCGCACCAGATTACGCCGCCGATCCACGCGTGGCGCGCACTTACGAATGCGCCGCCGGCCACATCCACCATGCTGCACAGAATCAGCCAGAAGTAGTGGTAGCGCAGCAACTGGGCATGGCCGGGGAAGAAGAACGGATTCGCCGGTGGAATGCCCGCGGTGCTGATGGCGTGGATGAACTGCGTGCGTAACGAGAAATCGAAAGCCGTGGTGCTGTAGTACAACTTGCCGCCAAGCTGGAGATCGACCAGCGAGAACAGCGCGAGTGCGCCCCAGAGGGACAGAATCACCACCGCCATGCGACATGCTCCGACGGGCGACCGCGGCGCGGGCTTGTGCGTTCCTCTGAGCAAAACGCTTCTCAACAAGACGACGGCTACATACGCCCACGAGGCTCCGTAGAGCACCCAGACCGCTGTCATCGAGAGATAGCGCCCGGCCAGGTAACTCAGAATCGGAGCGATCGCGATGGAGAGAGGAACGCTCAAGGCCGCGCGGAACAGCCAGGTCCTGCGGCGGAAGTCGAAGAGATCGAGCAGCCACGCGACGGCGTAGCCGGGAATGAGAACGAACAGCGGAAACAGGCACACCGCCGCGATGCTGGCCGCGATGTCGGTGAGCGTGAAGTTATGCAACAGTCCCAAGGTAAGGCTGCGAGTGGCTACGGAACAAGACGCAAACCGATATCAGGACGGCTGTTGACTAAGGTTATACGAGCTGGGTTGACAGACGAAAGCGTCTGTCCCACGCACAGAATCACCGGCGTCGAAAGTCGCTGGAGTCAGTTCGGTTGACAGACGAAAGCGTCCTTATTATGGATGTCCTACGCAGCCATACACGCGCGCCCACCGATTTGCGTAGAGCGGCTTTTCCTGCCACACCCAGCTATCCTGGAGCGACCATACGAAGTCCGTATCCTTGACGATCAGGAGATCGGCTCCAAGCTTTTCGCAGGCCGCGGAACTTTCGGGCGCGGGCTGGCCGCGTTCCGGAAATAGCAGGTTCGCGTTGGCCACGATGGGAGCGCAGAGCGACGGATCGCCGCCGAATCCCGCGAGGCATCTCTGATCGGCCGCGGCGATCTGGCGGTTGGAGTACAGGAGACCCGGCGTGTCCTGAAAGACAACATGCGGGTTGAATTGTACGATGGCGCGGGCCGGCGTGTGGCTGTCCGCCCACTCGTAGGCTTCGCGAACCGCGTAGTTACGCTCACCCAGCTTGTGGTCTGGCGACATCCAACCCAATTGAGGGAGCGCGCCTCGATCGGCCAGCACCGGCCACATGCGGAACAGGAACACGTCGCACACCGTTCCGGCGGCGCCGAGCGCGAGCATCACGGTTAATACGACGCTGCATTTGTAGCGCCGGTCCGTGAGGACGTCCGCTCCCCAAAGCAGCAGTCCGAACTGCGCCACCAGGAACCCGCGCCATCCCAAATCGTTGTTGTCGATGACGGTGGAACACAGGCAGCTACAGATCGCCAGACTGGTGGCGACCATTAACGCGATGGCCAATTCCGCGCGGGTAAGAGGCTCGCGGCGCGTGCGGCGGCGCTGCCACCAGAGCAGGCCAGCAGCCAGGAAAAACCCCAGCTCGAACAGGTAATTCAGCGGCAGCGTCGCCCCATTCGCCAAGGCGAGCTGCCACACGTTGTCGCGCCCTTGCGAGGCGAGTATGGTGTCTATTGCATAAAAGCGGCGTACGCGGAAGGCGATGGGGAATCCGCCTCCGCCGGCGCCGGGACCTGAGCCTGAGCCAGCAGTTATGCTTGCCAGATACGGCAACGCCAACACTGCGCAGAGAGCGCCCGCGGCGATCAGCGTGGCCGTCTCGGCGCGCCATTTCTTCGCGATGGCGACTACGGTCCACAGCAGCAGGAAGGCTCCGAAGACGAAGGCGATATAGATGGATGCGCCTAAGGACGAAGCTAGCGCGATTCCAGCTACGGCCGTATACTTCCACCGGGACGCGCCGGTGTGGCGCGGCGCCTCGCACAAGAGCAAGAAAGCCATCAGGCACGCAATCAGCCCCGCCAGAGAGTGAGCCTGCCACAGCGCTGTAAAGGTGAAGCCGTCCACTTGCTCATTCCAGGCTTCCATGGTGGTCAGGATAGTGCCCGTGAGACCCAGGGAATACATCAACCAAAGGAAAGCGTAGGGCAGAATATCGAGGCCGGTGACGCCCAACAGCAGGATGCCAACCAGCGTGCGCCGCCGGAATGTTTCGGGGCCGCGATAATCGATGAGCCGGAAAAACAAGGCGATGAGCGCCATGAGTCCGGCGCCGCACCAGATGACGCCGCCGATCCACGCGTGACGCGCACCGACGAACGCGCCGCCGGCTACATCCACCATGCTGCACAGAATCAGCCAGAAATAGTGGTAGCGCAGCGGCTGGGCATGGCCGGGGAAGAAGAACGGATTCGCCGGTGGAATGCCCGTGGAACTGATGGCGTGGATGAATTGCGTCCGCACCGAGAAATCGAAAGCTGTCGTGCTGTAGTACAACTTGTTGCCGAGCTGGAGGTCGACCAGCGAAAACAGCGCCAGCGCGCCCCAGAGGGAAAATAGCGCTATCGCCATGCGCCATGCTCCGGCGGGCGACCGCGGCGTGGGCTTGTGCGTTCCGCTGAGCACAACGCTTCTCAGTAAAACGACGGCTACGTACACCCACGAGGTTGCGTAGAGCAGCCAGACTGCTGTCATCGACAGGTACCGTCCCGCCAGGTAACTCAGAATCGGGGCGATCGCGATGGAGAGAGGAACGCTTAATGCCGCGCGGAACAGCCACGTCCTGCGGCGGAAATCGAAAAGATCGAGCAGCCACGCGGCGGCGAAGCCTGGAATGAGAACGAACAGCGGAAACAGGCACACCGCCGCGATACTGGCCGCGATGTCGGTGAGCGTGAAGTTATGCAACAGTCCTAAAGTAAGGCCGCGGGTGGTCATGGAACAAGACGCAAACCGATATCAGGACGGGTGCTGACTAAGGTTAGCCGGCTGAGCCATAGAGGCTGCCCTCGCAGCTTCCGTCGCAATAGCAGGTGCAACAAAGGAACCGGCGACAAGATCGCCGGCGCTACCGAGTGAACCGGCGACAAGATCGCCGGCGCTACCGAGTGAACCGGCGACAAGATCGCCGGCGCTACCGAGTGAACCGGCGACAAGATCGCCGGCGCTACCGAGTGAACTGGCGACAAGATCGCCGGCGCTACCGAGTGAACTGGCGACAAGATCGCCGGCGCTACCGAGTGAACCGGCGACGCGATCGCCGGCGCTACCGAGTCGAGGAAACTGCAGCCGGCGCGGCTTCCGGCGCGGCCTCCGGAGTAACAGCGGTTTTCCGGGCCACGACGATCAGGGAAAGTCCCGGCCAGGGCATCAGGCGGTCGAGACGCCGCCAGATCCAGACGGTCTTGTCGAAGATCTTCAGCACCAGCTTGTTAATGCGGCGCTTGCCGGCGACGCGGCTGTAAATCCACCAGGGCGGAGAGCCGGCTTTGTTGAAGTCCGCGACGCGCTCCACGGCAAATCCCTGGTCTTCCAGCAATTGACGCGCCGCGGCCGCGCTGTAGCGGCGCTTGTGGCCCATGCTGCGGTCGAGGCTGCCAAACAGCGCGGGACTGTGGGGCATCAACGCTACCAGGAGGCCCCCGGGCTTGAGCGTGGCGCGCAGAGAGCGGAGCACGGCCGCGGGGTGGTCCAGATATTCCAGGACGTTGAGGCAAAGCACGGTGTCGAAGCATGCCTCCATGGGGGCCAAATCCGCGGGAATTTCCGGGTCGATGCGCTGCACCACTACATTCGGCGTGCGCAGAAAACGGTTGCGCAGCGCGTGCAGGTGCAGCGGGTCCTTTTCGGCGGCGACGTAAAGAATACGGCGCGCCATCAGCCGTCCCGAAAGGTTGCCGATGCCGGCGTTCACTTCGAGCACCGCGTCGCCCAGATACGGCCGCACGGTGCGCGCCAGCCAGCTCAAATACTGCGGCGTGCCGGTGAGATTGTTGAGGACGCCGCGGCCATAAGTGGTGGCATAGAGATCGTCGATGAGCCAGTATTTCAGAACCACGGCCAGCGCTTTGACGCCGTCTTTCCAGCCGATCTTTTTGCCCTCTTCGTAGGTGCGGCCATGGTAGCTGATGGGCACCTCGTAGATGCGAAACTTGCGCTTGGCGCTCTTCATCACGATCTCGGGCTCGAAGCCGAAGCGGTCGCAACGGATGGGGAGGCTCTTGAGCAGATCGGTGCGGAAAACCTTGTAGCAGGTTTCCATATCGGTGAGGGCCAGATTGGAGAACATGTTGGCCACCAGCGTCAGGCCGTGGTTGATCATGGAATGCCAGAACGGCAGCACGCGCATCTGCTCGCCCGCCATGTAGCGCGAGCCGAACACGGCGTCGGCGTGACCGGCCAGCAGAGGGCGCAGCAGGCGCGTGTACTCCGCGGGATCGTATTCCAGGTCGGCGTCCTGAATCAGGGAAAAATCGCCGCCGGCGTGCCCGATAGCCGTCCGCACCGCCGCGCCCTTTCCGCTATTCTTGGAATGCTGAAAGAGGCGGATTTCGGGAGATTCCGTGGCGAGGCGCTTGAGAATAGCGAAGGTGCCGTCGGTGGAGCAGTCGTCGACGACGATCAACTCCCGCTCCATGTTCTCCGGCAGCGGAGCGGCGAGCACCAGAGTGATGCACCGCTCCACGACGGTTCGCTCGTTATAGACGGGCATCAGGATGGAAAGCTTCATACGGAACCTGCCGTCACTCGACCAGTGTCGTGCATTCGCTGGTTGAATACAAGTTGGGAGGCGCGGCTTGCGGGAAATGCGGAGCGCGGGAGGGGGGCGAGGCGTCCGGAAGTCGGATTAGGGTCGTTTGGTATATCGCAGGCCACGGAGAGGTGGAACGATCGGCCTTCCTTTCCGTATATTGTCTGTATGAGAATTGCGGCCGATTTCCGCTTTGCCGTTCGCACTCTCGCGAAGTCTCCCAGCTTCGCGCTCATTGCTATCGTTTCGCTCGCCCTGGGCATCGGCGCCAATACCGCGATGTTCAGCTATGTCGATGCGGTGCTGCTGCGTCCGCTGCCGGTTCCGGATTCAGGCAGGATTGTCGAGGTGGATTCGACCTCGTCCGATACGCGGCTGGGGCGCCTGTCCTACGCGGATTATGTCGACCTGCGCGATCACACGAAAACGCTCCAGGCTTTGACCTGTTACGACTTTTTTACCGCCGGAGTGGCCACGCAGGTGAACCAGGTTCCGAGGTATGGGCTCGACGCCAGCGTCAGCGGGAATTTCTTCAGCGGATTGCGCATCCAGCCGGTGCTCGGGCGCGGGTTCCGCGCCGACGAAGACGCGGTGGCGGGCCGGGATCCGGTGGCGGTCATCAGCTATCACATGTGGGACCGCGACTTCGCGCGCGACCGTTCGGTGCTGGGACGAAGCATTCGCGTGAACGGCTCCGAATTCACCGTCATCGGTGTGGCGCCGGAAAATTTCACAGGGCCGCAGGCGTTCGTGAATCCCGACATTTACATACCGATGCATGCCTACCAGCAGGCTGTTCATGGCGCAAGCGCCGACTACCTCACCTCGCGGAAGAACCGCAGCGCGGTTTTGTTGGGCCGCCTCGCGCCAGGCGTGAGCGTGACCGAAGCGCAGTCCGAACTACGGATCATCGCGCGAGGCCTCGCGGCGCAATACCCCGAGGCGAACCGGGATCGGACGGTGACGGTGCTGGACTACGTACGCGCGCGCTTCGAAAACGATCCTACCGATGCGGCTTTGGCGCTCACACTGCTTGGGATCACCGGATTGGTCTTGCTGATCGCCTGCGCCAATGTCGCGAACCTCTTGCTTGGACGCGGCACGGCTCGGGCGAAGGAAATCGCGATTCGCATGGCGATCGGCGCGTCGCGCGGCGCACTGATCCGGCAGCTTCTCACCGAAAGCCTTCTGCTGGCGGTAGCGGGAGGACTTGCGGGAATCGGGGTCGGCTACCTGGGCGTGACGTTCCTGCGGGCCATTCCGATCCCGTCCGATTTCCCAGTCTCCCTGGGCGCAGAGATGGACGTGCGGCTGCTTGCGTTCAGCCTGATAGTTTCATTGGCAACGGGCGTAGCTTTTGGATTGGTTCCTGCGCTTCGCGCCACACGGGGCGATCTGGCATCGACCATTAAAGCCAGCGATAGCGGTCCGGCGCGGGTTTCCATCCTGCGGGGGCTGGTGAGCGGCCGGAACCTGCTGGTTACCGCGCAGCTCGCATTATCGGTCATCCTCCTGGTGATTTCAGCCGACTGCATCCTGGGATTTCAGGCGGCATGGCGCATCGATCCGGGCTTCCGCGTGGATCACACTCTTTTCTTCTCCCTGGACCCGAACATCCAACGGTACGACGAAGCGAAGACGCGCGACTTTTACAAGAAGCTGACCGACCGGCTGCGCGAGAGCGGCGGCGTGAATGCGGTATCGATGTCTTCCGCGATTCCGTTCAGCACCGGACAAAGTACGCGCAAGTATCTTGCGGAAAGCGCGCAGCCGCGGCCATCCGGGGATGCACCGAACGCCTGGTCATATAAGGTGGATGACCACTTCTTCCCGCTGATGGAGACGAAGATTGTTCGCGGGCGCGCCTTTGATTCGGGCGATACGGCCAAATCCCCGCGAGTGGCTGTAATCAACGAAAAGCTCGCTAACAAGTTGTTCGGAAAGAACGATCCCATAGGCCGGCGTTTTCGGTTGGACTCCGCGGACGGCCCCGAACTGCAAGTGGTTGGCATGGCGAAACAGGGAATCTATACCTACTGGGCGGAACCGGCGCAGGAAGCGGTATGGACTCCCTTTTCCCAGGATTACAGCTCACAGATGTGCGTCGAGATGCGAACAGCGGCCGACCCAGCGGCGTTTGCGGCGATGGTGCGCGAACAGGTCCGCGCGCTCGATCCCGACATGCCGGTCTTCCAGATCAGCACCATGGCAACATTTTTCCACGATCGCGCGATGTTGGGGCCGAGGCTGATCGCACAGATCGTGACAGCCACCGGAGTGATGGGAGTTTTCATGGCGGTGATCGGGCTGTACGGAGTGATCGCATACGCCGTGAGCCGGCGGACGCGCGAAGTTGGAATCCGCCTTGCGATCGGCGCGACGCCCGCTCGTGTGATGCGAATGGTGCTGAAACAGGGCGCCGTTTTCACCGCGGTTGGCCTGGCGATTGGACTGGCGCTGGTGATTCCGCTTGCGGGCAGCGTCGTTCCGAACTTTGTGGTCGGGACCAACCCGTTGGGCGCGATGGTATTACTCGGCGTTCCCGCGGTGCTCGCCGCGGCTACGATGGCCGCCTGCTGGATTCCCGCCCGGCGCGCCGCCAGGGTGGATCCGACGCGGGCGCTCCGGCAGGAATAACTCAATGGCGCCGGACCGATCAGAGCTTGGGCCGGACGGTTCGTGCTGGGAATCGTGCTGGGTTCTACATCGGGCAAGGCCGCGAAGTTCCGCGCGGAACTGGCTGCCAACCAGCCGCAGTTGATGCATCGGGGCGGGAGTGGACTGCCCAGCAAAAGCCGATCAGGCGAGCGCCGCGCAACGCAAAAGCTCCAGCGGTCCGAGTCCCGGAAATCGCCCCGGCGAGCGTTCGATGGCGCTTCGAATCGTTTCGAAATCTTCCGGGTTATTGTGAATCAAAGGCGCCCGCGCCACCAGTGCGGTTGCGGCGATCGTCGCGTCGAACCGCCAACGGGAAAGGCGGTCCGAACGAGATTCCACCAGACTGTGACTCCTCCGCGGAGGCGTAGGCGGTTGCGGGATCAGAGCCATGATCTCACCTGCCACCACCGCGGTTGCGGAATCAAGCGCCAGGACGCGTCCCAATTGGCCGAGGTAGGCAATGCGCCTCGCTTCTATAGCGCTGCGCCGCTCTTCAGGAGCGCTTCGCCACAGCAGCGCGTATCCGCGGCTCCGTTCCAGAACAGTGACTGCTGAAACATAAACCTGGTGAAGGGCGAGATACTGGCGCAACCAGTTTTGGACTGCGGGCTGCTGTGCGCGGGCCAGCCAGCTTTCGGCGCTGGTATCGAACAGAAACGGCCCGGAAGCTGGATCGATCATGCCTGCCGTGCGGACGCGGGCTCTAAAATAATGCCGTCGAGAATCATCAATTCCTCTTGGGAGAGTCCGGAGAAGGCCTGCTGATATGCTTTGAGCACTTCCTCGCTCCGCTGAGTACTGGCGTGAACACGCAAACCCTCATCGAGGGCTTCGGCGACTACCGAGCTCAAACTCATGTTCCGCTGCCGCGCGATTCGCTCAGCGTGCGACAGCGTATCCACGGGCAACGTAAGCGTGGTGCGGCGCTTGGCTGGCTTAGAGTGGTTTTTGCCGGTCATTGATACAGTTTAGCATCAAATGGGGGATCAATCAACATCGGTTTGCGTCAAGAGACGCGTAAGCCGCTGAATTAGTATAGTGAAAGCCGGGTCGAAGGAGCATCCCATGACAGACGCCGCGCCGCTTGAGCGCATCCAATGCCAGTGGTGCCAGAGCATGAACGAGAAGACCGCCACGGCCTGCCGGGCCTGCGGGGCGCCGCTCGATATCCGCAATCTGGTGAGCGAGTCGGGCTGGCGCGAGGCCCCGCGCATCCGCGACATGACCGAGATCCACTTCAGCGCCAGCACCTGCCAGGTGGAAGGCGAAATCGTGCCGGCCGCCGAGATCAATCTGGGGCCCGGCGATTCCATCTTCTTCGAGCATCACGTCATGCTGTGGAAAGACGTCAACGTCCCACTGAGCGTGCTGCAGCTTTCCGGCGGCCTCAAGCGCGCCTTCGCCGGCATGCCGTTCATTATCAGCGTGGCCACCGGGCCGGGGCGCATCGCCTTTTCGCGCGACGCCACCGGCGAGCTGGTGGTGCTGCCGCTGCATCCCGGCATGGAGCTGGACGTGCGCGAACACGCCTTCCTGCTCTCGTCGCACCAGATCGGCTATTCGTTCATCCGCGTGAAGGGCCTTACCAACATTCTCTTCGGCGGCCAGGGCATGTACATGGACCGCTTCGTCACTACCAGCACGCCCGGCCTGCTTATCCTGCACGGTTACGGCAACGTCTTCGAACGCCGCCTCGCCGCCGGCGAAAGCATCATGGTGGAGCCCGGCGCATTCCTCTACAAGGATTCCGCCGTCACTATGGAAGTGGAATTTCAGAAGCTGAGCACCGGCTTCTTCGGCGGCGCAAATATGGCGCTCGCCAAGATGACCGGACCGGGCCGCATCGGCATCCAGTCGATGTATGTACACCATCGCAGTGAATAGGAGAGCTCGATGTTCTGCGTGAATTGCGGGAACCAGATCCGGGACGATCAGAACTTCTGCGTAGGCTGTGGCTCGCCGGTGAAGCGTGCGCCCGCGAGCCCGCCCGTGGGCGCGATTCCGCCTGCGACTGCGCCGCAGCCCGTGACTGCGCCGCCGCCTGTGACTGTGCCACCTCGGGCCGCGCCCACCGCGTACGCTGCGCAGGCGCCCGAGCCGGCCTTCCAGCCCTCCGGCGGAAAGTGCTCCTGGTGCGGCGGGGTGATCGCGCGCGGCCAAACAAGCTGCCCGCGCTGCGGCGCCGCACTCGCCATGCCCGAGGAGATTTCCAAATCCGGCTGGGCCCAATTGCCCGGCCGCAAGGACATGGCAAAGCTGCAATTCGGCAATTCCTTCTGCCAGATTGAAGGCGCGTATGTGCCGGTAGCCGACATGAAGCTGGCGCCGGAAGACAGCGTCTACTTCACGCATCACGTGCTGCTGTGGAAAGACCCCCAGATCAACATCGCCACTATGTCGATGAAAGGCGGTTGGAAGCGTCTGTTCTCGGGCCTTCCGTTGATCATGACACAGGCGCAGGGACCAGGCCACATTGCGTTTTCGAAGGACGACCCGGGCGAGTTGATCCCCGTGCCGCTGCAGGCGGGCGAGGCGATCGATGTCCGCGAGCACATGTTCCTGGTGGCCACCGGCAATGTGCAATACGACTTTTTCAACACCGGCATCTGGTTCACCACGCAGAACGGAGACGATTCCGAGACGCACTATCCCATCGGAATGCTGATGGACCGCTTCTCCGCCCCCAGCGCGCCCGGCCTGCTGTTGCTCCACGCCGGCGGCAATATTTTCGTCCGCGAGCTGCGGGCGGGGGAAGCCATACTGGTCAAGCCGAAGGCGCTGGTGTTCAAGGATCCAAGCGTCCAGATGCAGTTGCACTTTGAGCACCCCGATGCCGGCATCTTCGGCATGTGGGGAAGCTGGGGCGGCCGCTATTTGTGGCTGCTTCTGTACGGCCCGGGGAGGGTCGCCATCCAATCCGTTTTCGAGCCGGTGGAAGGCGAAGGCGGCCGGATCACCAATTCCTCATACGCAACGCGGCAGCAGTGGTAACGCCGGCGGGCTTGCCGACGGTGATTGTGGCGGGCGATGCCAAACCGTGCAAAACGGTGTGTGCCCCGTGCCGCCGAAGAGGTCGCCGACTTGGTCAAGCGCACCGCCCCTGTGCCGATCTCGGCTACCATGCGCCATTTCGGATTGCCCGGCGCTCTATGGCTCGCCGCCCAGCAGACGGGCGTCTTTTCTCATAACTCTCGTTGACGACCCAGATCGCTCAAGGCCCTTACCCGTTGAGCCGATAGCTTTCCTGTTACTATTTCAGTTGTCTCAACCATGCAACAGGAATTGATTGCGGTAACCGGAGCGGGCGGCTTCATCGGTGGCGCTTTGATCGCCGAGTTCCGCCGCCAGGGCTATACCAACCTTCGCGCCATCGATATTAAGCCGCCGGACGAGTGGTACCTGCGCTTTGACGACGTCGAGAATCTGTCCCTCGATCTGAACCTCAAGGAAAATTGCGAGCGGGCCGCGGCCGGCGCCGGGCAGATCTACAACCTGGCCGCCAACATGGGCGGCATGGGTTTCATCGAGCACAATAAGGCGCTCTGCATGCTGTCGGTACTCATCAATACACACATGCTGCAGGCGGCCCACCAGCACGGCGTACGGAGGTTTTTCTACGCCTCCTCCGCCTGCGTCTACAACGGCGATAAGCAGCGCGACCCCAACAACCCCGGCCTCAAGGAAGAAGACGCTTACCCGGCGCTGGCCGAAGACGGCTACGGTTGGGAAAAGCTTTTCAGCGAGCGCATGTGCCGCCACTTCAGCGAAGACTACGGGATGTATACGCGCGTGGCCCGCTTCCATAACGTCTACGGACCGAATGGTACATGGGACGGCGGCCGCGAAAAAGCCCCCGCGGCGGTCTGCCGCAAGGTGATCGAAGCCAAGCTGGGCGGCAAACACGAGATCTCCATTTGGGGCACGGGCAACCAGACCCGCAGCTTCATGTACATCGACGATTGCACCAGGGGCATCCAGTTGATCATGGATTCGGAGATTCTCGAACCCATCAATCTGGGCTCGTCGGAAATGGTGACCATCAACCAGCTGGTGGACATTGTCGAAGACATCGCCGGCATCAAGCTCAAGCGCACTTACGATCTGGCCGCGCCTAAAGGCGTCGCCGGCCGGAATAGCGACAATACGCTGATCAAGAAGTACCTGAATTGGGAGCCCAGCCTGCCGTTGCGCACTGGGATGGAGCGGACCTACGCCTGGATCTACGACCAGTACGCGGCCCGCGAGAAGGGCCTCGTCGCCGCCGGCGTTCACTGACGCTGAATCCTCATCGATGCTGAATCCTCATCGCCGCTACAACCCGCTGACCCGCGAATGGGTCCTGGTCTCGCCGCACCGCACGCAGCGGCCATGGCAAGGCCAGGTGGAGGACGCGGGCGCCGCAGCATCGCCCGAATACGATCCGGATTGCTATCTGTGCCCCGGCAACACGCGCGCCGGCGGCGTGTACAATCCGCCTTACACTTCGACGTTCGTCTTCACCAACGACTTCGCGGCGCTCAAGCCGGATACGCCCCATAGCCGCTCGCAGCGCGACGGCCTGCTGATCGCGGAATCCGAGCCCGGCATCTGCCGCGTGGTCTGCTTTTCGCCGCGCCACAACCTTACCATCGCCAACATGGATCTCGCCGACCTGCGCACGGTGGTGGATACATGGACCGCGCAGTATGCCGACCTTGGCGCGCGCGATTCCATCAACTACGTGCAGATTTTCGAAAACCGCGGCGCCATGATGGGCGCCAGCAATCCACATCCGCACTGCCAGATCTGGGCGAGCTATTCGCTGCCGAACGAGGTGGGGAAAGAGCAGGCGAGCTTGCTGGCCTGGCGCGAAGCGTACGGCTCATGCCTGTTGTGCGAGTACGAGAGGCTGGAGCGGACCTCCCGCGAGCGCGTGGTGGAAGAGAACGACAGCTTCCTCACGATGGTCCCGTTCTGGGCCATCTGGCCGTTCGAGACGATGATTGTCGCGAAACGGCACCTGACCGCCATCGACGCTTTGTCGGCCGCCGAATGCGAGGGCCTGGCGGATATTCTGAAGCGCACCACCGCCCGCTACGACCGGCTCTTCAACGTCTCATTCCCCTACACTATGGGCTTCCACCAGCGCCCCACCGACGGGCAGCCGCACGAGGAATGGCACCTGCATCTGCACTTTTACCCGCCGCTGCTGCGGTCGGCCACGGTGCGGAAATTCATGGTGGGATATGAAATGCTCGGCACGCCGCAGCGCGATATCACGCCGGAGGCGGCAGCGGAACAGCTGCGGGCGCTCTAGCCCGTGAAGCTCTGTCGTCGGGCGCGTCAACAGGCTCTGCCTTTGCACAATGCTACGATGACCACAGGTTATTTTATGCGCGTTACCATCGATCTGGCGGAGGACTTCGTGCGCCACGCGGACCCAGCCCGCGAGGCGCTGGAAGCCTTGGCCATTCAGGGCTACCAGTCAGGCGCGCTCTCCAGCTACCAGGCGCGCACACTGCTAGGGCTGACCCGTTTCGAGTTTGACGGTTTTCTCAAGGATCATCAGGTCTGGGAACACGCGTACAGCCAGGAAGATCTGGAACGCGACCGTGAGACGCTCGCGCTGCTTGATTCGGAGACCGGCTCCAGAACGCCCGCGCGGTGATCGTCGTCGCCGACGCTTCCCCTATCCGCTACCTGGTGCTCATAGAACAGATCGAGCTTCTGGGCGCTCTGTACCGCGAGGTGCTCGTCCCCGACACAGTCGCACGTGAATTGCAGCATCCCAGGACTCCCGCACGAGTCGTGGACTGGATCGCTTGTCCTCCCGGGTGGCTTCGAGTCGAGCCCGCTCAAGGTCCGGTTGACGCCGCACTCGACGCTCTCGATCAGGTGAACGCGACGCCATCCGATTGGCGCTCGCGCGCGGCGTCCAAATAGTCTTGATCGACGAAACCGAAGGCCGCCGCGAAGCCGGCCGGCGACGGCTCCGCGTTACCGGAACACTCGGCATCCTCGAGCTGGGCGCTGCGCGCGGCATGCTCGATTTGCCCTCCACGCTGGCGAAGTTGTCAGCGACTAATTTCCGGGTACGGGACGACCTGATAAAAGGACTGCTCGAACGAGACGCGGCCCGACGGAGAAAACCGTGACGCGCTGACGCGAAATCTGCACGGCCTTTTCTTGAATTGCTGGCCTGGCGCGAAGCGTACGGCTCATGCCTGTTGTGCGAGTACGAGAGGATCGAGCGGACCTCCCGCGAGCGCGTGGTGGAAGAGAACGACACCTTCCTCACGATGGCGCCGTTCTGGGCCGTCTGGCCGTTCGAGACGATGATTGTCTCGAAACGGCACGCGACCGCCATCGACGCTTTGCCGGCCGCCGAATGCGAGGGCCTGGCGGATATTTTGAAACGCACCACCGCCCGCTACGGCCGGCTCTTCAATGTCTCATTCCCTTACACTATGGGCTTCCACCAGCGCCCCACCGACGGGCAGCCACACGAGGGATGGCGCCTGCATCTGCACTTTTATCCGCCGCTGCTGCGGTCGGCCACGGTGCGGAAATTCATGGTGGGATATGAAATGCTCGGCACGCCGCAGCGCGATATCACGCCGGAAGCGGCGGCGGAACGGCTGCGGGCGCTGTAGGCGGGCGGCCGTGACAATGACGAGTTCGCGTCATAAGAGTAAGCCCTCTAACGAAGCTTCTGCCACTGCTCCATCCGCTCGCGGAGCCCGCGCGCCGAACCGGTTTCGGGCAGCAGTCCGGCGATCACGGCCACCGAATCGGCCCCGGCCTTCCAGACCTCCGGCGCGTTTTCCAGCGTAATGCCGCCGATGGCCACCAGCGGCTTCTCAATCAAGGCGCGGCAGCGGCGCAGCTCTTCCAGGCCGACAGTTGCGTCGGGATTGAGCTTGGAAGCAGTGGTGAAAATCGGGCCCAGCGCGACGTAATCCACTGGCTCGCCGCCGGCGGCGCAGAGCTGCTCCGCGTGGTGGCTGGAAAAGCCGATCATCGGCTCGGAACCCATTAGCTTGCGGGCGTCGCGCGGCGCCAGGTCGTCCTGCCCGATGTGCAGGCCGGCGTCCAGCAGAAGGGCGAAATCGGCGCGGTCGTTGACCACAAACTGTGCGCCGGCTTCCCGGCAGAGCGCGGCGATTCGTTTGGCGGAGGCGAAAATATCGCGGCTCCAATGGCCCTTGTGGCGGATCTGCAGGATGCCGGCTCCGCCTTCGAGGAACGCGGCCGCGGCGGTCTCTAAGGCGAGTCCGCGCCGGGCGAGCGCGTCCGAATCGAGAATGGGATAGACGCGTGGCAGCTTCGTCACGCGCACGCCGCCAAAACTTCCGAAGGGTCGGGCATGCCGCGCTTGCCGAAGCGGATCTTGCCATCGGGTCCGATGACATAGACGGTGCGCTTCACGATCAGTCCATTGGCGTGATAGAGCGCGGCGACCTTCTGGCCTTCATCCACCAGCAGCGGAAACTGGAAGTGATATTTCTGGCGGAACTTGTCATGCTTCAGCGCGCTTTGCGGATTGACGCCGAATATCTCCACGCCGCGCGCGCGCGCTTTATCCCATTGGTCGCGGAACTGGCAGAGCTGCTTGGTGCAACCGGGCGTATCGTCACCTGGATAGAAGACCAGCGCTACATTACGCCCGCGCAGAGCGGATAGTGCGACCAGATGGCCCATTTCGTCGGGCAGGGCAAAATCGGGCGCCTTCGTACCGGCGGGCAGGGGATCGGAAAAGAGCCAGGAAAGCATACGCGAAATCCATCTTAGCGCAGCCTCTACACGGCCAGCTTCTTCCACCAGATCACCAGCCCCGTGATCACCATGGCCACTAACAGCAGACTGGAGAGCGAGACGATGATGTGGCCCGGCAGACCCCAAATGTCTCCGGTGTGGATGGAGCGGTTGAAGCGAATCCAGCGATAGCCGAGCGAATCGGTGCGGAAATCCTGGACTTGAAGGACATTGCCGCTGTACTGATCCACGGCGACGGTGCTGTGGGCGCTGCCGGAAGTCTCCTCGGGCACGCGCATCACTATCACGAATGGAGCCTTGGGGCTGAGCGGAAGGAACACGCTGTCGACGGAGGCAGCGGGCATGGTCCGGCGGGCCGTTGCCAATGCCTGGTCTACGCTAATGTGGGTCACGCCGGGGACGGACTGCGGCAGCCGCGGCCGGGTTGGGCCGGAGGAATGCGTCAGCGAATAGATGGCTTTTTCCGCGGCGCTGAAGCCGATCAGCACGCCGGTGAACGCGGCAATCCACAAGAAGGCGCCGGCATAGATGCCGATGCACCGATGCAGGTCGAAGCAGCGGCGAAACCAGGATGCCGCGGTCCATTGAACGGACGCGCGCTTGGTGCGCCACCACAGAATGAGTCCGGTGGGGCCGAGCAGGCAGAGAACCAGGCCGGCGTAACTGACAATCACCTTGCCGGCGGGTGCGATGGACGAGCGCGGATCGGTAGCCAGGCGCAAATGAAACTGGTGGATGTAGCCGAGGACTCGCTGCGTCTTGCTGGCGCCGATGCGCTCGCCGAGGATGGAGCCGTCGTAGGGGTTGACGTACACGGCCGGGCCGGTGCTCAATTGCATCACCTGGACCAAATTGCGCTGCTGCGGAATCTCCACCGCGCCGACGCGTGCGGGTGCGAATTGGCTTTCCACTTTGCCGATGAGCTCGCCTTCCGGCAACGGATTGGCGCGCGCCGTTACGTACCAGAGGTTGGGGTCGAGCCAGTGGTCGATATCGCCTTCGAAGGCCATGATGCTTCCGGTGAGCCCCAGGATCACGAGGAAAATTGCGCCAAACAATCCGAGATAGAGATGGATCTGAAGGACCACCTTGCGCGCGGTGACGGCCATGAGGCTATATTGACGAAAATGTTCGTCACTGTCAACAGGGCGGCAGGCCGCGTTCACACGAGTGTGAACGCGGCGCGCATGAGTGCGTACGCCACTCTTACATCAACCGCTGCGCCAGATTGCGCTGCACCGCCGAATCGAGAATCTCCCCGATCCGCCCGCTATACACGGCCGACACGCGGCTTTGCACATCGTTGACCTTGTGCTGCTGCTCATTCACTTTGCCCTGCTGCTGGTTCACGCGGGCCTGCGCTTCGTTGACCTGGGCCTGTTTGCGGTTGACGGTCTCCTGGTTGGCGTCGCCCTTCGCCGTGCGCAATTCGAGGATGGCCGCTTCCAGTTTTTGAATCAACGCCTGGGTGTCTTCCTTGCTGGCCGACGCCTGAATCCGATTGACAAGGTCCTGCCGCCGGTCGACTTCCCGCTGCAAGGCATTCACATCGCTCTGCTGCGCGTTGACATCGGCTTGCAAAACGTCCACGGCAGCCTGCTGGACGTTCACTTCGCTCTGCATCCGGTTGACTTCCTCCTGCGGTTCCATGGCCTCTTGCAACTCCGCCAGAACGCCGGCATCGGTCACTACATATTCATTGCCGGCCTGCCGGAACCACGCAAAGTTCCGCCCGAATCTGGCGCGCAGGCCTTCCTTGTCCACCGGATCGCGCGAATCCCACGACCCGCTGGTGGAGTCGCCGGAGAAGATCATGTAGCGCCGGATGGTTCCGCTCTGCCGCGGCGTGGCCGCCTGAGCGGGGGCCGATGGCGCAGCCGGCGTCTGTGCAGCTGCCGCTTGCGTCGTGGCAGCCGCCACCGTCGCGGTTGAAACGGGCGCCGCCGCGGCAGTTTCGACCACTGGTACGATCGCCACAGGCCGTGCCTGCGGCGCACTCGGCGGATTCGCGGCAGCCGCCACGTACGCCAGCGGCGCGCCCAGTGCGAGAATCGCCGCCACGCTCCATCGCGAGACTCCGCGCGATAGCGCCGTTCCATTCAGAATGCGGTGGATACGCTCGTCCGGCCGGCCGTAGCGCGCCATCGCCACTCCGTGCGAGCTTGCTCCGCGGACGCCGCGCTGCATGAATTCCAGCAGCACTTCGGCGTACGATGCGCGATCGCGCGTCACCGCCATCGCCGCGTCGTCGCTTGCCTCTTCGGCCATGCGCACGATGCGCCGATGCAGGAACCAGCTCAGCGGGCTGTGCCACAGCAGCGCCCGATGAATCGCCGAGAGTAGCTGCACCGCCGGATCGTAGCGCCGGATGTGCGAACGCTCATGCGCCAGCACCGCGTCCAGCTTTGCGCCATCCCACGTGCGCCAATCGACGGGCAGCACGATTGCGGGGCGCGCGATTCCGAGCGCCATTGGGGAAGCCAAGCGGTCCGATTCACGAATCTCGATTCCCTCCGTGACCCGCCCCGTCTGACGGCTGCCACGGAGCAAGCGGAGGTTCAGCGCCAGCCCGGCGCACAAGCGCAGCAGCAGCGCCGCCATGACCGCGATATATGCGACCGTCGCGGCCAGCGGCCAGTCGAAGCCTTTGGAGACGCTCGTCTCTTGCCGCGATACGCTACGAACCGGCGCGGCGCGATGGACCACCACTGGAACTTCGACTGGCCTCGCCGCCGCACGCATCATCGCTAACGGAACCTGGGGCAGCGCCGCGGTAATCGCCGGCATCGCTAGAGAGCCGCACAGCATGGCCGTCCACGCCGCCAGAAGGATGGATGGGTCCTTCACGCGCAGCGCCCGCAGCAGCAGCGCTCCGCTGAGAATCAGGATCGAGGAACGGAGCGCCCATTCCGCCAGAAACTGTATCGTGGTCATGCTCTCTTCTCCTTGCGCGATGCAATCTTCTCGGCCAGCTGCTGCAACTGTTTCGGTTTCAGCACCTGGTTGTCCACCATCCCCACCAGCAACTCCTCCACCGACCCTCCGCAGAACCGGTCGATGAGCTGCTGCGCCGCCTGTACGGCCACGTTGCGCGGCGTATCCACGGCGCGGTAAACGAAAGTGCGCCCGTCGACATCGTGGGTCACGTAGCTCTTCTCTTCCAGGTTCCGCAGGATGGTGCGGATGGTCGAATCCTTGAGCGCCCGCTGAGGGGCCACCCCTTCGCGGCACATCTCGGCGGTGCAATGGGGATGCGCCCACACGTAATCCATGATGAGCTGTTCCAGGGGAGTGATCGCTTTGCGGCGGCTGCGGCGTATGTTTAACATTCTAGCGTTATGAAATATAACATTGGTGCGCCGCGATGTCAAGCCTGAATTTGGCGGCTGAATTTTGGTGGGTTTAAGGACGCGCAGCCCATGGGGCCGCAATTAAGGCTATTGCAAAACGTGTATGGCGCCGGGTAGGGTGCGTACCCAGGAGTTCATCTCGGCCTCGTTCTGCAATAAGTCGCGGAGCGTGGCTTTGCTCAACACCTGGTCCACGGCAACTTGCACCGCGCGCCAGAGGGAGCGAACCGAACAATCCACCGTACGCGCGCAGATGGCCGCCGAACCGGCGTGGCTTTCGCAGAAATCGCTTTCGAACAAACGGCCGCCGAGCGCGTTCATGATGTCGCCGATCACGATCTGCTCGGCCGGGCGGGCCAGCGTGTAGCCGCCCTCTTTACCGCGCGCCGCTTTCACGAAACCGCCCTTACGCAATACGCGCAGCAGCTTGGCCGTGTACGCCGGCGAGACGCCTTCGGCCTGGCTCATTTCGGGGATGGTGAGACCCTGATTGGCGTAGGCCAGGCGCACCATGCAGCGCAGGCCGTATTCCTCGTTCGAGCTGAGTTTCATCGCCGCGACCTTGCTTTCATCGGCGGAGCCTGGCTTTCATCGCCGAAGCCTCGCAATGGGAATGATGTCTTCGATTCCCAGGGCCAGTTTGGCGGCTTCCGACATGCGGTCTTTCGTCCATGGCGGATCGAAGGTCAATTCCAGTTTTACGTCCGCGACTCCGGGCACGGCGCGAACGGCGCGCTCCACTTCTCCCGGCATGGTTCCGGCCACGGGACAGTTGGGCGCGGTGAGAGTCATGCGGATCGCGGCGCTGCCTGCATCGTCCACGGTCAGATTGTAAATCAGCCCGAGCTCGTAAATGTTGACGGGCATTTCCGGGTCGTAGACCTTCTTCAATGCGGCGACGATGTCTTCGCGAACGCTCATTCGGTGCTCGCCGTCTCCCCGGTATCGTTGAGCGCGGAGCGCAAGGTGTGCCACGCCAGAGTGGCGCACTTGACGCGCGCCGGATAGTCGCGCACGCCGCAGAATACCACCAGCTTGCCGAGGTCTTTGGCGGCCTGCACATCAGTGGTGAGCAACTCGTGAAACTCGTCGAGCAATTTAAGCGCCTGCGCGCGGGTCTTGCCCTTCAGGCTCTCGGTCATCAGCGATGCGGAGGCCGTGGAAATGGCGCAGCCGGCGCCGAGAAAACTGGCTTCCTTGACGATGTCGTCTTCCACGCGGAGGAACAGCTTCAGCTTGTCGCCGCATAACGGATTGTAGCCGTCCGCTTTACGGTTGGCGTCGTCCATGGAGTGGAAATTCCGCGGGCGCTTGCTGTGGTCGAGAATGGTCTCTTGATAAAGGTCGTCTACCATTAGGAGAAAATCTCCTTCACTTTGTGCAGGCCGGCCACCAGCGAATCGATCTCCGCGGTGGTGTTGTAAAAGGCGAACGATGCGCGGGTGGTGGCGGGTATCTGGTAACGGTCCATCACCGGCTGCGCGCAGTGGTGGCCGGTGCGGACCGCGATGCCCATCCGGTCGAGCACGGTTCCGATGTCGTGCGGATGAATGCCTTCCATGACGAAGGAAATCACGGCGGCTTTCTCGCGCGCGGTTCCGATAATGCGCAGGCCGGGAATCTGCGAGACGGCTTCGGTGCCGTAGAGCAGCAGTTCGTGCTCATAAGCGGCGATCTGATCGATGCCGATGTGGTTGACGTAATCGATCGCGGCGCCCAGGCCGATGCCGCCGGCGATATCGGGCGTGCCGGCTTCGAACTTGTACGGCAGATCGTTGTAGGTGGTTTTCTCGAAAGTGACGGTGCGGATCATGTCGCCGCCGCCCTGGTACGGGGGCATGGCGTTGAGCAGATCGGCCTTGCCGTATAAGACGCCGATGCCGGTGGGGCCGAAGAGTTTGTGGCCGGAGAAGGCGTAGAAATCGGCGTCGAGCGCTTGCACGTCAACCTTCATGTGAGGGACGGCTTGCGCGCCATCGACCAGCGTCAAGGCGCCGGCAGCGTGCGCCATCTCGATGATTTTGCGCACGGGGTTGATGGTGCCGAGGGCGTTCGAGACGTGGCCGATGGCTACCATGCGGGTGCGCGGGTTGAGCAGTTTGGCGTACTCGTCGAGGATCAGGTCGCCGCGGTCGTCGATGGGAATAATGCGGAGAAGCGCGCCGGTTTCCTCGCACAGCATCTGCCAGGGGACGATGTTGGAGTGGTGTTCCAGGCCCGCGACGATTATTTCGTCACCGGCTTTCACGTTCCTGCGGCCCCAGGTCTGCGTGACCAGGTTGATGCCTTCGGTGGTTCCGCGAACGAAGATGATTTCGTGCTGGTGGCGCGCGTTGAGGAACTTCTTGACCTTGGCGCGGGTGAGCTCGTAGGTCTTGGTGGAGCGCTGGCTGAGCTCATGCACGCCGCGGTGGATGTTGGCGCAATCGACGGCGTAGAACTTGACGATGGCGTCGATTACGGACTGCGGCTTTTGCGCGGTGGCGGCGTTGTCGAGGTAGACGAGGGGCTTGCCGTGGATGAGTTGCTTGAGGACGGGGAAGTCTTCGCGGAGCTTGGCGACGTCGAAGGGGGTTTGGAGGGAAAGGGCGCTCATTGGAGGCTCCGGGTGGCAGGCGTCGGTGGAGGAGTCGGCAGAAGACGCGTCGGCAGAAGACGCGTCCCCATGAGTGGGGACGCTGCACGCATGAGTGCGTGCGCCACGGAGACGGGCCGATTGGCAATCGGCCCCACGAACTTGATTGATAGTGGCTCAACTGAAGACACCGGCCTGATTGTTTGCAGATCAACGGGCATTGAGTTTCTCGAACAGCATCCGCTCCAGGGAAGCGCGCAGGGGCTGCACTTTGATTCGGTCGATAATGTCTTGGGCGAAGGCGTAGGTCAACAGGCTGCGCGCTTCGCTCTTGGGGATGCCGCGCGATCGCAGGTAAAACAGGGCTTCGGAATCGAGCTGGCCAATGGTGGCGCCGTGGGTGCAGCGCACGTCGTCGGCGTGAATTTGCAGCTCGGGCTTGGTGTTGATTACCGCGTTGTCGGAGAGCACCAGATTCTTGTTGGTCTGCTTGGAATCGGTCTTCTGCGCGTCTTTGCGGACGATGATGCGGCCGTTGAAGACGGCAGTTGCGCGGCCGTCGAGAATCCCCTTATACATCTCGTGGCTCGCGCCGTGCGGCTTGGCGTGGTCGAGGATGGTGTGGTTATCGATGTGTTGCGTTCCGTTGACTACGTAGAGGCCGTTGAGCGTGGCTTCCGTGCCTTCGGAGAGGATCGCGTTGGCGTCGTTGCGCACCAAGGCGCCGCCCAGCGAAATGGAGTGCGAGGAGAAATTCGCGCTGCGTCCCACCGCGGCTTGCATGGTAGACACGTGGAAGGCTTCGCGCGATTCGCGCTGGATCTTGTAATGATCGACCACGGCGCCATCGCCCACTACGAATTCGGTGACGGCGTTGGTGAAGTAAGCGCCATCGCCTTCGTAGGTTTCGATGACCGTACACTGGGCGCCGGAGCCCACTACGATCAACGTGCGCGGATGATGCGCCTGGCCCGGGTTGCCGCGGAAAATCAATTCGATGGGCTGCTCGATAACCTTGCCGCGGGGCACGCGCACGAACTGGACGTCGTGCAGAAATGCCGTGTTCAACGCGACGAAAGCGTTCGCTTCGATGTTGGCGAGTTGGGCGAGATGCGGCTTGGCTTCTTCGGTAATACTGCTCCCCGCAGCAGCCTGCATGGCAAACTTGCCCCGCGCGATGGGCGCGACGTTGGTGAAACGCCACTCTTCATCGTGAGTGGTCGGGAAACCTACCTGGGCGAACCGCTCGAAAGCGTCTTCGCGCAGCTTCTGAATCCACGGCTCCGCGCCCGGTTGTTGGGTGAACTCCGTTAGCCAAACGCCGGTTTGTTCCGCCACAGCCGTCATACGCGCGCCACAGCCTCCGCTTCGTCCTGTATTCCGAGCGCGGCGTATCCGCCGGCTTCGAGCTCGAGCGCCAGTTCCTTGCCGCCCGACTTCACGATGCGGCCTTCGGAAAGGACGTGGACGAAATCAGGCACGATCTCGCTCAGCAGGCGCTGATAGTGTGTTACTACAATCATGGCGCGCTGCGGGCCGCGCATATCGTTTACGCCGGCCGCGACCAGCTTCAAGGCGTCGATATCGAGGCCCGAATCGGTCTCGTCGAGAATCGCCAGGCGCGGTTCCAGCACGGCCATCTGGAAAATCTCGTTGCGCTTCTTTTCGCCGCCGGAAAAACCAGTGTTGACCGGCCGGTTGAGCAGCGTCTGATCCATCTTCATGGCGGCCATTTTGCCGCGGACCAGGTCGAGGAAATCCATCGCGTCCAGCTCGGGCTGGCCGGCGCCCTTGCGTACCGCGTTCAGCGCGGCCTTGAGGAAATACATGTTGCTGACGCCGGGGATCTCCACCGGATATTGGAACGCCAGGAAGATGCCGGCTTGGGCGCGCTCTTCGGGGTCGAGATCGAGCAGGTCTTTGCCGTCGTAGGTCACAGAGCCTTCCGTTACGGTGTACAGCTCACGCCCCGCTAAGACCTGCGCCAGGGTGCTCTTGCCGGAACCGTTCGGGCCCATGATGGCGTGGACTTCGCCGGCGGCGACTGTGAGGTCTATGCCTTTTAGGATTTCACGTTCGCCGACTTGGGCGTGTAGGTTTTTGATTTCCAGTAATGCCATATCTCTCCGAAACTGAACCGGCGGCAAGACCGCCGGCGCTACCCTGCCGAACTGAACCGGCGGCAAGACCGCCGGCGCTACCCTGCCGAACTGAACCGGCGGCAAGACCGC
>JBEKNN010000129.1:0-24928 GCA_049522755.1 Bryobacteraceae bacterium | reverse complement strand
CCAAAACGTTCACCTTCTTGCCGCTCTTCTCGCCGCCCTACGGCCGTTACAGCCTGATCGCACGCAGCCAGGCGCTGCGCCGCCGTTTCGGCGAGGCGTGTGGTTAAGGTGCGGCGCCCCGCGGTCAAGGATCCCGATCGCATGGCCGATCCTTCCACACCGCGTCGATGGTTTAGCAGCCTGGATTCCTCTCTCCCACCGTTTTCCTGTTTGCGCCTGACGATACTGGCTGTCAGCACTTGGCTCCGCAAGAACGAGATTCTCGTACACGATTTCCTGTCGTTGCGCTGGCACACCATATTTCCATTTCTCGCCCGGTTCTGGCCGTTGCGGATTTAGAAACTGCGCCGCCCGCCATCCTCGCCTGGGAAGATGCCTGCCTTGCGCCTGAGCTCGACTCCGGAGGTGAAAGCAACGCAATGATCGAGGATCTGGAGCGGCTCACACAGCGCATTCCGCCGCTGGAGTATTTGCAGCGCCACAACTGGAAGCCTTGTCGCGCCGGCACACGCCAGGAGTGGGTCGGGCTGTGTCCTTACGGCTGCGGCCGCGGCGGTGACCTGATCCGCTTTGTCCAGATCTTCCCCCATCTGCCGTTTCGCCAAAGTGTGGCGTATCTCGAAGAGGAACTGAAAACGGCTTCCGCTATGCAACTTCTGGAGCGGACGATGGCCTCCTATCGGCTTCAACTCCATCGCCATCCAGAAGCCGTCGGATAGGCGACTTACTCATGAGCATGATTCACACCAGCGAGTTTTGAATGTGGCCGATTCGTTCGACTATCTGAACTAGTTACAGCGGCACGCAAAGGAGTTGAGGCAAACACCGTCGGAGTGGACGCCCTGGAACTACCCGCGCGACGCTGGCGCGGACTGGCGCCCTCCTGGATGCGGCATAGGGTATGCTGATTCTGCATGGCCGGAAGGGACGGCCAGGCTGGGACATCACTCGAAAATGGCCGAAAAACGGCCTCTCATAACGCAAAATCGCGTAGGGTTTTGGCCATGCACGGAAACCGTCGAAAATGTTTCGCGTCTTTATGCTCGCGTTTCCACAAACAATCAACAGACCATCCCGTTGCAGATCCGGGCCTGCGGGATTACGCCGCCCGGCGGGGCTGGACAATAGCCCTGCAAGGGAGACCGGTGGCAGTGCAATCCGCACTGCCACTGTGTGAGAAGTTAGTGGACGGCGATGTCGCGCCGCGTGATCGACTTGCGTCCCCCCTTGCGGACACGTTGTATCAGGAGGGAGTTTGTTCCGAATAACCGAGACGGAGCAACGTGTCGCCGTGTCTCTCCAGAAAAAGTTCCTGAAGGTGCGATGGCATCTCTTCACGCCAGGATCCCGTCTTACCCCGCCTGAAGAACCATGGAATGGTCGCGTGCAACTCTGGGAACGAAGGAAGGGGTCGCGCCGCCAATTCCCCCTTTACCCCCAATCGCCGGAGTGCATCGGCCGCAATGTTGACGGGATCCTCGATCAAGTTCTCATAGCGGATCGCAGCATCGTGGCCGACCCGGCTAATCCACGCGTTCACATTCCTACTCCAGCCACCGAAATTATCGCCGATGATGAGTTGCTTTAACGTCGTCTCGAACAAATCTCGGCCCGGCCGATCGATTCCATGCTCGGTATTGAGAACATAATGAGCATATGAAACGACCGCGTCCCGGCCGTCTCGTATGAGTACAATAGCCGCAGAAGTGTCGCCGGCGGGCAGATCGTGGGTCTTCACGAAATGCATGCCTGAAGTGGCGCGCAACAGTTCGAGGTCGCACTCCACCTCCAACTGGCCTGTCAAGCTCAGCAGCCTGCTGGCATCGTCCGGATTACGCTCCGCAAGTCTCGCCGCGGAGTATACAGAATGAGTCTGTAATCCGAATACGTGATGCAACAGAATCCGAAAAAGCGTATTGCCCGACCTTGGGTAGGAAGCCAGCCAGATGATCATGTTCTTAAAATTAGGAGGATCTCTTTCATAATAACTATCATATATATTTCTACCGTTGGAATGTCCGCATGGCTCAGCTCTGGTGGCCGCAGGTGTAAACGTCGGTTTGGCGTTAGACGGGAGGCGCACCTCCGGGAGGTCGACCTACCGCCTCCGGCTAACTTCTGAAATGGGACAGGCTGTTTATCGGAGTGAAACCAGCTACTGATCACCCGCAAGCAGGCTCAGAGTAAGCTGCCAGCCCCAGCCGCGTCTTGACCTGCAGATCCCGCGTGCGCAGGCTTGCCGATTGACCGGCAAAATCTTTCCTCACTTTTCTCGGGCGGCGATGTTCTGAAATTGTTGAGTGATGGCCAGAAGCCGGTGATCGAGCGACTGTAGACGGCGGCGGGTCTTGTCATCGGAGAATTGCCGCCGATACATCTCCAATAGATCGCGTGTCGCCGCGAGCGCTTGGCGGATGCCAGGCAGACCTGGAGTAGCCGTGGAGACGGAGAGCGAGGGAAGGCTCTAAGATTGGGTTGAATTTTGGCGTGCCCGGTAAAGCTCTCGTTGTAAGTCTGGCTGGGCAACCTTCAAATACCGAAGGGTCATCCGAAGATTTTTGTGCCCCATCAACTTCATGAGGGCTGGCAGCCACAGTTGAGCAGTTCCGTGGCCCAGGTGTGCCGCAGGCGGTGAGGCGAGATAGGTTTGCTGTCGGTGCATCCGGCTCGTTTGGTGGCATCCGCCAGCGCCAGGCGCAGCATTTGAAACAACGCAAAGCGACAGCCCACTCGAAGCAGGAGGAAGTCTTTGGATTTCGCCAGACGACCAGGCGAAGCCATAGCACGCAGTTCCTTAATTCGCTTTATTAGTCGCAGTCCTTCTCAGTCGAGGGTACCAGACGTTTCGGTTTGTGCTTTCCGAGAGGAACATGCAGCGCCCGCTGTCCGGTGCGATCTGACGCAGACATCGAAGCCGGGCGATAAGCAATAGCCTGCTGGCCGCAATCCAGTGCAGGGCCCCGAGCGCACCAGTAATTGCCGAGCCGAAGCCGCAGGCTCCGGTGATGGCAGAACAGCCGGAACCACGCCGCAAGGAACCTCAACCTAGTTGTCGTCGAAAAGCCGAAACGCCGGAAGGTAAACAGGTTCAGTTCTGGTTTCACGAAGAAGACGGGTGGCTGATACGCGAACTTGCCGCGTGGCTGGCGAGGCAGGGGCTTCGGCCCACCCTTCGGCCCCCGGACAGCCTCAAAGTTCGAGAAGCCCACTCTTCGGCCACGATCCGCTTTTCGTCCGCCGAATCCCGAACTCTCCCGCCCAGAGCAGCTTCGCTCGGGTCAAGCGGCGCCGCGAAGCTGCGTAAACTTGCTTGTAGCGGGGTTATAAAGCGCCTGCCAGCAGTACCTCCCGCCTTCGATGTCGCCTCGGTCAAGCCCTTTTCTCCGGCGTCGGCGGGCGGTGGACGAAGGGGCGGCGGAGTGGGCCAACAGGTCCAGGCGCTGCGGATCCGGGCCGGATTCACTATGCTGCCATCAGATGAAAGATCTCGTGATCAATGCCTACAACGTGAAAGACTTTCAGGTCGTGGGGCCGGGCTTACTGGAAGGCTCCGACGAGACGACCAGATTCACGGTTGACGCCACCATGCCGCCAGATACTACGAAGGAGCAGTTTCGAGTGATGTTGCAAAACCTGCTGGCGGAACGGTTCAAGTTGACCATCCATCGGGAAGCCAGGGATCTTCCCAAGTATTCACTGACGGTAGCGAAGAATGGACCCAAGATGAAGGAGTCGGCGGAATACCACGCGCCCAAGGACGACGCCCCGCCTCCGCCGCCGGGGATACGCCGAACAGAGTCCTATGACATGTACGGCTTTCCGCCGGTGCACATGCCGCCGCAAGGTGGAACCTGGAGTTGGTTGATCAACGGCCGTTGCCGCCTGGGAGGGGAACGGGCGACAATGCAGGACTTTGTGAATGCGCTGATGAAGTCTCACTTGAGAAGTCTTGCGACGGATGACACGGGCCTCAAGACAAAGTACGAGTTTGTACTGACTTACTCCAGGCCGCGCATTGAGGAGCCACCGGGTGATATGCCTGAATGGGTGGCGAATCCACCCGAACTGGCCGAACCGCTCCCCGATCTTTTTGAGGCCGTGCAATCTCAACTCGGGCTGAAACTCGAAGCTAAAAAGGGGCCTGCGGAGGTGGTCGTCATCGATCACATCGAAAAGAAGCCAACCGAGAACTAACCCGGTCTGGAGAAGATCCTGGATCTGAGCGCATCTGTCGCCGCCTTCTTACTCATGCCGCAAAGCGTGCGTCGGATCCACCTGCACCGCCCGCCGCGTCGGCGCCACACAAGCAACAATCGCGATCGCCATCAGCAGCACAGTCAGCCCCGCAAACGTCTCCGTATCCATAGTCTTCACTTCCCAAATCTCCGACGAAATGAATCGCGTCAACGCCGCGGCGCCCGCAATCCCCAACGCCGCCCCGCACACGATCACCATCAGCGCCTCGCGGAAGATCAGCTTTAGCACGTCCCAACCGCCCGCCCCCAGCGCCATCCGGATACCGATCTCGCGCGTGCGCTGCTCCACCGCGTACGCCATCACGCCGTAGATCCCAACTGCGGCGAGCCCCGTTGCAACAGCGGCGAACAATCCCAGGAGCATCGAATAATAGCGCGGATATTGCGCCTGATCGGCCAGATACGAGTCCTCGGTTCGCGGGTCGACCAACGGCTGGTTCCGATCGACCTCCTCAATCGCCCGGCGTACCGCAGGCAGCGCGCCCATTGGATCGCCGGCCGTGCGCATCAGGAACGTCATTTGCAGATGCAGACCGGTATACGGCCCGATGCTGTGCGCCGCCGCCTGCACGAACGGAATGAAGATCGCGGGATCCTGTTTGGTTTGCGGATGGCTGGCGGGAATATCGCGCGCCACTGCAATGATCTCGCGAAGCTGATCTTCCTCCGACAAATCCACACGAATCCGTTTGCCGATGGGGTCCTCGTTCGGAAAGAACCGCCGCGCCATGGTCTCGTTGACAATCGCCACCCACGGCGCATGAACCGTATCGCGATCGGTGAAATCGCGGCCGTGCAGCAAGCGGATTCTCATGGTGTTGAAAAAATTCGGCGTCACGGGATAGAAGTCGGCCGTGAGCTCGTCGGCGTTGGCCGCGTCAGTGCCCTCGATGGTGAATGGCATCGGATTGCTGCCGGAGAGCGGCGGATACACGGCGCCGGCCACGGAGCGCAAGCCCGGCAGGGTTTGCAGTCGCTCGAACACGCGTGTGATCGCCGCGGGCGGCACGTCGCTTAACGCCCAGAGCGGCCGGCCGTGATAGACGCCGACCGGCTTGCCAAACTGCTTTTCCGGGAAGCGGTAGCGGAACGTGAGCAGACCGTGCGGGTCGCAGCCGAGGTTGGCGCCCTGCAATTGAAGGAAGCTGCGAATCAGCAGTCCCGATCCGATCAACAGCATCAGCGCCAGCGCGAGCTGCCCCGCCACCAGCGCCGCCCGCAGACGGACCCGGAGGGCGCCCCTTGCCCCGCCCACCGTTCCTCCGCGGGTCGCCGCCTTGAGCGTTTCGACGAACGCCGCCTTCGATCCCTGAGCCGCTGGAATTACGCCGAAAATCAAACCGGTGAACAGCGAGATGGCGGCGCTGAAGAGCAGCACCTGCCCATCTATGCGGATGGCGTGCAGCATGGGCAGCCACGTGGGAGCCATCGCCACCAGCGCGCGCACGATTCCCCACGCGAGCCAGACACCCAGGACGCCGCTGAAGATCGAGAGCAATAAGCTTTCCGTCAGGAACAGGCGGAAGATGCGGCCGCGGCCTGCGCCGAGCGCCGCGCGGATCGCAACCTCCGTCTGCCGCGACGACGCGCGCGCCATCAGCAGCGCCGCCACATTCGCGCAGGCGATCAACAATACGAATCCCACGGCCCCCTGCAACAACAGCAGCGGCCGCCCGATGAATCCGAACATCCCCTCGCGAAAGGATTGCATACGAACAGTCCACGCCTTTCCGTGGTCCGTCTCGCGGGCGGGAAACTGCTTAGCAAGCTGCGCGGCGATGGCATCCATCTCGCTCTGCGCCTGTTTCATGGTGACGCCGGGCTTGAGCCTGGCCGCGGTGAGCAGGAAGCGGGCGGACCCGCGAAGCTGAAAATGATTCAGCGGGAGGGGCGCCACGTAATCGCCGTTTTCGTCGGTGATGCGAAAATCGGGACCCATCACGCCGATGATGGCGGTATTCTCGCCGTTCACGAGCACCTTCCGGCCCAGGATGTCTTTCGCGCCGCCGAAGCGCCGCATCCAAAGACGATGGCTGATGAGAATGACAGGGGCTGGATGATCCACTTCATCCTCGGATTCGTTGAACAGACGCCCCATCAGTGGCTGTGCGCCGAGGGCCTGTAGGAGGCCGGGAGTCGCGTTCTCGCCCTGCACGCGCTCCGCTGGCACGCCGTTTTCCTCCGCGCCGAAATCCACGGCGTTGTTGGTGAGAGCGCCAATCGCTTCGAACGAGTGAGCCTGCTCCTTCCAGGCAAACAGGTCGGGAACCGAGACGCCGTTGGGCTGGTCGGGATGTCCGGGAGGGATGGAGAAGAGTGTGACCACGCGGTCCGGGTCGGGAAACGGGAGAGACCGTAGAAGGATGGCGTTCATGAGTGTGAAGATGGCGGTATTCAAGCCGATTCCCACGGCTAGCGAGAGCGCGATCACCAGGGTGAACAGCGGCTTTCTGGCGAGAATGCGGAGGCCGTAGACGACGTCATGCCACAAGGTGCTCAAGGTAGTTCCCCTTTGAGGTGGTTGGACGCAGTCAGCGCAAATTGGTCTTGCGCTGCCGGGAAAGCTCCCGTTCGCGCCGGCGCGGGCTCGCGCCACCGCGCCTATCTCTCCGGGTCCACTTTCATTTTCTTCACCAGGACGTTGTACCGCTTAGCGGCCGCCTGCGTCTTCGGATCCTGGGACCCGAACGCCGCCTGCTGGATTGCCAGGGAGCGGCCGTAGATCCGTCCGGCCTCGTTGTAGGCGCGCTCCCGGTACAACACCTCGCCCAACATCGCCAGCGTCGCCGCTACGCGCGTGTCCGAAGGTCCGAGCATCCGCTCCTCGATCGCGAGCTTGCGCCGGTACACCTCCTCGGCCTTCGCGTAGAGCTGTGCGCGATTGCGGGCCTGGGCGTAGTAAAGGCCGCCCAAATTGCCCAACACGGCGGTCAATCGCTGTTGTTCGCTCTCGCCGAATTGCTCGAAGATCAGCGCCGCGCTCTCGAGCGATTGCCGCCCCTCGGAGAACCTTTGCTCGCGCGACAATATGACGCCGAGATTGTTCAGTGACGCGGCGATGCCGAGCGAATTCGGTTCGAGAGTTTTCTGCCGAATTGCGAGTGCTTCTCGCTCGGAAGCCTCCGCCCGACTGTGATAGCCAAGATCGGTGAGGCACATAGCGATCGAGTCGTTGAGCAGCGCCAATTGCACGTAATCCGGCTCGGCCGCACGCCGCCAGATATCCAGCGCTTCCCGCTGATCGCGCAGCGCCTCTGCGTTCCGGCCAAGGCTGTGCAACGCGACTCCGTGAGCATAAAGCGAGACCGCGAATTCCGGATGCGTTCGATCCACGCTGGCCAGCAGCAAGGTCATGGCTTGGGTGGAGAGCGAGAGCGCCATTTCGGACTCACCGCGGTCGGCGTGCGAACTGGCGAGATTGGCCAGCAGCATGCCCTCCGTCACGGGACTCGCTCCCGGTAATGAGCGAATCATCGCCAGCGCGCGTGCGTAGAACGGAATCGCCTCTTCCGGCCGGCCCGCGTCGTCGCGCAACAGCCCATGCTCCTTCAGCGCCACCGCCAACCGCAAGCCCGGTCCTTCCGTGCGCTCAATGTCCGCCTGCACATTGGTCAGCATCGATTCCGCGGATGCCAAACGGCCATGCGAACGTTCCGACTCGACTAGACGAAGGCGTCGATCCAGTTCCTCGGAGTCTTGCGCCGCTTGCGCGGAGCACCACCAACACACTAAGAACGGTACGGCCGTAATTCGGCGTAGCATAGCGGCTCCTTCGCTATAGTGAAATACCTCGGGTCTTCGAAATAGTTACAAGCGGCGCGCTAATAACAAGTACAGCCATAAGACGTCTCTCATCGCAGCTGGTTAGGCGCCGAGAGACAAACTACGCTTTGGTAACGATTCTCGCAACATACCGGAGCTAGTGAGAGTAAGTGCGCTGTCTTTCTCAAGCGCGCTGCCGCTTCGGCGCCCTGGCCGTAACTTTTATAAAGTGGATGATGCTTTTGGGTAATGATGCGTTCGAGGATTGTCAGTGCATCAGTATCCGGCTGCCGCCATACAGCCGGCCTTGATCTTTAGAACGCAGCACAACTTCGATCTTGTGACGCTTCTGCCCGCCGTAGACGGGAACGTAGAAACCGGCGACATAGCCGGAGCGAATTTCGCCGGCGAGCGCCTTGAGGATGGACGGCAGAACGTCGGCGCCCATAAGACCTTGGAACTCCCTTCCTCCAGTAGACGACGCCAGATTCATGAAGTCATGAATGGAATCTGCTGAGTCCATCGATAAGGTCGACTTACTGAGCATCACGGGAAAAAGCGCCGTCCCCGACTCCTCGGCAACGCGGGTCGCCTCACCCGCGCGACCCTCATCGCCCAGCGATGCGGATTCACCATCGGAGAAAATCACGAGCATGCGAATGACATTGGCGCCGGTGGTGGAGGCGTCCCGAACCGTATCGGCAATGGAGCCAAACAGCGGGGTGTCGCCCTTAGGGATCGCGGCGACCATATCCATGGCCTTCTTGAGGGCGCCCGCATCGCGCGTAGGCCGGGAGAAGCGTACCAGAGCATCGCTGAATCCGTAAATGGAAATGGACGCGTTTGGGAATTCGTCCAAAAGGTTTTCGCGGAATATCTGAGGAGCGAACGCGACGATCCGCTCGACGCTGGCGCTACAGTCGAAGAGCAGCGATATCTCGACGGGAACAGTGCGCGAAGCGACTCTGCCGCCTTCGAAGACCGCGATTCTCTGAGCCACACCGTCCTCACGGACTTCGATGTCTTCGGCGCGCAGATGATAGATCGGCTGGCCTTTGTTTTGACGAAGCTGGAAACCGACCACCGCGAGAGTGGTCTCGGCTCGAAAGGTGGGGCTCGATTCGGCGCTTGCAGCGCTTCCCGTGCGCTTCACAACCTCAGTCAGTTTCGCGCGAATCGCCTCCGAGTCCGGTCCGGCTGGCACGGCTCGCAGATACTCTCGGAACTGGTCCGCCTCACCGGCAAAATCGTCGCGCTGGGCGAGGATCAAGCCTAGCAGGCGCCAAGTCTCGGGAAACTTCCGGCGAGGGTCTAATCGTTCCGCTTCCCGTGCGCTCTTCTCAGCTGCCGCAAAGTTACGATTGTTGTAATTGCCCACCGCATTCAGCAGCCACGCCTGCGGAAAATCGATGGCATCGATTCGCAGCAGCGCGTCCGTTACTTCAACCAGTTGCTTCCAGTGCCGGGCGCCATGCTCGAGTATGGCGAGAGTCATATAAGGTTCGGAATACCTATGATCGGCCTGGATGGCTGACTCCAGTGCTTTCCTCGCGGCGTCGGGCTGGTCATGTTCGAGCTGCAATTTGCCCAGTTCGTACCAAGCTTCGGCGTATCGCGGGAAAAGCGTCACAGCCCGCTCGTAGTCGCGCATAGCCTCATCAGGCCGCTTGGACTTGAGCGCCTCCGCGGCCTTCTCGAATGCGCGGCGCGCCTCCTTGGGCGGCCTCGGCGGCGCTGCGCTGGTATCCGCGCTCTCCGGATCTGTCTGCGCTGTGCCGGAGGCCGCGAGCGCGGTCAGGCCGAGCAATACGAAAGTTAGCGCGCGCATTGGACGACCCCGCATGAAGCCCCATTTTACTATTGCAACGCAGCTTGCCTTGGCCGGGCTATGTGTCGCACTGACGCTCGAAGCTATTCAGTTCAATAGTGTGGCTCTTGCAGTCGCGACGGTAAAGACACTAGTCCGTCAGAACCTGGTCTTTGTCGGCCAAGCCGTGGGGCCGCAGCTTGTAGCGTGGAGATCCGAGACTCGATAGGCGCTTAGTTCTTGGTAATGCCGAAATCGGTCACGATGACTTCCGTGTTGTGAGCGAAGCGGAGGCCATAGATGCCATCTGTGGAAACGAGCTTTCCAGCGGTCACTACCGCGCTCTTATCGTATCCCGCGACGACAGTACCGTTGATCGCGCACTCGACACGGTCGCCCTTAACGGAAACCGCGATCTCCTGGGTGACAGGTTCTCCGGGACCGGCGGCCTTATTCACCGCAGCGTTCGGGCCGCCGCGGCCATTCATCTGAAACGGGGCGGGGCCGAATCCCCTCACAATGAAGTTACCATTGCCGTACGCCGCGCAATAGAGATAACTCTGCTGAGCGCCTCCCAAATCGTTACCCGCGATGACGATGCCGTACGGGTGAGGGTGACTGTTCAGGTTCATGTACTTGGGCTCTTTGAACGTGGCTTTCACGGTGTAGTTGCCCGTCGCCTTGTTGGCCGGGTTCCAATATGTTACCGCCGGGCCGGTAATGACGTGGAACGAACTGCCCTCCTTTGCAAGCTTCGCGTTCTTAAGCGCTTGGCCGGCTTTCTCCTCATTGGGGTCGATTTTTCCAGTCCATCCTGGGACGGAAATGCCACCGCCTTCCACGATACGGGAGGACTCCGTTTGATCTTGGGCATTGCTCGCCGCAGCGGTAAGCATGACCATAATGATTGTCGCGGCTGAAGAGTAGAGTAAGCGCATGGGTTCCTTTCGTTCCATACTAAACCACAGTGTACAACCTGTCGAGTAAATTCTTCACTCCGGCAGGCCGGCGGGCACGGTTTCGGCTGGCGCTGGATTCACCGGTCGGCTATGCCGGGATCGTGATCGGTGGAAAGCTTTTTCAGATAAGCCACCAGGTCGCCCGCATCGGCGCGCATCATCGCAAAGTGCGGCATAGCGGCATCGAGGCGATTCCCGGAAGCGTCGATACCCATCGCGAATGCGCGGACAGCCAGGCGCTCATCGTAAGCGGATCTTCGCCTGCCGTTCGCGGCCGATACTTCGTACGGACGAGTAAGTTCCTCCCAGCGGATGTCAGGGGGGATTACCCCAGCTTCCGTGCGGCCGCGGCCGTCAAGCGCATGACAGCCGGCGCAAGGTACGAGACTGGCCGCGATCTACGTTTCGCCACTAAGGATGGCAGTTTCCGGCTGGCCGGACAGCGAAACGCCAGTACGGTAGATAGCGCGGCCGCGCAGCTCGGGAGCCGTCCGCGGCGATACCGAACCCACCGCTCACTACGACAGCGACGACTGTGTACCTTAAGACCGCCCGGAAATTGTAGCTTGCGGGGCCGACCTATGGCCGACCCATGGCCTGCCCCGTCGCTTACCGGCGGTTTCGCCCGAGCTACCTGCCGCCGCGCCCGCCTTCGCTCGACGGAGGTACGATGCCCTTCAAGCGCATGTACGCCGTCATAGTACCGTAGACCTCGGAGATGTGGACTGTGTTGCGAATCATGGAGCCCAAGCGGGTAGCCTGACCTCGCCCCGCGCCAACCATTTCGGCCATGTTGGCATCGGTGACAGTGTCCCAAGCCGCGTCACATTCATCGAAAGCGGCCTTCAGCGCCGCGGACAAATCGGCCTTCGAGTTAGATCCCAGATTTGCCTGTTTCTGTTCACCTTTGACGCGCGCGCAGCTTCCCATGGCGGATGTCGCCACGTGCGCCACGCGCTCGGCCCATGTCTGGTTATCGGGCGTGATCCGGAACGAATAAGCGTCTTCGGGCATCTTCTCGGCGGCCTTAATCAAGTTGGTCTTCACCGATGTGTAAGAAGCTTTAGCTTCCGTAATCAGCGGACCGGGAGCCTGCGCGTGGAGCGCGCCGCAAGCCAGCGTGGCGCTCAGCAGACGGAGTGTGGAACGGCTCATCGAAATTTTCTCCTTCAGGTGGGGCATGCTCAGCTTGCCCAATCAATCGTACCGCAGCGCACGGCTGCCGTTCTCTTCCAGACTGTGCAATGCGACCGCCGCTCCGGGAACGGCCCCGTCTCTTTGATCGAGCGAGTTCCCCGAGAGAGCCGCCAGTGTCTTTCCGCCGCTAATACAGAAACGGAATGAGACGGAAGCGGGTCCGCAGGCAGTACTCCGAATAGCCTGCCCGATTCCGCCGCAGCAACCTCTCCTCGTGAGTCAGACGGAAGATGAGGATCGGAACGAGAAGTCCGAAAGCGGCAGCCTTGCTCCGCCGAACCATCTAAGTTCCGCCCCTAAGTGACTTAGGAGGTCACTCGTCCTCGTCGCCCTGGCCCACCTTCAGCACAGCCAGGAATGCCTCCTGCGGTATGTCCACACGCCCCACGCGCTTCATGCGCTTTTTGCCTTCCTTCTGCTTTTCCAGCAGCTTGCGCTTGCGCGAAATGTCGCCGCCGTAGCACTTGGCGATCACGTTCTTGCGCAGCGCCGAGATATTCTCCCGCGCCACAATCTTGTTCCCGATCGCCGCCTGCAGCGCCACGTCGAACTGCTGCCGCGGAATCAATTTGCGCAGCCGCGAGATCAAGTCTTTGCCGCGCTCGAAGGCGAATTCCTTATGGACGATAATAGTCAGCGCGTCCACCGGCTCGCCCGCCACCAGCACGTCGAGCTTCACCATTGGCGACACGCGGAAGCCGGCCAGGTGATAATCCAGCGACGCATAGCCGCGCGACGCCGATTTCAGCCGGTCGTAAAAATCGAGCACGATCTCGTTGAGCGGCATCTCGTACATCAACATCACGCGGCCGGCGCCGATGTATTCGAACTTCTTCTGCACGCCGCGCTTCTCTTCCAGCAGCTTCAGAATGCCGCCCAGATACTCTTCCCGCGTAATCACCGTCGCGTCGATGATCGGCTCTTCGATCTGTTCGATTTCCGAAGGGTCGGGAAACTTGGTCGGGTTATTCACCTCGATCACTTCCCCTCTGGTCGAAGTAATCCGGTAGCGCACGCCGGGCGCGGTGGTGATCAGATCGATATCGAACTCGCGCTCCAGGCGCTCCTGCACAATCTCCAGATGCAGCAGGCCCAGAAAGCCGCAGCGGAATCCGAAGCCCAGCGCCACCGAATTTTCCGGCTCGAAGCTGAATGCGCTGTCGTTCAGCCGCAGTTTTTCCAGCGCATCGCGCAACAGGCCGTGCTCGTGCGATTCCACCGGATACAAGCCGGCGAATACCATCGGCTTGATCTCCTCGAAGCCCGGCAGCGGCTCCGGTGCGGGGTTCTCGTGGTCGAGAATCGTGTCGCCAATCTTGGCGTCCGAAACCGTTTTGATATTGGCCACCAGAAAGCCTACTTCGCCCGCGGAAAGCTCGTCGCACGGCGTGGCTTTCGGAGCCTGGTAGCCGAGACCATCCACGTCGAAGACCTGGCCGTTCGACCATAACCGGATCTTCTGCCCCACGCGCAGCCGGCCATCCATCACGCGCAGCAGAATGATCACGCCGCGGTAGGCGTCGAACCACGAATCGAAAATCAGCGCGCGCAGCGGCGTATCGGGCGACCCTTTGGGCGGCGGCACCAGGTGCACAATCGATTCCAGCACCTCGTGGATGCCGATTCCCTGCTTGGCGCTCACCAGCACGGCATCGCGCGCATCGAGGCCGATCACAGTTTCAATCTGCTCGCGGATGCGCTCGGGCTCGGCCGCCGGCAGATCGATTTTGTTGATTACCGGGATGATTTCGAGGTTATGATGCAGCGCCAGATAGGTGTTCGCGAGCGTCTGCGCTTCCACGCCTTGCGACGCATCCACCACCAGCAGCGCGCCCTCGCACGCCTGCAGGCTGCGCGAAACTTCGTAGGAAAAATCCACGTGGCCGGGCGTATCGATGAGGTTCAGCTGGTACATTTTGCCGTCGTCGGCGCGGTAATTCAAGCGCACCGCATGGGCTTTGATGGTGATGCCGCGCTCGCGCTCGAGGTCCATCGAGTCGAGGACCTGCGCCATCATTTCGCGCTCCGACAACGCGCCGGTGACTTCGAGCAAGCGATCCGCCAGCGTCGATTTGCCGTGATCGATATGCGCAATGATAGAGAAATTGCGGATGAATTCGCGATCCATGCAGTGAGGGGACTGGTTCGATTATCCCATAGAGCCGAGGCTCAGCCTATTGATAGAGCATCCGCGCAACATATCCGCGACTCACCGCCGCTAAATGAAGCGAAATTCTTATCCGCGTTCATCGGCGTTGATCGGCGGCCGATGCCTCTTTTCGATTTTGCTCTACGGCTCCTCGCGGGAGTTTACTGAGAACATCAGACGATACCGCGTCGCTGCAAGCGGCCGCCCTCACCCGTTTCCGCACCCCATCTAAAATCCGGTTCACAGCTCTGGCGGTTAAGATGGAGGCTCGCGATGAAATTGCGATCTCAACAAAATCAATGGGACCAACTCGGCCGGACCGACCCATTGTGGGCGATACTGACCGAGCCCGAAAAGCGGAACGGCGGCTGGGACGAGGCCGCGTTTTTTGCGACCGGCCGGAATGAGATCGCCGAGTTGATGGCGCGGGCGGCTGCGCTGGGCCTGCCGGCTTCGAGGCGCACGGCGCTCGACTTCGGCTGCGGCGTGGGACGCGCCACCCAGGGCCTGACCGAATATTTCGATCGGGTCACCGGTGTGGACATCGCACCGGCAATGCTCGCGAGAGCGCGCCAATACAACCGGCACGGCGACCGCTGCCGCTACGTGCTCAACGAGCAAAACCACCTGCGCGCTTTCCCCGCCGCCGCCTTTGACCTGGTGTATTCGCGCATCACTCTGCAGCATCTGCCGCGCCGCCACATCCGTTCCTACCTGGTGGAGTTTATGCGCGTGCTTCGTCCGGGAGGGCTGCTGGTGTTCCAACTGCCCGACCGCTACCGCGAATGGCGTACCGCGATCGGCCACGGCGTCTATTGCCTGGTGGCGCGACGCCTTCTGCGCCGTCCCGACGTCATGGAAATGTATGGCATCCGCCGCGAACGCGTAGTCGCGCTTCTGCAGGCGCATGGAGCTGTGCTGCCGCTGGTCGAAGAAGACCCGATCGCCGGCCGGGAATGGCTGAGCTGGCGCTATTTCGCAACCCGGCGCGAGTAGCCGCAAGGTTGCGACACACGTGCGGGCGCCACCCGTTGACACGCCCGCGCCACTAATATAAGCTAGCAACGCTTGAGACGTTTCAAGCAGGCGTGCGGAAGGCCTTCGTCAACACCGCCTTCGTCAACACCAAGGAGTGTGCATGGGTAACACGGCAACAAACGCATATCCGGCGCTGCATAATGCCATGTGGCCGGGGCTGGTTGGCAAAGGTCCCGATTCGGAGCCGCCTATGGGCCTCGAAACCATGCTCCAGCTTACCGCCGCCGCCGAAGTGGACGGCATCCGGTTCGACGGCGTGGACCTGTTTCTTTCGCTGCCCCACACCGACATCGATTCCTCCGATGACGACCTCGCGAGCCTGGCCGCAAATATCGCCGCCAAAGGGCTCCGCGTGGGCTCGCTGGTGGCGCCCGTTTGGCCTCCAACCGGCGGCGGTTCCGCCATGGGCAATGACGAGGAATGCGGCCGTTTTTTGACGCAAGTGAAAAAGGCTTGTCGAATCGGCGGGAAGCTGCGCGATCTGAAGATTCGCGAGTACGGCATTGTCCGCATCGATTCGGCGGCGAGCGCGGCCGAATGGGCGAAAGATCCCGAGACCAACACGAAGCGGATTGCCAAGACATTCCGCGAAGCGTGCTCCATTGCGGAGGATTTTGGAGAGCGCCTGGCCGCCGAGGGAGAGATCTGCTGGGCCGGCATGCATAGCTGGCGGCGCAATGTCGAGTTGCTCGAGATGGTGGGGCGCCCGCAGACGCTGGGCTTCCAGGCCGACATGGCTCACACCATGTTGTTCACCATGGGGCACAACGCGCCCGAAGACCGCTTGCTGCCGGATGATTTCGACTGGTCGGATTCGGACGCGCTCGCGGCCGCCTATCGCAAGATGGCCGGCGCGCTGCGGCCATGGACGATCGATTTCCACGTGGCTCAGAACGACGGCACGGTCAACGGAGCCGGATCGCACGACAAGACGGGCCGCCACTGCCAGCCTGCGGACCCGAACGGCAAGCTCGACATTGTCCGCGATGCCGGCGCATGGATGCGAGGCGACGACGGGCAGCCCACGCGAGCGTTTCAACACATCTGTTGGGATGGCTGCATGTTTCCGAATTCGGTCATGCTCAATCCCCAGACCTGGCAGGACGTTTTGCGCGTAATGATCGCCGTACGCAACGCGCACGGCTGGGAAGAGCGTGGCGCGGGAGCGTTACCTGGCCCAGGGCCTGCGATGTCGAGAGCCGCTCCGAGCGCTCGGCCCTCCGTTTCGGTCGGGTAACCAAATTGGCCGGGTAACCAAACATGAAGCAACTCAACATCGGCATGATCGGCTACGGTTTCATGGGACGCACCCATTCCAACGCCTTCTCGCAAGTTAATCGCTTCTTCGACGTCCCCTACCAGCCCGTCCTGAAAACGGTCTGCGCCAGAAATCCGGCGCGCGCGCAAGCCTTCGCCGAAAACTGGGGCTACGCGTCGGTGGAAACCGATTGGCGAAAGCTGATCGATTCGCCCGAGATCGATCTGATCGACATCGCCAGCCCGAACGATACGCACGCCCCCATCGCCATCGCGGCCGCGCGGGCCGGCAAAATGGTGACGTGCGAGAAGCCCCTCGGACGCAACGGCGCCGAAGCCGAGGCCATGACAAAGGCTGTCGAAGCCGCGGGCGTGCCGAACATGGTCTGGTACAACTACCGGCGTGTGCCGGCAGTGATGATGGCCAGCCAGTTGATCGAGGAAGGGCGCCTGGGGAAAATCTTTCACTACCGTGCCAAATTCCTCCAGGATTGGACCATCTCGACCGACCTGCCGCAGGGCGGGGAAGGCCTGTGGCGGCTGGACGTGAACGTTGCCGGCAGCGGCGTCACCGGCGACCTGCTGGCGCATTGCATCGACACCGCCATGTGGCTCAACGGCGGAATCGACGAAGTCTCCGCGATGACCGAAACCTTCGTCAAGCAGCGGAAACACAATCTCTCCGGAACCGTGGAGCCGGTCGGCATCGACGATGCCAGCGCCTTCCTGGCGCGCTTCCGCAACGGTTCGCTGGCGACCTTTGAAGCGACCCGTTACGCTCGCGGCCACAAGGCGCTGTACACGCTCGAAATCAACGGCGAGCATGCCTCCATCGCGTGGGACCTGCACGACCTGCACCGCCTGCAGTACTTCGATCACGGGGATGAAGGCCGTCTGCGTGGATGGCGCAGCATCCACGTCACCGACAGCGACCAGCCATACATGAAGCACTGGTGGGTGCCGGGATTGCAGATCGGCTACGAACACACGTTCATTCACCAGGCGGCCGACTTCCTGACTGCGCTTGGCGAGAAGCGAAGCGCTTCGCCCACTTTTCGCGACGCTTTGCAAACCGACTATGTAACCGACGCGGTGCTGGAATCGGCCGCAAGTAAGAAATGGGTCACAGTGCGCAGCGCCCATCCGGCGCCGGCGCGGGGAGGTGCGGATGCTGTTGCAAACGGATAACGCAAGCGGCCGCGGGGCCATGCGATTGGTTGCGCTGCTAATTGGTGCGGCGGCGCTCTTTTCAATCGGACTCTTCGCGCAGGTCCAGCAGCCTGTCGAAGAAACGGGGTTCCAGCAGATCTTCGATGGATCTTCTCTTAAAGGTTGGGATTGCGATCCGGATTTCTGGCGCGTGGAGCAGGGCAGCATGGTGGCTGAAACGCGGCCCGGCCACATGCCCAAGCAGAATATTTTCTGCATTTGGCGGGGTGGCAAGCCGGCCGATTTCGACCTGAAACTGCAATATCGCCTTACCGGCGCCGGCGGAAACAGTGGCGTGCAATACCGCAGCATCGAGCGGCCCGACGTTGCCCGCTGGGTGATGCAGGGTTACCAGGCCGATATCGATGCCGATGAGCGTTATACCGGCCAGGTCTACGAGGAGCGCGGCCGCGGCTTTCTTGCCAACAGGGGAAACTTCACCTATGTGGGTGACGGCAAGAAGTCGGCCTTAGTTGGGTCTCTGGGCGATGGCAACGAGCTGAAGAAGTTCATCCACAGCGGCGATTGGAACGACATGGAAGTCATTGCTCGCGGCAACACGTTAATACAATTGATCAACGGTCATGTGATGAGCGTCTTGATCGACGATGACAAGGCCAATCGTAAGATGGATGGACTGATCGGGGTCCAGTTACATGTCACTCAGGCCGGTGAGAAGGTGGAAGCGCGGAATTTCCGGATCAAGGTTTTTTAAGTGACAGTCCGCGGCCGTTTTCGAGCGGCGGCGCCGGGGATGAGATAAGCCGGGAGCTGTTTGAGTGGGCTGTCTGAAAAGGCCTGATGCCGAGCATCAAGAAAGTCGCGGAAGTAGCCGGCGTCTCGGTGGGGACAGTTTCTCATGTCATCACCGGTTCGGTTCCAGTCAGTGAAGCGCTCAGCCAGAAAGTCCGGACCGCGATCCGCGATCTGAACTATCACCCGAACCACGTCGCCCGCAGCCTGAAGACCAGTAAGACGCTCACCCTGGGAATCATCGTTCCCGATATGACCATCTCATTCTTCCCGCAAGTGATCCGCGGCGCGGAAACGGCGGCGCGGAAACGCGGCTATTCCTTGATCGCCGTGAGCTCGGACGATGATGGCGAAAGACAAAAGGAACTTCTCTCGCTGCTGCGCTCGCAGCGGGTGGAAGGCATCCTGCTGGTTATCGCCGCGGCGCCGACGCCGCTCAACCAGATTGCGCGGATTCTGGATGCTGGCATTCCGGTCGTATGTCTCGACCGGATTCCGGACCGGGTCGCGGTCGATTCCGTGTCTGTGGACGACGCGGAAGCTGCGGAGATGGGCATTCGTCACCTCATCTCTGTGGGCCTCCGGCGGATCGCCCTTGTCACTGGCCCGCTGGCGCTGAAGAATGAGCGGCGCCGGGTCCTCGGTTACCGGCAGGCGCTGCAATGCGCGGGCATACCCGTGGATGCGCAGTTGATCTGGGAGGGCAACCTCCGCGCCGCGGACGTAGCCGCGATGTGCCGCGAAAAGCTGGCGGTCGCTGCGTCGCGGCCTGACGCGGTATTCTGCACCAACGGCCCCACCGCCCTGGGCGCCCTGCGAGCGCTCCGCGACTGCGGCCTGCGCACCCCGCATGACATCGCCTTCGCCACCTTCGATGAACTGACGGCGGACGACCTGTTTTCTCCTTCCGTAACCACCATCGTGCAGCCCGCATATGATATTGGTTTCCGTGCGGCTGGCCTGCTGCTGGATCGCATCGAGAGAGTGGACGGCCTGGACGACACAGTTACAATCCGTCTCAGCGCGAATCTCAAAGTGAGAGAGTCATCCCAGCACACGTCAAATAGTAGGGCAGACCCCCCGGTCTGCGCGGGTCTCCCCGGACCCGCTCTTCGCTGAGCTAAGTCAGCCCGACGCGATCCCTAAGAGGCCGACCGGGGACGGCCGCGGCGTCCTACAGCTTGTGCGGAATACTCACCTGCGTCCAAAGTGAGTGGCGTTGGGCTGGCAACCGGTTGGCAACCTCAATGGTCAGTTACTCTCTTACTGCTTTGATCAACTCGACCGGTATGGGGCTGACTTAGTTAGCTCAGTGACAAGCGGGTCCAGGGGGTCTGCCCTACTATTTGACTTGCAGCTGCTGGCAGAGTAAGTGACATTGGGCGGGCAACGTGCCCCACACAGCGGCGCCGCTGCAAACGAAACTGGCGCGGTACAGCATTCCGCGATACTTCGTTATTCTTCCCAGCCTCACTTCCCCAGCGCGGTAGCGACAGTCTTCGACCACTCGAAGAACACCGTCTTCTGCGCTTCCCTGTCGCGCCACCAGGAATCCGCGTGGAAGTATTCGTCCGCGGCCGTCACCACGCGGATTTGCGGTTGGTAGCCCATGGCGCGCTCAGCCGCCAGAAAGATGCGCGCCGCGCGCGCCGAATGGAAGTCGCTGGTCACCAGCAGAAAGCTGTGCACGTTGCGCCGGCGCAACTCTCGAAGAACAAATCCGGCTTCGTCTTTGGTGGAGCGCGCCGGGTCGGGAAAGGGAATGAACCACTGCGCCGGATAACCTTCGCGCTCGATAAATTCGGTCGCCAGGTCCGATTCGTTTCTTCCGTAAACTCCCGGCGGGCCGCTCACCAGCACGCCGGGCACGTAACCCTGTTTCACCAGTTGCGCCGCTTTCTCCAGGCGGTGTCCGAAGAAATCGCCGGCCAGCGTCACGGCGATGTCGGCTTTGGCCGGTCCGTCGTTGCGGATCAGCGGATAGGCGAGTACGGGAAGCCACAGCGAGCGCGCCAGAAATGCGGCCAACGCCAGAGCCGCCAGCGCCAGGCAGAATTTGGCAAGCCCCGGAAAACGCCGCCGCGCCACGAACTATTTCTCGTCCGTGGAATTCTTCTGGTCCAGATTGCCTACCGATTTCAGCCGCTGATAGAGACGCTCCACTTCCGCCTCGTCCTCGGGCAGCAGGATGCGATAACGCGGTCCCATCTTTTGCTTGGGCTCGCCGCCCGCGGCCAGCACTTCGCCCCAATACTGGCGATAGGGAATGCCATCGATCAGGGCGTCGCGCGAAAGATAGCGAAGATTCCGCAGCAGCGTGTTGCAGGCGTCGATATCGCCCGGGTAAATCAGGGCAAAGCGCGTATCGTCGAACAGGGTAACGCGAACAATCAGGGGCGAAAGCCAGCCCGTGCGGTCCAGCCTGCGGATGTCCATCCAGGGAATCACGCGGCGGCCAATCGTCAGGTAGGCTTCGTGCGTTTCAACGGCAGGGCGGAACGCCAGGGCAAAAGCCAGGGCAGCGGTCAGAATTAACAGCCCCGCGGCGCCATAGGAAAGCGAAGCGTAGGCCCATCCGAACCAACCGGCCAAGCCGGCTAAAAGCACTGCGCTGATTCCAAACCAAAGATAGTGGCGGGCGGGCTCGTAGCGGGTCATGGGATCGCTTCTTAATTTTAGACTACTCCCGCCGGCCGTATGCGTCAATGCGTCCGTGCAAATTGCACGCCGCGCCACGTATAATGTAGCCCGCTCCAGACGGTAAAGACGACGCACGGCCAAATCAGGGCCAATGCCGCGGCATCGAATGCCGGGTTGGGAAAGGCGTCGCGGGCCATCCACACCCCAACCGTGAGAATCTGAACGAATGTGGAGGCCTTGCCCCACAGGCTGGGTGGGAACTGTTTGACGCCGCTGGAAATCCTCACCGCCAGCGCTCCCAATAGGATATAGAGATCGCGCCCAAGCACCACCGCCGCGACCCACCAGGGGACGATCTGCGCCGCCGCCAGCGCCAGAAAGACGCTGCTCAAGAGGCATTTATCGGCAATCGGATCAAAATAGGCGCCCACCTGGGTGGTGTGGCTGAGATACCGGGCGGCCGCGCCATCCAGGACGTCCGTGGCCGCGGCCAAGGCGAAAATCGCCAGCGCAAACTGGTACCATCCGGCCAAAATCGCCTGGACGATGAAGGGAATCAGAACCAGCCGGAGGAGCGTGAGAAGATTCGGAGGGTTAACCCAGGACGGCATCTGACACGAGTGTATCGCGCAGAGCTGCGAGGATCCCTGGCGGGGTAGAAGGCTTAATTAAACTGCCCCGCCAGGCGGACATACTCATACTGCATTGCTTAGATAGTCCGTTGAGCGGGAATTCGTCTCAATTATGTTTGAGCGGGAATTCGCCGGCGCCGGCTGAGGGCTGGCACTCATAGAACGCCGGCGCTACGTGGAATTCGCGCTGGTAGGCGCGCGCGATCTCTTCCCGGAACCGTGCTATAGCGTCCGGAGACAGCATGGTCACCGTGCAGCCGCCGAAACCGCCGCCGGTCATGCGCGAGCCGTAGACGCCTTCGACGCTCAAAGCGGTTTCCACCAGGAAATCGAGCTCGGCGCAGCTCACTTCGTAGTCGTACCTGAGGCTGCGGTGCGATTCCACCAGCAGCCTGCCCATCGCCGCCAGATCGCCCGCGGCGCTGGCTTCGATGAACCGCTCCACGCGCGCGTTTTCCGTAACAACATGGCGCGCGCGCCGGCCGATGACGCCCGGCAGCTCCGCCGCATCGAGCTGCTGCGGCGTCACGTCGCGCAGACTTTCGACGCCGGCAAAAAGCTGCCCCAGCCGTTCTACGGCAGCCGCGCATTCCTCCACGCGCTTGCGGTAAGCGGACCCGGCCAGCGCATGCTTCACCATGCTATTAACGGCCAGGAACGCGATGCCGGGCGGCAAATCGACGTAACGATGTTCGAGGCTCCGGCAATCGATAGCCACGGCGGCGTTGGCGCGGCCGAAGATGGATACGTACTGGTCCATAATCCCGCACGGCATGCCGACGAACGTCACTTCGGCGCGTTGGCAGAGGCGCGCCAGATCGAGCGGATCCATGGCGCGGCCGCGCAGAAACGCCAGCGCCGCCGAGACTTCGAGCGCGGCGGACGAGCTCAATCCCGAACCTTCCGGCACCGAGCTCCGGATCAGCAGATTTGCCGGCTCAGTGGCGTAGCCCGCGCGCGCCAGCTCACGCGCCACGCCGGCCAGGTAGTCGCTCCAGTGCCCCGCACGCTCCACACTGCCGATTTCCGCGGCATTCCACTCGCGCATTTCCCGCTGATGCACGGAGTATACGCGCAGCTTGCCGTCGCGCGCCGGGGCCGCGGCGATGGTGGTGGCCAGCTGCAGCGCCACCGGCAGCACGAAGCCCATGTTGTAATCGGTATGTTCGCCAATCAGATTGACGCGCCCCGGAGCGCGGAATATCCGCACGCCATCGGTAGAGCCAAATAGGGTCCGGAAGGAATCCATCATGGACGGGAACGATCGGCCCGCCAGGCGAGCAGCAGAAAGAAAGCTCCGAAAGCGACCATAAAAAGACCGCAATACAGGTTTACGTTGGCTGCCGTTAACGTGGCGTGCGCCTCCGGCGCGAAAATCCCCATGCCGGCCACAATCAGGCCGATCAAAGCAAAAAACCAACCGATGGGATATCTCAAATCGAGCATGTCAGGCAAACCAAAAGTTCAAAACGACGAGCAGCGCCGCCACCCCAATCGCCAGCGGCACAGGGCGTTTGTACCAGGGCGCTCCTTCATTCCGGGGCATTTTCGTTAAGCCATAAACCAGCCCGGTGAGTTCCGATTCGGGGCGCGGGCGGGTGACCAGGCTGATGGCGACGGTGGATAGAAAACATACGCTCCAGGCGAAAATGGAGATCCAGAAATTCTGCGCCATGGAGGACGAAAACGTATGGAAATTGGCGATCCAGCCGCCCTTGCCTTCGGCCAGCGTGAGACCGTGCGTGAGTGCTGCGGCGGCAGTGCCGGCGATCAATCCGCAAAAAGCGCCGTCGCCGGTGGCGCGCTTCCAGAACATGCCCAGCAGGAACGTGGCAAACAGCGGCGCGTTGACGAAACTGAAAACCAGCTGCAGCAGATCGTTGAGCGAGTTGTAGCGGCCGGCCACGTAAGCGGCCAGAATGGAGAGCGCCACGCCCACCACCGTAGTGATGCGGCCCACTTTAAGGTAGTGGCTGTCGGGCGCGCCGGGGCGTATGTAACTCTGATAAATGTCGTAGGTCCAAACGGTGTTGAAGGCGGTGACGTTGCCGGCCATGCCGGACATAAAGGACGCCATCAGGCCGGTGAGGCCCACGCCCAGCATTCCCGCTGGATAAAACTGCGCCATGAGCGTGGTGATGGCCTGGTTGTAATCGGGCTCGCCGTTGCGCATTGGCAGCGCGTAGCCGATGTGCATATTCATCAGCGCGATGGCGGCGATGCCGGGCACAATCACGATAAACGGCATCATCATCTTCGGGATCGCAGCCAGCACCGGCGTGCGCTGCGCCGCGGACATGGAATCGGCTGCCATGGCGCGCTGCACCACCAGAAAATCGGTGCACCAGTAGCCGAATGAGAGGACAAAGCCGAGCCCGGCGATCAGCCCGAAGGCTTCAATGCCCATCGGATTCTCCGACGGGTTGCCCATATACTTCCAACTGTGGGTCATCACGGCGGGGACGTGCGACGCCATACCTTTCCAGCCGCCGGCCCTGGCAACCGCCATAATGGCGAGCGGCGAAAAACCGACCACGATCAGGAAAAACTGCAACACTTCGTTGTAGATGGCGCTGGTGAGTCCGCCGAGAAAGGTGTATGCCAGAACGATGGCCGCGGAGCAAAGCACCGAGCCGGTGAAGCTCCAGCCGAACAGCAGTTGCAGCAGCAGGCCCAGGGCGAACATGGAGATGCCGGAGGAGAAAATGGTCATCACGGCGAAGCTGCACGCGTTGAGCGCGCGCGTCTTTTCGTCGAAGCGCATTTTGAGATATTCGGGGACCGAGCGCGCGCGGCTGCCGTAGTAGAACGGCATCATGAAGATGCCCACGAAAAGCATGGCGGGCACGGCGCCCACCCAGTAAAAATGCGCGGTCATGATGCCGTATTTGGCGCCATTGCCGGACATGCCCACCAGTTCCTGTGCGCCCAGATTGGCGGCCAGAAACGCCAGACTGGTGATCCAGACGGGGACGGAGTGGCCGGCGGTGAGAAAATCCCCGCTAGTGGCGATTTTACGGCGGAGCTTCCAGCCGATGCCCAATACCAGGGCGAAGTAAAGCGCGAGAATCAGGTAATCGACGGGGGCAAGTATCACGAAACCGCCTCATGGGATCGCGTGGATTATGAGGATAGCACGAAGCGGGTTTGAAGGTAAACGCTTTACCGGCCTGGCGCGATTTTGCGACGGTTAGCCGGCCGATGCGTCATTTCCCCAAACGCCGTCTGGGGGCCAATTGCGAGGTCGCCGGGGCGGCGCGATCGATCTG
>JBEKNN010000128.1:0-25034 GCA_049522755.1 Bryobacteraceae bacterium | reverse complement strand
CGAAGCCGTAACCGTGCCGGCATTCACGGCGAGCGTGACTTGAATAGTTTGTGGACTGCCCGACGCATTGGGCGCGGTTACAACCACCGAACCGCCATACGTTCCAGCCGCAAGACCCGATGGATTTACGCTAACGGAAAGTGTACCGGGCGTAGTTCCGCTGGTGGGCGTGACGGAAAGCCAGTTGACGCCTGCCGTACCGCTATTCGCGGCGACAGTGAAGTTGAGCGCGCTCCCGCTGCCGCTCACCTGCACGCTTTGCGCAACCGGTATGGAGCCGCCCGGAATGTACGTGAAGCCGAGCGTATTCGTACTAAGCGACAGCGCCCCGGCGGTCACTTGCAGCGTAACGGGGATGGTGACCGGGCTATTCGCAGTGCCGGAGGTGGTGGCAGTGATGGTGACCGTACCGGTGTAAGTCCCCGCGGACAGTAAACCGGAATTCACCGATACGGAAACCACATTCTGTCCCGCGGCGGTGGACCCGGAGCTCGAAACCGCCAGCCAGTTGCCACCGGTGCTCGTTGTCTCTGCAACCGTATAGACGATATTGGTACTAGGATCTGTGCTGGTCACAACGAGGTTCTGCGTGGAACCCGCGCCGCTGACGACGGACGTGAAGCTGAGTGACGAAGGATTGACCACCAGGAGAGGACTGGAGCTCACATACAGCGTTACTGGAATGGTAAGCGGGCTTCCGATCGCCGCCGCGCCGGTGGCCGGGTTGGTCGCAGTCACGGTAATGCTTCCAGTGCACGTGCCGGCGGTCAAACTGGTCAGGTTCTGGACTGCAGCCGTAAACGAACTGTTGGTCACTCCCGAGGTGTTTCCACCGAGGCTCAGCCAAGTCACAGTGCCGCACGTGGCTTCCGTCGATGTGACGGTGTACGTAAGTTGCGCGCCCGTGCTGCTGGTCAGATTCACGGTTTGAGCGACCGGAACCGATTGACCTATTTCATAGGGGAAGGCTAGTCCCAGAGAACTGACATTCGCTTGTATCGAAGGATTGTTGCCGACGGTAAGCGTGACTTGAATGGTTTGCGCCCCGTTACCTGTCGCGGCGCCAGCGGCCGGAGCTACCGTAACAGTCCCCATATAAGTGCCCGGCAACAGGTTCACCGGATTCACGGAGACCGAAATCGGAGTTCCGGTTAAGCTGGTCGTGGTCGAGACCAAAAGCCAAGAGCCGCCGCTAGCGGTGGTTGCGGACGCCGTGATGGGCATCTGGCCGGCGGTCGCACTGGCGGCGACAGCGCTCGATTGCGGCGTCACGCTCTGAGCGGCGGGCGGATTGGTGCCGATCTGATAATTGAAATTCAAAACGCCGGTCGGCAGATATAGCAGCGGGCTATTGGATACCAATAGGTTCACCGGAACGCTGTCGCCGCTGCTGGCAATACTGGAGGCAGCGAGCGAGCCTCCGGTTACGGAGACAGGAATGCTGCCGGAGTAGGAGCCGGCGGGAAGGCCGGGAGACGGGCAGCTATAACTGATGTTCGATTGAGCGCTCCCAGGCGTTTGAGCGCTGGCGCTGGCGGGGATAGTGCCGCTGGCCGGGTTGATCGCGATCCAATTGCAGCCTTCCGGGTTGGGGCCAACCGAGGCTGGGCCTAAGCTGTATGGCAGCCCGACCGTACTGGTTGCCGTCAGGGTCACTGGCTGAGGGCCTTCATTATTCGCGCCGCCGATCTGGTAATTCAGGTTGACTGTCGTGGGGCTCACCGTTACCTGCGGCTCGGGACTGACAGTGAGCGTCACTGGAATATTCACGGGGGACGACGATCCGCTGGGCGTGATGGTGACCGTGGCTTGATACGTTCCTACAGTGAGGTCCGGCACTACGAAGGGATTCAGAAGAATACTGACTTGGCTGTTGCCGGGAAGCGTACCGCTGCTCGGCGTCGCAGGCTGCAGCCAATTGCCGCCCGACGTGAAGGTCTCGGTGGCTATATAGCTCACGCCGGACTGGCCGGTCAGAGTCAGGTTCTCGCTTTGCGACGCATTTCCGCCCAGCGTGTAGGCGAAACTGAGCGTCTGTGGAGTTACCGCGATGGAACTCACGGTAAGAGTAACTGGCACTACGATCGTATTGTTCAGACCGATGATCCGGAAATTCGTATCTTGATACGTTCCAGGGCTGAGCAGGGTGGGACTGGTTGGATTAGCCGTCACCGTGAATGTCTGCGGCGTGGTTCCAGTCGACGGAGTTACGGTGAGCCAGGTCTGCGACGGGAACAGCTCGACTGGCGTATTGCCTCCTGTGGCTGAGACAGTAATGCTCTGGGACACGGCAGAGCCGCCCGCTTGTGCGGAGAAAGTTAATGACGATGAACTGACAGATATAGTTTGGGCGCTGGCGGCGCCAGCGGCGAGCAACAAGAGAGCGATCGGCGTGAAATTCAACGTTTTCAAGGAAAACCTCCACAGCTTGGGCAATTCGGGGCGGAACGCGCCAGCCCTGACGGAAGCACGCGGTATACCACCGCACATCTCCTCACTAAGATTATGAATCCATTGCATGATATGTCAAGACCGGCATCCACCTCCGGTCTAACCTCGGTAACTTATGCTGTCTGGGGACACAGAGGTGTATCTTACTGCCACGGTTCGCGCGGCGCAACGGAATAAAGGCAGTGCGCTTTTATGTACTGCATCACACTTTCCGGCACACTCTCAGCCGTGTGACCGGCCGCGAGCGCCTGGCGTATCTGGGAAGATGACGCCGGAAGCTCGACCGTGTCGAGGCGGTCGGCTTTTACTTCATGCGGCACGTCATATCGATAGCCGGGCCGGCTCACAACTAGAAAGCGGACGGCGCGCGCTACGTCTTGCCAACGGCGCCACGTGCGCACTTCGGCGAACGCATCGGCGCCGATGATGAAGAACAATTCATCCTCGGGCGCCAGCGTTGCGCGTACCTTCTCAATAGTGTCGATGGAGTAACTGCGCTCGGTGCCTTCTTCAAGGCGCGAAGCTTCAAACCGCCGGTCCACCGCACAGGCCAGCTCGAGCATGCGTACGCGCTCCTCATACGGCGCGTAGGTCACACCGCCTTTATGTGGCGGGCGATGTGCTGGAACGAACAAAACACGGTTGAGATGGAACTCATCGGCAGCCGCGCCGGCCACCGCCAGATGAGCGTTGTGAATAGGATCGAATGCGCCGCCGAATAAGGCGACTCTACTTCCGTTCAATCTTCACCGAATTGACCCGGACTTCCTTGATGGGCCGGTCCTGAGCGCCGCGCGGGACCTCGGAAATCTTCTTCACCACCTCATAGCCCTCGATCACTTCGCCGAAAATGCTGTGCTTGTTATCGAGCCATGGCGTGGCCGCAACGGTGACAAAGAACTGGCTCCCGTTGGTGCCGGGGCCGGCATTGGCCATGGAGAGCAGGCCCGGCTTGGAATGCTTGAGGTCCTTGTGAAACTCGTCGGCGAATTTGTAGCCGGGGCCGCCGCGGCCAGTGCCTTCGGGGTCGCCCCCCTGGATCATGAAATCCGGAATGACGCGGTGGAACACAGTGCCATCGTAGAACGGCTTGCCGGTCTTGGTTCCCTCGGCGAGTGAGACGAAATTCTCCACGGTAAGCGGAGCCTCGTCGGCGAAAAGCTTGATCTTGAAGCTTCCCTCAGTGGTATCGAAAGCGGCGTAGATTTCGTTGGGCATCTATAAAATTGTAGCAACCGGCTGCGGCGTCACCGCGGACGCCGACCGCGCTGGAGCGGTTGCGCCGGTTGGGTGTATACTGACCAGAAACCGGAAGCCCAATAAAATTCGGGGCAGAAAATGGTCCAATCAACCTCAACCTCACCGTCGCCGGTCGCGCAAGTCTCGCCTAAGCCGTCCGCCGAGACAACCCCGGCGCGCCTCATTTCGCTCGATGCCTTTCGCGGCGCCACGATGGCGCTCATGGTGCTGGTGAATACGCCCGGCGGGCCAAACTCCTACGGGCCGTTGAATCATAGTGAGTGGAATGGCTGGACCATCACCGATACGGTGTTTCCCTCGTTTCTCTGGATCGTGGGAGTTGCCATCACCCTATCGCTCGGCCCGCGAATCGAAGCCGGCGTACCCAAATCGCGCCTGTTTCTTCAGGCGTTGCGGCGAGCCGCCGTCATCTTTGGCCTGGGACTTATCGTCTATGCCGCGCCGAATTTCAATTGGTCCACGCAGCGCCTGCTGGGCGTACTCCAGCGAATCGCGATCTGCTACCTGATCGCGTCCGCGATTTACCTGACCACACGCTGGCGTTTCCAGGTTGTCGCCATCGTCGCGCTGTTGGTCTCCTATTGGCTCGTTATGATGCTGGCGCCTGTGCCGGGTTATGGCGCCGGTGATCTGGCCGTGGGCCACAACTTTGCCAACTATGTGGATCGTGTCGTGCTGGGCGCGCATAACTATGCGAATACGAAGAGCTGGGATCCCGAAGGCCTCATCAGCACCTTGCCCGCGATCGCCACCGCGCTGCTCGGCGTCATGGCCGGGTACATTCTGAAATTGAAGCGTGACCTCTCCGAGCGCACCACCTGGCTCTACCTGACCGGCAGCATCCTCATCGCCCTCGGACTCATCTGCGACATCTGGCTACCCATTAACAAAAAGCTTTGGACCAGTTCCTTCACCCTGTTCATGGCCGGCATGGATTTCGTCATATTCGCCGGTTTCGTGTGGCTGATCGATGGCCGGGGCTATCGGCGTATTGCGCGTCCGCTGGCGATTATGGGTATGAACGCCATCGCAGTGTATATGGCTTCCGAATTAGTGGAAGAAGCGCTCGGCCTGATTCATGTCGCGGGCCCGGCGAGTCCGAGTGTTCATGCATGGATCTACCAGAATCTATTCGCGCCCCTTGCTTCCGCTCGGAACGCATCGCTAGCTTACGCCATCTGCTATGTGCTGCTGATGTACGCAATTGCCTACGGCATGTATAGAAAGCGCTGGTTCCTCAGAGCGTAAGACGATCGTCACCGGGGCCTTGTCTGGGCGCCGGCGGCAGCGCTTGTAATTAAGTACACAGACATTTCCACCGGTAGCTTCTATTATTGTGGCGTGCCCACCAAACTCTCCGAGTCCGAGATCCAGTCCGGATTGCACGAACTAACTGGATGGACAGTCTTGAACGGCAAGCTTCATCGCGAGTACAAGTTTGCCGATTTCGTTCACGCCTTCGGCTTTATGGCTAGCTGCGCGCTCACAGCCGAAGCCATGGGACATCATCCCGAGTGGTTCAACGTCTACAATCGGGTCGCGGTTGACCTGACCACCCACGATGCCGGCGGAATCAGCGCAAAGGATCTGGAGCTAGCTGGGAAAATGGACGCTCTGTACCATAAGCCAAAGGCGGGTGGATGAAGGGCATTGACTGCTGCCCGCGCACCTGCCAATGAAGCGCATGAGTCACTGAGGTTCGACCGATGTGGCTCAAGATGTAGGACGGCTGGACGCTAATTCGCTGTAGGGATCTTCTCCGCGTGATCGACGACCAGAACTTCGATCGCGCCTTTCTTCGGTTCCAGCTTCAAGCCTAGCTGCTGTTGCAGGGCGGCGAAAAGGTCGGGTCCTGCGGGATCTTCCGCAACGGTTCGATCTGCTCCTGGACGTTGCGGAATCCACGACAGAGAGAAGTCGTACTCTTCGGTCAGGCCAGTAGCATCTACCACCGGGCGGTCGAACTGGGCGGAAAGCATATCCACCAGCCATTGCATGTGGTCCTTGTTGGCTAGCCGCGCACGGGAGCCCGTTGGGGTTGACATTATCGCCATGCCGGACCGGACCGTGGGGTACCCATCCGCCGCAAGCTTTACCGCGCCTCCAATGGGCGCTCCGTCCGCGGCGTCATTCGCATCCGGCGGAGGATCCGGCGCCGCCTGCTTCAGCTTCGGACCGTTCTTGGCTACCTCCAAAGAGTAGATCGACATTTCTCTGGTCTGCTTATGCAGCGCCAGCTTGAACCGGCCCGCCAGCAGGCTCTGCAGCATCAGCCGAAACTGCTCCCCTGTGGTTCCCGGCGGGACCGTCGCGATAATGTTGAATCGCTCGGATTCGAACCAGTCTGGCCCGGCAATCTGGTAATATTTGACGCCGTACGCCTTCGCAATCACGGCCACTAAACCGACGTTCTCGAAATTGATTCGGCCGGGCGTGTCCGTGCCGGGTCCGCCCATCATTCCGACGCGGCGGCCGCCACGGCCGTCGGGCGGCGGGGCGGGTTTGACCGAGGCGGCGTCGAACGCCGGCCGGGCGTCGATGGGTTGCGCGTGTCCCACTCCGCAGGCGAAAGGCATCAGACCTATGATAAGAGCTGTTCGTATCATTTGTTCGTCTCCTGGCCAGGCTAAAGCACGTCCTACCATCTTGGCGCCAACGATTCCACCTTATCCGAGAATACCAGATCGGCCGCGCCCGACTGCGATTCCGGCTGGTACTGCGGATCGTGATACACCCAAACGATGCCGCTTTCCGAACGCGTCAATACGTTGCTATTCGATGTGATCCGGACGGAGTCTCCATCTATCGCGAACTTTAGGCTGTGTCGATCGGCGTAGACGATGTGGCGAAATACATGGGCCGTCTTCGGCTGATAAGTGGATAGAAAATACGCTCCGTGTCCTGGCAGATAGAGGCGCGCGGCGGCGCCAGTCAACCATCCGGCCGGGGCCGCGGTCTTTTGATCATTGACTAAAAGAGCAATCTCGCGGAAGGAAAACTCTTCCCCCGCCACGGCCGAGTCGGCGCCCATGTGTCCGGCCGTCTCCGGAGACACATCGGTGGAGGGCCGCAGTATGTCGTAGATCTTCTCACCAGTCGACGGGTTGTAGAGAATCTCCAGCCGGACCGCCTGTCCCTTCCGCACGCCGGGGAATTCGCGAATGCCGGCAACGGTGCCGATGGGCCCCGTTGCGTGCCAACTGGGGCCGGTGTGGCTCCGAAGGCTGGCCTCGGTTTCCTTGTCCAACGGCTTGATCCGGATGGTCACCGCGCCAGTCTGTGGGCTAGCCCAAGCCTCGACGAAGTATGCGTAGAGAATATTGCCGTCCTTATCCGAGACTATCCGCTGAATACCCTCGTCGCTTACCGTCAAGCCGCCGCCGTGCAACGCTAACACCGCGGAACCGGTGGCTTCCTGCTCGAATTCTACACCTGTACCGTCCGAAAACCATGCGCGCAATTTGCGCGGCTCGTCCTTCTGCGCAAAGGCTAAAAGAGCCGCCATGAGTAAAATCGAGATTCGATTAACCATCTATTGTTCCTCCTTCACCGTGATCACTCGAGCCTCGCCATTCGGAACCGGTTGAAAGCCGGTGGCATTCAGTTGCGTCACGTAGCCCCCATGCCCGGGCGGCGTCTCTGCGGTAGATCGCCGCGCTGCGCCGAACTTCGCCAGTAAGAGCGCCGCGAGCAGCAGCAGCGCGGCCAGCACCGGGACCGGCACGCTCACCCGCGCCGTCCAGATGCGCTCCCACATGTGCTTCCAACCAGCCGGATGTGAGGCGCGCCATGCCGCCCGCACCCGCGCATCCATCTCCGGATTCGGCTCCGGCGCCTCCCACGCGCGCAATGCGGCGCGCAACTTGTCGTCTTCCATCACACAATCCTCCTTGCGGCGCATGGGGCATTCACGGGGTCGACCGGCGGGGCCGCCACTGGTTCGACCAGCGGCGCCAACTGTCGCCGCAGCGTCTCTCGCGCGCGATGCAGCCGCGCCTTCACCGCGCCCACTTCTACGCCCACCACCTGCGCGATCTCCTCCAGCGAGAGGTCTTCGTACTCGAACAGTATCAGAGCTTCCTTTTGCAGAGCCGGAAGCGCCGCTACGGCGCGCTCCACCGCGGCCGCCCGCTCCTGGCCGATCAGGTCGCCCAGGGTGTCGTCAGGCGCGGCGGCGTCGGCGGGCTCTTCCGATTCGCGTTCCTCAATGCGCGCGCGCCTCATCGCCAGGTGGCGCGCGATGCCGAAGAGGTACGTCCGCAGCGAGCCTTGCTTCGGGTCGAAAGCGGCGCCCCCGAACAGCGCCAGAAAGCATTCCTGCGTCACGTCTTCCGCGCTGTGAACCGAGCCCGTGAAGCGCCAGGCGAAGCGGAACACGGGCGTCCGGTGGCGCTGGTAAAGCGCCAGGAACGCGGCCTCTTCACCGCGGCGGGCTCCGGCCAGCAACCTGGCGTCGTCGGCTGGCGTCTTGCTCACATCTATATATTGCGCGCAAGCCGCGAAAGGATACGCGGATCGCGGAACCGGTAGCAAACAGCCCGGTCTCCGCGGCGTACGCGTATAGCTTGCCTCCGCCGGAGCCGCGAGCAAGCAGCCGCGGATCGCAATCCGAGGGTAGCTTCGCCGGAGGGCCATGGAGCGCCGACGTCAGCTCGCTGTACTACGACGATAGTTAGCCAGAATAACGACTACGACCATCGCTTCTGAAAACTTCGCTCCAACGAATCAACGGAGAGTTTCCCCATGATTATCAGTGCGCCGCCGAGAAAGATTAAGACGATTTGACGACCTGAACGCGTGAAGGAAAGCCGCCACGCCCACTAACTCGCCCGCGCCGAACAACCTCCAGGCAAACGGCCGGGGAAGCCCGCCCGCCATAAGGTTCTGATAGTCCCACACGAACGACATCAGAATCAGCGCCCCACCTAGCATCATTGCGGCCCAGTGCGCCGGCGACATTCGCACCGGCCGCTCGAGCGCGACGAGCCCCGCGCTAATGATCGTCATCGACACGATCGACGGCGCGAGAACCGGCGCCACCCAGGGCACGGGGATTAGAAACAGAATGTCCCAGGTCATGATTGACGAGGGCCAGTGAAGCAGCAGTTTCAGGAACGCGTAAAAGGAAAGATCCCAGACGCCGAACGCAATCGCGAACGAAGGCAGCCACAGTGGCCGGTCTTGAGCGACCACCAAAGCCACTGACGCCAGCATGATCATCGTCGCCGCTTCACGCGCGACTTCCACGCCCAGGAGCCACGATTTTTCGGGCGCAGCATTCTGCAGTTGGTCTGCCGTAATCAGCGGAAAGAGCTCGCCCGCCGGTCGATCGGGATGTAGCGCGTGCCGGAGAGGATCATAAAGAGCACGCAGGTAAACCACCACCGCCGCCTCGACGTAGCCGAAAGAGACGCCGAACAAAATCAACCCCGCCGCGATACGCCGCCAGATTTTCTCAGGCTTCACAAATTAAATTATGATTGACGCAGGGAGGCTTCGCGCGGCTCCGCACCGATACCGCGTGACCCTGGCGCACTTGCGGCCCCCAGTTCCTCCCTCGGCGGCCCTGAGTCGGAGCCCGCCCGGATTTTTTAAGAACCGCCGGCCCAACGAAATCATCAATAGAATTACAACATGATGCTGAAATGGTCCGACATCCTCAATCTCGCCAAGAACGGCAATCCCGCCCCCGACCGCAAGGTCGCCAAGACGGACGCCGAGTGGCGCCGGCAACTGAGCCCGGAAGCGTATCATGTGACCCGTGAGGCGGGTACCGAGCGCGCCTTCAGTTCACAAATGTGCGGGCTGTTCGAGCCCGGGATCTACTCCTGCCTCTGCTGCGAAACCGTTCTCTTCGATGCGTCGGAGAAATTCGAGTCCGGCACCGGATGGCCGTCGTTTACCCAGCCGGTGGCCGGCAATGCAATCGCATATCGCTTCGACGGGCCGGCGTTTTTGAAACGCGTCGAAACCATCTGCAATACCTGCGACGCGCACCTCGGGCATGTCTTCCCGGATGGTCCCGCCCCCAGCGGATTGCGCTATTGCATGAATGCCGTCGCGCTGAAGAAAACTTCCGCGCATTGACCCGACTATACTGCCCACCATGCTCAACCACCAACTTTCCGGACCTCTCATGAAAGATCCCGTCACCTGGCTGTACCCGCCCATCGAGCCCTACAACACGGGCCGGCTCCAGGTGTCACCCGTCCACGAGATCTACTTTGAGGAATCCGGCAACCCCTCTGGCAAGCCCGTGATCTTTCTGCATGGCGGTCCCGGCGGCGGCTCCGATCCGAAGCAGCGCCGATTCTTTCACCCGGAGAAGTACCGTATTGTGAACTTCGACCAGCGCGGCTGCGGCAAGAGCACGCCCTACGCGTCTCTCGAAGCCAACACTACCTGGGACCTGGTCGCCGATATCGAAAAAATCCGCGAGCATCTCGGGATAGAGCGCTGGCAGGTTTTTGGCGGATCCTGGGGCTCTACCCTGGCCCTGGCTTATTCTCAAACTCATCCCGATCGCGTCACCGAAATCGTCCTCCGCGGCATCTTCCTCCTCCGGCGGCAGGAGCTCGACTGGTTCTACCAGCGCGGCGCGTCGGCGCTCTATCCCGATGCGTGGGAGCCGTATCTCGCCCATATCCCCGAGGCTGAGCGCGGCGATTTGCTCTCCGCGTACCACCGCCGCCTTACCGGCGACGATCCGGTCGTGCGCCTGGCCGCTGCTAAGATCTGGAGCGGCTGGGAAGGCGTCACATCCAAACTCCTGCCCGACCCCGATTTCGCCGGGCACTACGAAGAGGATGAATTTGCCCTCGCCTTCGCGCGCATTGAGGTCCACTACTTCATCAACAAGGGCTTCCTGGAAACCGAAGACCAGTTGCTGCGCAACGTCTCGCGCATTCGCCACATCCCCGGCGTGATCGTGCAGGGTCGCTACGACGTCGTGTGCCCGCTGGAGAGCGCGTGGGCGCTGCACCGTGAGTGGCCCGAAGCCGATTTCATCATCACTCCCGATAGCGGGCACAGCGCCTTCGATCCCCCGAACAGCCGCGCCCTGGTGGCAGCCACGGATAGGCTCGCCTACGCGCCACCTGTTCCCACCTCGGCCAACGCCGGGTCCGGATGAAGCCCGCCGCGAGATCCGGATGTCCACTGCAAATAGATCGGACCGGCGCCGCCATCTATCTCCACCTGCGCCTGGCCCGAGGGACGGTCCTTCGATTTAAGAGGCTGGCCCATCAAGTCGGTCGCAGAGGCAAGATTGTGTTTAGGGTATTCGACTGTCCGGCGGCTATCCGGCTGATCGGTCCAAACCACCAGGATCGTATCCGTCGATCCGTCCAGCCGCATCGCGTGGATTCCCGCCGGTGTTTCCTCGATCATGCCGGCATACTTGCGATCGCGGACAACACCCATCAAGGTGCGTATGGCCTTCATCGCGGGCTTCTCGTTCCCGCTCGAGTCCAGCAAGCCATAGTTGTGCTCCTGGTTCGCAGGGTCCGTCCCATCGTCGCGCAGATCGTACCAAACCGCCAGCGGCAATCGAGCGGTCCACACGGTCAGTAACTCGCGGACCGCGAGGCTCGCCTGGCGCCTGCGGCCCGCCTCACTCTGACCGTTCGAAGGAGCTTCTACGGGAGCATTTGCCGACGAGTATCCCCATTCCGTATCCCAGATCTCGAGGTGCTCACCCAGCGAGCGCGCAACCCATTCGCGCAGTATCCCTAACTCGGGCGCGATGGTTTCCGGCCCGCTCTTTGGATACGGGTGGACGGCAATCGCGGTCAAACTGGCGGCCAGGCTCGGATCCACAGCCTCCCTCAAGAATGCTTCATCGAACCTGGATAGGCCGCCGCTGGACACCTTTGCGGATGGGTCGGCGCTGCGGATCGCCGCCACGGCCTCCCTGAGCAGGGCCGCGTATTCCGAAGCATTAGGATACGGTTCCCAGAACTGACTCGTGTTCGGTTCGTTCCAGATTTCATACCGCACATTGCGGCCTTTGAAATGTGCCGCCGCCGCTTCGGCAAAGCGGCCGAAGGCAGCTACATCCTGCGGCGTTCGAGGGACGCTGCCCCCGTGATCCGGATGTCCGTAATCGAGAATCCAGAGCACGCCCATTCCGCGAGCTTCCAGCGCGCGAAGCAGCCTGTCGTAAGGAAAGAAGCGATAGCGGCCGCTCCTTTCGACATCCCTCCACAGCATATCCATCCGCACAAATGCGAAGCCGGCGGCGTGGGCAAGATCGAGTGCGTGGTCGTCCTGCAGCAGGTGGATGTTGACTCCCAAGCGAGGCGCCAATTCGGAAGCGTCGGCGCGAGGCGCGGTTTGGGCCGCTGCGTCGATCTGGAAGGTCTCAGAGGACTCTCGCAGCTGGACCTCGTCGAAACTCACCGAGCCTTGTACGATTGCTCCGGGCTCTGTCACTTCGGCTCGTGCCTGAACCACGATGCCAATTTCAACCAGCCGCCCCTTGATCCCGTTGGCGCGCTTCGGTGACAACGGTACAACCATGTATTGCCAGTCGCCGGCTCTGGGGTGCTCGATGGTAGCCCCGAGGGGAAACCGCAGCGTTTGTCCGCTGCTGTCCTTTGCCTCCAGAGAAACCGCGACCTTTGGCAGGAAACGAATCCATAGGGAAAGCGCGCGGTCGCGCGTCTTCGGCGCCGGTGACGCCGGCCTCCAGAGCGCCGCCGCATAGGCGTCGCAACCGGTATTCCGGTCGCAGGCGAGCCGATACGAAAGCACTGCCCCATGCTCACGATGTCCGGGCCCCAGTGCGAGCGCGCCGCCAACCGCGGGCGATGCTTGATCGCTGTAAAACTGCCACCCTTGTAGTGCGGTTGGCCCGTCGAAATTGTCGATTACGTACACTGTCTTATCGGATCCCGCGGATGCGGCCGGCCGCGATGCTGCCAACGCAGCGGCAACCACCACTCTAAACGCGAGAGTTCGGCCCGTATGCAAAGCGCAGAATTTCCTCAAGCGACTCCCTCAGCACCATAGTCCCACGTGACCGCTCGGCATCCTCGGCGCCAAAAGTAAACACAGCGTCCGAAGTAGTTGCGCACATTGGTAGGGTATGCTTCAGCTTGCCATCGCGTGCGTGCCGCCCGAAGCGGCGCGCGGCGAGCAGTTCGCGCCTGAAGTTTCTACATCCAGTGCACAATCGTGGGGCAGGCGCTTCCGCCTGCCAACCGCGCGCCCGACCAACATGGTCTCGGCCCCGACGCGCCATCCCACGAAGCTGACGCCGCGCTATCGCTCGCGTCCTTCCCTCCCAGAGCCCGCGCCTGCCGTCTCCACCATCCACCAATAAGGAGGAAGCACCGCGAGCAGCATCGCCACCGCAACCACGAATGCGGGGAAGTAAGATCCCGTCTTCGCGATGATGAGTCCCGTGACCAGCGGCGCGGCGACGCCCGAGAGATTGCCGGCGAGATTGAAAAGCCCGACCGAGAAGCCGACGCTGCCGCCGCGGCTGATCCGCTGCACCAGCGCATACAGGTTGCCTGTCGAAAGCCCCACCAGCGAAGCGCCGCCTAGAAGAAGAACGCTGGACGTCGTGCCGGCGGCCAGGCCGGCGGGAATCAGCAGGATGCCCGTGAGGAACGCGGCTGTGATGACCACCTTGCGCGTGAAGATTTCCTCCAGGCCCATGGCCACCAGCCGATCGGCAATCCAGCCCCCGATGGGTTCGCAGAGCGCAAAGGTCAGGTAGGGGATCACGGCGTACGCGCCGGCGGTCCGCAGCGGCAGATGCCGCGTCTGCACCAGGTAGGCCGGGAGCCACGTCACCATCAGGTAAAAATAATAGCCGTAGCCGATGTTTGCCACGCACACGCCGAGCAAGCTGCGATCCACCCGGCCCCACATTCCTTTCGCGGCGCCGGACTCCCCGAATTCGGCGGTGTTCGCGCCGCGCGGAAAGCATGCAATCCACGGAATGAGCCATACCATCGACGTGAAACCCAGCAGGAAAAAGGCGTTCTTCCAGCCGAATGCGACCACCACCGAGGCGATCAGTGGGGCGCCGAAGGCAAGCCCCGCGCGCGTCCCGCAATTAACAAGGCCGGAAGCCAGGCCGCGGTCCTTCGGCGGAAAGAGAACGCTCACCAGTTTCATCCCACCCGGAAGATAGATGGATTCTCCGATGCCCAGCAGCACGCGCAGAACCAGCAGGACGCCCAGACTCGCGGCGAAACCCGTAAGCCCGCAGGTAAGCGACCAGAGACCGAAGCCGGCGGCATACAGCCAGCGCAAGTTATAGCGGTCCGAGAGCCACCCGATAGGCACCTGCATCAGCGCGTAGGACCAGAAGAAAGCGGAAAGCAAAACGCCCATGCGCGCGGGCCCCAGGTGCAAATCGGCGGCGATCGCCGGCAGGGCGACGGAGACAATCGTGCGGTCGAAATAGTTGATCAGCCCGGCGAAGAAGAGCAGCACCGCGATCCACCACCGGCGGCGAATCAGGATCTCCCGGGCTTGCAGACGGAAAGCGGCCTCGCTCGCAGAGAGCATGTCGTTGTGTTTTCAGTTGTATCAGATTCCGGTCGGCGTTCTTCGAGTTCGGCCCGTCACGGGACCCGGTCCCAGCCAGGATCCGCTAGCGAACGCCGGGCCCAACGTTGCCAATGCTGCCGTGCCCCTCGCTGCCGGTGAAGGCGCGGAGTTGGTTGTAAGCGCGGTGCGGGTTGTTATTGCTCTGCGCCGAACGGATCCAGCTCTGCTGATACCAGCGATCGAACGGCGGATATTCGCCGCGGGAGAATTCCGTTTCCAGTTGTTCCAGGAACGTGCGCGCTTCGCCCACCAGTTGCCACATACGCGCGGCGTCCGGCGCGCGCAGCGCCTCCTCCAGTTTGAGCGCCGCGTGCGTCTGGCGTTGTGCAATCTGCAGGCCCAGACCTGCATCGATCGATAAAATCCGCTGTTGCGAGAGTGACATGCCGGCCTGCGCCTTCTCCTCCGCTGCCAGCGCGTCGTCTAACTGCGCGGCTCGCGCCTGTAACTGAGTCAGCGTGTCGGCGCTGAATGGCGCAGGTGTTTCGCCGCCTACCTTGCGATACAGTTGGCCGATCAAATCCTGAATGATAATCATAGCCGTCACAGAGCGTTAGGCTTGTCGAGCAGCGCGAAGTACTTGCTGTAGGCGGCCTCGGCGCCTTGTGCCGTACTCGTCCCGCCGAAGTATTCGCGCGCCCACCACCCGGTATAGCGCTCGGCCACGTTGGGCGCGCCATAGATCCCAGGGGCGTCCCAAGTGATGTCCGCGAGTCAAGGCGCAAAGCGCCAGTAGGAGACAGACACTTATGCAAACGCGGCGTAATGTCATAGGGTCACTTCAATAATTCAAGCTAACAACAAAATACGTTAGCAATTGTAACTCACTCCTCCCGGAGCTGTAGGGCGGACCCCCTGGTCCGCGCGGGTCCCCCTGGACCCGCTCTTCGACCAGCCAGATCAGTCCGACGCGATGCCTGAGTGGCCGACCGGGGTGGCCGCGGACCCGACGGGAGTTCCTTCCGTGACGTGACATCGCACGGCCCTCGGAATAGCCTCACAATCGAAAGCCCCGCAAACGGAGTTATCCGCCTCTCATCAAGGCTTGATACCGAGCCTCTGCATCAGTTGTGCAGCGCGCGCCCGGAGCGCCGGATCCGTAGATCGCGCCGCGTTCCTGAGATATGGCGTTGCGCCAGCCAGGTCGCCCTTACCGGCGAGCAGGGCGCCCAGCTCGAACTGCGCGCGGCTAAGATCGGGTCGAATCCGGAGGGCAGTCTCGTATTCCCGGCGGGCATCGTCCGTCCGATCTCTCTGTTGCAGGATGCTGCCCAGCAGCGCATGAGCTTCCGCGAAATTATTGTCGAGCCGGATCGCCGCCTTAACCTGTAACTCCGCATCCGCGAATTCCTTCAAGCCACTAAGAGTCACCGCATAATTGAAGCGCACTGCCGCGTCCGCCGGAAGCAAATCGGCCGCCATGCGCAGTTCCCAGGCCGCCTGCGGCAAATCGCCCGCGGCGGCCATCAGATTACCGAGATTCCGGTGGGCGTTCCCATAATTCGGTAGGATCCGGATGGCCTCGCGTAATTGCCTTTCGGCCCCATCGCGGTCGCCGGTCTGCGCGAGAGTCAAGCCCAACCCGCTGCGGGCCTCGGGCATCTCGGGGTCAAGCGCGATCGCCCTCTCAAAAGCCGCCTTCGCCTCTTTTGCATGACCCGACCGGAACTCCACCGCGCCCAGAGAATTCCATGTCCTCGCGTCGGATGGCGCCGATTGTGTGGCGCGCCGCAGCGCCTCAACCGCCTCGGCCTCACGCCCCATTTCGTCGAGCGCCGATCCGAGGCCCATCAGCGCCGCGAGATACTCTGCATCCCGGCGCAGCGCTTCCCGGTACGCCGCAACCGCCTTTTCCCGCTGGTTCTGCGCATGCAGGGCCTCGGCAAGCTCAAAATACGGTTCCGGCCGGCGAGGCTTCGCCGCGTCAATGGCCCGCGTCAGTCGAGGAATCCCGCCCGCCAGATTGCTCTTGTCGCGAACCTGCGCAATGGCGGCGTACATTTCGTTTTCCGCGCTCTTCTGCAATGGATCCGGATAGTAAGGCACCACTTCGCCCCGGTACTGCGCGCCGTCGGATGTGTCGCGCTCCGGCCGCGCGGCCAGCAGATCGCCTTCCGGACGGCGCCGCTCGATCCGATGGTCGGTCATCACAGCGTGTATCACGTCGGAGGTGCGGCGCTTCGGCATGTGACAGTCCACGCAATCGGGAGCCTGGGTATGTTTTCCATTCGAGACTAACTGCTTGAGAGCGGAGGAATGGCACCGCAGGCAGACGCCGTTATACTCGCCGGCGCCTCGCGCGTTCCGGGAAACGTCGTGCGGGTTGTGACAAGTGACGCATGTCAGTGCGCCGTTGCTCTGCAGGTAGCATTGCGATTCCCTTAGCCGATACGCCGAGTGAGCGATTTCGAATGGCCCATCTTGCCGGCTGCCATCGGCCCGGTCGAAGAAGATTTTGAAAGCGCCCAGGGGCTCCGGGGGCAAGTACGAAAACGGCGCCCGGTCGAATCTGGTGATCGATTCCGGCAGATTCATGCTCGTCGTTTCCAGATGACACTGCATACAGATCTCGAGCTGGCGGTCCGCGGTCAAGCGCGATGGATTGACGATTGTCCTGCGCAGATCGTCCGGTCTTGCATCCTTCACCTGCGCGGCCCGGATGTGATTGGCCCCAGGCCCGTGGCAGCGCTGGCAGTCGATGCCTTCGGGGAGTGTGGCGGGATAAACCTGCGCGTCGCCGCGCCGGCGGAAGGTGGCCGGTACATCGGCATAGGAGTTATGACAGAATAGGCACTCGTAGGGAACGCCGCGCTGCGAGTACCACTGCTCGCGCGAGTCATACCCGGGTGACATGGCCCAGGCGCCGCCGTTTTCCGAATACCAAGTCACCGGTAACTGGACTAGTCTGCCGTCGCTGGTGCGGTGCAGATAAGAGCGTGCGTGATTGGCGGAGCCGAGATAGTAATCGACGCGGGTTTCATCGACGTTGGTTTGCCTGCCGCCGTAGCCTGTCTGATAGCGCCGCTGGAAGTACTCGCCGTCGCGCGCGAGCATTTCGAACCACGTTCCCGAGGCGGCGTGATAGAAGCGATTATTCTTCGTATAGTCTTCGACACTGTTCGAGACACCAGGTTTGCCGAAGGAACGCCCCATGCCAGTCCGCGAGTAAGTGGTATAGATGGCCACATGGCAGCCATAACAAAGCTTCGCGTCGACATAGCCACGGGACGAGAGAGTGGAAAGTGGAGTGTCCGCCTGCTGAGCCGATGTGCGAACCAGAAGGGTGAGAGCAGCGGCCGCAAGAAGGCCCGTTACGAGTTTACGCCGTGGCGAAGTCCGGTAACACAGTTTGCCGCCAGTCGCCGCGGCTACGTTGCTGACATTGTTGTTATTGACCAGGTCCTCGCGTCCATCGACTTCATCCGGAATTCCCATATCGGACTCCCGGATCGTGCTCAGTATACACCTTCCACTTTGTAGTAGGGCGGGCCCCCTGGTCCGCGCGGGTCCCCCTGGACCCGCTCTTCGCTCCGCAATAACAGCCTCATGAAATCCCCGAGAGGCCGGCGAAGGAGTCAGCCGCGGACCAGGGAACTGCCCGGCGGATCATAGCCCACTACACTACGAGAGTACGTCAAAGCCCCATGACCGGACGCGATTTTCATGCCCAAGCGAAGACCAACCCGCCGGTCGAGGCGCCAGAGCCTCCGATCCGTATCGATTCTGCAATCTTCCAAAAACCACAGTCACAGCACTGCCAAATTTATTTTTCAGCCTTTCTATAGCACTCCAGCGCTTCCGCCCCTTGCAGCCCCAAAAACGCCTGCTAGTCTCAAATCGAGGTTCCTCATGTTTTTCGTTAACTCCAAAACAATGCGGCCAGCCGCGCTTACTCTCAGAATTCAACCGGCCCACGCTCCCCGTGGCCCGCGGACGCCGCAACACCAGGCGCAACCCGGCCGCAACCCCAACAATCCAAACCCCCTTCCACGTTCTTGGCTTCGTTCCGTCAAAATCCGCAAAACCCCCACTTCCTCAGCCCAAGGCCGGCCCCCTCCACGCCCGCCAGAAGCCGCATTAAGCCCCCCGATGTCCAGGCAACGAGCTTCCAGGCGCTTGACACCGCCTCTAGAATAAGCGTATCTTCTTTTTAGTTCGAGCCTGATACTAATTACTTGTTGATCAAGCTCCTGACGCAATATTGGGAGGGACGATGCATGCCACGACGCATGGCCTGACGCCATTAGCTGGAACCTTCGGCTCCTGCGATTTCGAAGCAGTGGCGGAATCTTCGGGCCGCCGCGGCCTGGCGATTTGCCGCTCCGGCGCGGTAGGCATGCATGAGTCGATGGTCGCTCTGCACGATAATTACTCCGGAGATAGACCCTTCGGGGAAGACCTATGCCGCCGGATTCCACAATACAGTCCGCCCGGGCAAGGAAAGTCTGAATGACTGGATGTGCCGCGCCCCGGCGCCTCACCTTGACTGGGCTGAGCGTGGTTGCTATTTCGATTAGTCGTAACTCGCTGCATAGCGAGTGAGTCTTGTGTGCGTGGTTGAAACGGAGAGACGAGGAGAAAGTCATGAAGAAAGCCGGATGGATTCTACCGCTAGTTGGTTTCGCATGCCTCGCGTTAGTCGTCGTGCCTGTGGGAAGCTTGGCCTTTCAAGCCGCTCAGCAGCCCGCCGGCGCCCAAGCAGCTGCGGGTGGCCGTGGGGCGCCTACGCCGGAGCAGCTTGCCACCACGCAAGCCTCGACGCAGGATCGTCAGAATATGTTGGACCAGTTGCACATTACGTCGCTCCGGCCGCCGGTGAACGCCCGCGAGCTTGGCTCGGCGAATTATGACGAATCCAAGGCCAATCCCTATCCCAATTTGCCGGACCCGCTGGTGATGAAGAACGGGAAGAAAGTCACCACGGCGAAAATGTGGTGGGACCAGCGCCGCCCCGAAATCGTCGCGGACTTCGACCGCGAGGTTTACGGCCGGGTTCCAAAGTCCATCCCCAAAGTGAAGTGGGAAGTGACCGCCACCACAAATGAAAATGTGGGTGACGTGCCGGTCATTACCAAAACGCTCGCGGGTCATGTAGACAATTCCTCTTATCCCCAAGTCACCGTCGACATCCAGCTATCGCTGAGCACTCCGGCCAACGCCAAGGGTCCCGTGCCGGTCATCATGGTATTCGGCGCGGTCCCCGGCGCTGGCCGCGGAGCAGCCGCAGGTCCCGGTGCGGCTCCCGCACGCGGCGGACGCGCCGCACCCGCAGGTCCCACCTGGCAACAGCAGGTTGTGGCGAAGGGTTGGGGCTATGCCAGCCTGGCTCCCGGCAGCATTCAGGCCGACAACGGCGCCGGTCTGACGAAAGGCATCATCGGCCTCGTAAACAAGGGCCAGCCGCGCAAGCCTGACGATTGGGGAGCCCTCCGCGCCTGGGCCTGGGGCGCCGGCCGCGCCATGGACTATTTTGAAACCGACAAGGCCGTGGACGCCAAGCGCGTCGGAATTCAAGGTCACTCGCGCTATGGTAAAGCCACCGTCGTCAGCATGGCTTATGATCCCCGCATCGCCATTGCCTTCGTCAGTTCCTCCGGCGAGGGAGGCGCCAAACTCCACCGCCGCAATTGGGGCGAGTTGGTGGAAAACGTCGCCGCAGTGAACGAATATCACTGGATGGCCGGTAACTTCCTGAAATACGCCGGGCCGCTCAAGTGGAGCGATTTGCCGGTGGATTCGCACGAGCTGGTGGCGATGTGCGCGCCGCGCCCCGTATTCCTGAGCGCCGGCAATTCCATCGATCCGGCCGTCGATATCGGGAATTCGGATGCGTGGGTAGACGCCAAGGGCACGTTCCTGGCCGGCGTCGGCGCGGGACCAGTATATCGCCTGTTGGGTAAAAAGGATCTCGGAACCGCCGCATTTCCGCCTATCGAGACGGGAATCCTGGATGGCGACCTCATCTTCCGCCAGCACAGCAGCGGACACACGCCCAACCCGAATTGGCCCATATTCATAGCCTTCGCCGACCGCGAATTCAACAACCCCTCTTCACAGTAATTTGTGGGACAGCCAATCCTGGCTGCAGCCGCCTTTCAGGCGGCTCTTTCGGTGATTCAAAGTAAGCGGCAGTAAGAGGAACACCCGATGAACGCGAGTAACTCCATAAGACTAAGCCTGGGTATAGCTGCTGTCACTGCCTGCCTGTTATCGGCGCGCGCCCAGCAGCCGCCAAACGTCCCTGCCGCCGCCGCAAAGACCATCATATTCGTCGCCGGCCCTAAAGATCATGGCGCTCCCGGACGTCACGAATACATGAAGGATCTCGCGGCCCTCAAGTACTGTGTAGATCACGCGACTAATATCGCCGGCGTCAGTACCCGGATCTACAATGGCAAAGTCCCGGCGATCAACACGCTGCGAAACCCCGCCGCAATCGTGCTCGATAGCAGCGGCGACAGAACCCCGGAAGAGTCCCACGCGCTCTTTCCGCAGAACGACACAACGGACCAGAAGACTTACGATCCGTACACCACCGAGCGCCTCAAACAGTTCGACCAGCTCATGAAGAACGGCACCGGCCTTGTCATTTTCCACTACACCACTCACGTTGTAAATGCGTCCGCGAGTAACTACTTCCTCGACTGGCTGGGCGGATACTACAAGACCGGCGTCTCGAAAGTAGTTCTCAGCACGTGGACCACGTCGCTCGCCGCTCCCGATCACCCGATCCTCCGCGGCGTTCAACCCATCACCTACGACGAAGAGATCTTCACCAACGAGGTGCTTCCCGACGATCCCCGCCGAACGATTCTGCTCAACGGCAAATCCAAGGATGGCGCGTCTTCGGTTCTTTCCTGGGCCGTGCAGCGGCAGGGCGGCGGCCGCGGATTCGTTATGGCAGGCGTCGATTTCCACAAGAACCTGCTGATCGAGAGCAACCGCCGCCTGCTGGTCAATGGAATCCTGTGGGCGGCCCATGTCGAAGTGCCGGAAGGGGGCGTGCAATGCGAGCTCACCGACGAAGCCATGAAGTAACCAAACTGGCGATTAGATCCCTCATCACACTGTTCACGGCTCTGCTCGCATTGCACGCGCAGACCGATTGGCCCGTGTATGGCCACGACCCTGGCGGGACCCGCTACTCTTCGCTGAAGCAGATCACGCCCAAGAACGTTGCGAAACTGCAGCTCGCATGGAGCTACGATACTCAGGCGCCAATAACCCTGCCGCCGGTAACTCAGCCGCCGCCCGCCAATGCTGCGCCCGGACGCGGGCCGGACGGCCGCGGTGCGGCAGGTCGCGGACCGGCCGGCCGCGGAGGCAGTCGCGCACGCCGTTCCGAAAGCACGCCGCTTGTGATCAACGGCGTGATGTACCTCGTTACCGCGTATAACCGCGTGCTCGCTCTCGAGCCTGAGACTGGCAAGAAGATCTGGGAGTATGAGGGCCAGCACACGCCCGCCCTGCGCGGTCTCGCCTATTGGGCTGGCGACGCGCAGACGCCGCCGCGCCTGGTCTTCGGCACCGCCGACGGCTGGCTGATCGCGCTCAACGCCAAGACCGGTCAGCTCTCGCCCGGCTTCGGCAATGAAGGCCTGGTAAACCTCCGTCAGGGCCTGCCCGAAAAGTATCAGCGCAGCCAGTACGGCATGTCTTCGGCCCCGACGATTTATAAAAACCTGGTGATCACCGGCTCGCATATTCAGGAAAGCCCTTCGCTCGGGCCGCCTGGCGATATTCGCGCCTGGGACGCCAACACCGGAAAGCTCGTCTGGACATTCCACACCATTCCCCGGCCCGGTGAGCCGAATCACGATACCTGGCAGGAGGACCAGTGGCAGGACCGCTCCGGCGCCAATGCCTGGGGCTCCATCACGGTTGACGTGGAGCGCGGCATGCTTTTCGCGGGAGTCGGTTCGGTCACGCGCGATTTCGACGGCGGCGACCGCAAAGGCCCCGACCTCTACGGTAATTGCATCGTGGCGCTGGACGCCGCCACCGGCCAGCTCAAATGGTATTTCCAGACCACGCACCACGACAACTGGGACTACGATCCCACCGCCCCGCCCGCGCTGATCGACGTTGTCCATAAGGGCAGGAAAATTCCCGCTCTCGCGCAGAGCACCAAGCAGGGGCTGCTTTTCCTGCTGGACCGGACTACCGGCAAACCTATCTACGGCGTGGAAGAGCGGCCCGTTCTTTCCGACAACACCGTGCCTGGCGACCAGCCATGGCCCACCCAGCCGTTTCCCGTAAAGCCTCCGCCTCTGACGCGCACTACCTTCGATCCGCGCGAGGTGGCGACTGTCACGCCCGAGCACGAGAAGTTCTGCCGCGCGTTGCTTGAGACGGAAGGCGGCGCGATAGGTGGCGGCCCTTATGCGCAATATGGTCCGAAGCTGCGCGTCATCTTCCCGAGCTGGATCGGCGGCGGCAACTGGGGTGGTACGTCGTTCGACCCTCGCCTCGGATTTGTGTTCGTCAACATGCAGGACCTCGGCAACCTCAACAAGATGATCAAGAACGCCAGCGGCCAGTATTATGTGCGAGTGTCACCCGATGACAAAAGCCTCGACGCAGATTCCAGCCTCTTCATCGAAACGAAGAACAGTTGGCCCTGCCAGCAGCCCCCCTGGGGCGAGCTGGTCGCCGTCAACGTCAACACCGGAGACATTGCATGGAGCGTGCCTCTGGGCTCGTTCGATGAGCTCGACGCCAAGGGCATTCCCAAGACCGGCACGCCCAACGTAGGCGGCTCCATCGCCACAGGCGGCGGCCTTGTGTTCATCGGCGCATCGTCGGACGCGCGTTTCCACGCCTTCGACTCGCGTACTGGCAAAGAACTTTGGACTACAAAGCTAAACGACGTGGCGCGTTCCGTGCCCATCACCTATCTGGGAAAAAATGGAAAACAATACGTTGCGGTGATGGCCGCGGGCGCAGGCGGTCCGTTAGTAACCGGGGCCCCGCCCGGCACAGGCCGTCTCTACGTATACGCCCTGCCATAAGTGGGGCAGCCAATCCTGGCTGCAGCCGGCTTTCAGCCGGCTCTCTTCGCCTCGCATCAGGTTCTGCCGCAAGTTGCTCGCGCACCACGCGCGTGGTATGGATGTTTTCGCCGATGACGTAGAACGATCCCCGAAACAAATCAGCGCGCTCATGCTCCGCGAAGGGAAACTGGTATGCGCCTCGCCCAGCGTCAGTCAGCAAGACGCGGTCCAGATTGCTGGCGGCGGGGTCCGCAGCACCGCTGTCGGCTCCGGACTCAACGGCAAGGTCTCGATTGAGATATACTTCAACACTGTTAGCGGATCGATCCGCACGGAGAGATTTCCATGATGAAAATGTCCGCCAAGACAATTGCCGTTGTAGTTGGATTTTCGCTTGCGGCCACGTGGGCCATTGCTCAACAAGGCCAGAACCAGGATAGCGCCAAACCGAAGTTGTATAACACCGTGAAGCAGAAGCTTCTGGAAGGCAAACAGGTTTTCAGCTATACGCAATCGAAATTCGATATTGCCGCGAACTGTGAGGCCGCCAAGCACTACGATTTCACCTGGTACGAAATGCAGCACAGCACCCTGGAGTTCAGGGATATAGAAGCTATGATCGCCGCCTGCCCGCATGCCGGCGCAATTCCCATGATCCGTCTGCCCGACGCGCAGGAAATGCGCATTCAACATTCCACGGATATCGGCGCGCTGGGCGTCATCATCCCGACCGTCGACGATGTGGATCGGGCCCGGGAGGCGGTGAAGTGGGCGCGCTATCCACCCGTGGCGCGCCGCAGCGCCGGACAGGGCCAGGCTGCGAGCATCTGGGGCATCAACGGCATCAATTACCGCCAGACTATCAACGACAACATGCTGGTGGTGATTATGATCGAGACGCCTACCGGCGTGGCCAACGCTTATGACATTGCGTCGGTGCCCGGCGTCGATGTGGTCATCATCGGCAACAACGACTTGAGCTCGTTTTCCGGATATCCCCAGAACGACGACCGCTACCAGGCGATGGTCACGAAGATACACGATGACACGCTGAGAGCCGGCAAGATCTTCGGACAGGCAAACGCCATTTATGCCAAGAATCATCCTCTCAGCAATGACGCCAAGTTCTTCCAGAACGGTCCCTCGAATGATGGTTGGGTTCCTCCGGGACGCGGAGGACGCGGCGCGAACACTGGCGCGCCGCCGCCGGGTGAAGACGGCCCCGTGGTCCCTGTAGGGCGCGGACGAGGCGGTAGGTAAGAGAGACCGCCCAAGCCGTCTGAGACTTCGCCCTGACCGTACGGCAACGCCAGCGCAAGTAGTTCGGCGGGCATTCCTGTGGCGCCGGCTGCGACCACTACGAAGTGTCTGTCATTCACTATGTAAGTCATCGGAATACCGGTGGGCGCGTCGGCCGCCCGCACATCGCGCTTCGTTCCCGCAGTGAAATAGAGGACGCCCCCAGCCATCAATGGCGTCACTTCCCAATTGAAGTCGGGCCGCTCCCCGAAGTTCTGCGCTTTCCACTGCCAGACGATTTTCAAGTCTTCAACGTTGGCCGCGTTGATCTGGTCAAGCGGCGAGACTTGGTCGTTCCCGCATCGCCGCCGTAGAATCACTCCCCGTTTCTCGCCCCATGCTGTGCGACTGATTAGCTGCGTCATGTTAAATCCCCCAAGGCTTCATCGCTTGATTTCGATCAGAATCTCGTTCAGCGCCGCCATGTCGCGATCGAGTTCCTTCGGCCCCGCCGGAAATTCA
>JBEKNN010000127.1:0-25053 GCA_049522755.1 Bryobacteraceae bacterium | reverse complement strand
GGCGATGTCCGACCCATCCTGTTGACCCTGCTGGGTGGGTCCGCCCTGTTGCTGTTGATCGCATGCGTCAACGTTTCCACGCTGCTGTTAGCACGCGCGGCTTCGCGCCAGCGTGAGATGGCCGTTCGCATCTCACTAGGTGCGGGAAAGGTGCGGTTGGTGCGGATGCTGTTCACCGAAAGCCTGGTGCTGACTTCGGGCGCCGCGGCCCTGAGCCTTTGGATGGCGTATTACTTCCCGGCAGCCATCGTAAAGGCGGTCGGCAACAATGCAGTCGCACACTCGCTCAATCCGGATTGGACAGTCTTCATGTATCTGGCAGCCATTGCTCTCGGCGCGGGATGCGTGGCAGGTTTGGCGCCGGCGCTGGAATCCTTGAGGGTGAATCTGTCGCAGTCGCTCAAGGGACAACAGACGGCGACGGACGCGGTGGGGAGCTACCGCGTGCGCGGATTCCTGGTGGCGTGCCAGGTGGCGCTGAGCCTGGTGCTGCTGGCCGCCGCGGGGCTCTGCGCGCAGGCTCAGTACAGGAAATGGAGCGCCGGACCGGATTTCGAGACGCGCCGCGTGCTGGCCGTTGGGGTGGTAGTCACTCCGGTTAAGTCACTCACGGCGGACGCAATCTTCCGCGATCTGGAGGATCGGTTTCGCGCGATGCATGGCGTAGGAGCGGTAGCATTCGCGGGGCCGCCCTTCAATCCGCTGGAGGGCCAGGGGACAAACGAAGTCACTATCGCCGGCGCCAGCCAGATGGCATCGTGGACGGAGGTCTCGGCCGGTTTTTTTCGCGTTCTGAGCATACCGATTCTGCGCGGCCGTACGTTTACGGCGGAAGAAGACCAGAGCGAGACGCCGGCGCCGGTCGCGATTGTCACCGAGCGTTTTGCCAAGCTCTTCTGGCCCGGGGAGGAGCCTCTGGGAAAGCGGTTTAATGGACCGCGTCCCCTTCATGGCGAGCCGCAGGAAGTTTTCGAAGTAGTGGGCGTGGCTCGCGATAGCGCAGCCGGACTCGCGTACGATGCCCAGGCGCAATACTTCGTGCCCCGGCGCAACAGCGCCAGGTTCCGGACGATGCTGCTCCGCTTTTCAGGCGATGACCAGACGCTCGAACGCGCCGTGGCAAGAGAGGTGACCACGAGCCGCCAAAGGATGATCGGCCGGCCCGAAACGCTGCACACCACGATGGGCCGGCTCCTGGTGTTGCCGCAACTGGTGGTGCTGATGGGAATCATGGCGATGATCCTCGCCGTGGTGGGCATCTATGGCGTGGCTGCTTTCGCGGCCAGCCAACGCATCCGGGAACTGGGCATCCGCGTGGCGCTAGGCGCGAACCGGGTGGACATTGTCCGGCTCATGGTGCTGCAAGGCGTTAAGCCGGTGCTGGCAGGGCTCGGCGCCGGTCTGTTGATGACTGCCGGTCTGGTTCACGCTCTGGCGAAAGTACTCAAAGATGGGCCTCTGCCGCTGCACGCACAAGATCCGCGAGCGTACGCCGCGGTGACGATCGTCATGGCGCTGGCCGCGGTGGCCGCAATGTTGGGGCCGGCGCGGCGGGCGGCGGCGTCGGACCCTTTGTGGGCGTTGCGGCAGGATTGAGAGAGTGGCGGGCAGACGGGTGGATCACTTTGCTCGTACCGGTCGCCATGCCAGTGAGGGAGCAATCCAGTTGTGGCGCCATGACGAGCTGCGTAAGCGTCGCAGGGTAGTCACGCTCACTGCCTACCCCCGGCGGCTGTGAGGACTTTGGCTTCCAGCGACGGAGCGATGAAAAATCGGGCTCTATTGCGGAGCGCTTGAATCTCTGGTCTGAGTGCGCCGATTTTGCCCGCGCGCTTTGCGCGCAGCAGGATGCCTAGGACGCCGGTGACGGAGAGCCCGGCCTGAGTGGCAGTTTGCCGCGCCTCCTGCTCGTCAATGATCACGATGTCGGCTTTCATGTCCGTAGCCAGCGCGATGGCTTCCGCTTCGCCCTTGTGAAGGGATGATAGGAGAATGCTCAACAAGGTCGAACTCTGCGGAAGCGCAGTCTTGATCCACTGCTCGCGAATGGCCGCCTGAATTGCCGCGCACGCGACGGGATCGGGATGGACGGCAAGTTCAGGAGATCGAGGCGTCCTATGATGGCAAGATTCGATATCGGCGACGTGTTACTGACCGCGAGCATACTCGAGGTCTAGGCTGAGATCGTCCTCGGCATAATGCCGTGGAATATTGCGGCTCGCGACAAGATCGGCGAAGGCGTACCTGGAGGATTCGGCCAACTCGCACGCCTTGCCAAAGGGGAGTATGCCTTGAGCGTAAAGCGCGATTGCGAGCTCGGTCCGCAGGCGGGGTTCGATCTCGGGAACGGGAAGGCGGAGGCTGCTTGCCACGGATTCGGGGATGTCGAGGTGGAACGTCATAATGGCCCTGCTTGTTCATTTTACGTCAATTTAGGCTAGGCTAGAGCCGCCGCTGTGAAACGCGTCGCCGTTGATGAAATGCTTCTGAATTGAAGTCGAGCTAGCCGCAGATGACGCCGAGGCTACCGCCGAGCGCGCCAGCGAGAATTTCCGCAAGATTGGGGTGTGACGAAGGCGCGAGCTGGCGGAAGGTAGTCGCTCAGTTCCTGCCTCGCGGCTTACTGCCCCACGAGGCATACTGCCAAAACCGCTCTGCCGTAGCTCTAAGCACGTCCTTCCAGTCTTGCCTCGGCTTGGCCTCAAAGACTTCAATCGGGAGCTGGATAAAATCCTCCATTGAAACGCGCCCCGTTGGAAGATGAGCTTTTGCAGCTTCGAATTCAGCTCGACCTATCCGCGCTCCTTGTCCAAGATGAAGATGTGGCTCTTTGAACGGGCTAGGGGAATCGGGGCGCCAATGATAACCCAGGATTTCTTCTCCATCATCGGTCTCAATGGTGTACTGATAGCCGGCCGTAGTAACGCGCCACGGCCCATTTACCGGGTCTTCCGGTCTTCGATGATATAAAACCATTGCCCGACATCGAACCACAAGTCTGTTTTTGGCAGCGCGCATGGTTTTTGCTCGCTGGACAGCATGTGCGCCACAGCCGATGGCTCATAACCAGTCGGACGGAGCACGGCCTTCGACACGCACGAAATCGCCTGCTGAAGCGGCGCCATGTAATTCTGCACAGCTTCACGTGGGGTTTTGCCGGGCACTATCGCTTTATCAGTGGCAGATAGAATAAGGCCGAATCGAGGCGCTGCTGAAGTTCCGGATGCTCCTGAAAGTACCCGGAATCGATCCGAGACAGGAATTCGGCAGTTGACATCTTCAAGTAGCGACGAACCACGCGCTCGAAGATGATAGCTGACTCATCCGCGGTCAGAGGGGCCACTTCTTCAGAACACGTTGGAAGTGCTGATTGGAGTATGGCCATACGATACCTACCCTGGTTTTAGTATAGCTGTATTGTACGAAGTCGCTCCGGCAGCCAAAATCAATAACGGACTCTTGAAACTTCCCATGTTTGCCTCTGTTGCCGCCGGTAACCCGTTACGCTGAAGCAACGGTAAGCATGCACCATAGAATTGACGCCAGCCCTCGAAATGTGTGATTATACAATCGAGTGGATAAATATCCATTGGAGGCCGACCCCGTGGCAGCCGCTTCAATCCAAGGCCAAATCCTCAAGGCCAACGCCTCAGACATACTGACCGATCTCGACCTGTCCAACGACGAGCTTTCGTATTTGCTCGACTTGGCGCTGGAAGTTAAGCGCGCGCCGCGAGAGTTTGCTCAGTCGCTGGCGGGAAAATCGATAGCGCTGCTCTTTGAGAAACCTTCGCTGCGCACACGGCTTACCTTCGAGCTCGCCATCAAGCAATTGGGCGGCGATTCGGTGTTCTGCGAAGGGCCCATCGGCAGCCGTGAGCCATTGAAAGACGTCGCGCGCAATCTCGACCGTTGGGTAAATGGCATCGTGGCGCGCGTCTTTTCGCATGCCACCGTGGAGGAACTGGCGCGGTGGTCGGCCGTTCCCGTGGTGAATGCGTTGTGCGACGGTTACCATCCCTGCCAGGCGTTGGCGGATGTGCTCACCATCCGCGAGCGGTTCGGCGAATTGCGCGGACTTAAGCTGGCCTTCATCGGCGATAGCAACAATGTGGCGCACTCTTTGATGTTGACGGCGGTCCGGCTGGGGATGAATTTTGCTCTGGGATGCCCCGAAGGTTTCGGCCCCAATCCGGAAGTGTTGGCGCAGGCCGAAGGATTGGGCGCGGCTTCCGGCGCCTCGCTCGAGGTCACGCATAACGTCGCGCAGGCGCTCGATGGCGCGCATGCGGTCTATACGGACGTGTGGGCCAGCATGGGGCAGGAGCAGGAGTCCGCGAGGCGCACCGCGGCGTTCCGGCCCTATCAGGTGAATGCAGGGCTATTCGGTTTGGCCCGGCCCGACGCGGTGTTTCTGCATTGCCTGCCGGCCAGGCGCGGCGAAGAAGTAACCGACGCAGTGATGGAAAGTCCGCGTTCGCTGGTGTTCGATCAGGCTGAAAACCGCTTGCACGCGCAGAAGGCTCTTTTGCTGATGCTGTTGTGACCTGTGGAAGACTAGAAGACGCCGGCGGCAACAAAGACACCGGCGGCAAGACCGCCGGCGTTACCTATTGCAGCTTCTGCACCAAGGCCAGAATTTGGGCCTTCTCGAAATCCGTTGGATTCAACTTCAGCGCGATTTGCGATTCGCTTAGTGCGCGAACCTTGTCGCCCTGCTTATAATAAGCCATGGCCAGGTGATAGCGATAAGTGGAAGAATTAGGCACCTTCGCGACCAGATCCTTGAATATGTCCATTGCGTCGCCGTTTAAGTTCTTCTTGAGATAAATCAATCCCAGCGTATCGGACACTTCGGGGAGGTTGGGAAGCAGCTGCTTGGCTCTTTGCGCCATGGTCAACGCCGTATCCAGCTCGCCGGCTCCGCCGTGCTCGGCCGTCAGAAAGGCGAGATTGTTGAGCGCAACGGCGTTATTCGGGTCCATTTTAAGGGTGGCGGTGTAGACCTGCTTGGCTTCCGTCCACTTGCCTGCGCTGTCCAATACCAGCCCCAGCGTGCTCAAAATAATGACGTTGTCGGGCAAAAACTTGCGGGCGTCCTCAAGCGCGCTGATGGAGTCCTGCAAATCGCCCTTTCGGCGATAGGTTTCGCCGATGCGCATATAGACATCGCCGCGAGCTTTGGTGGTCTTATCCAGGCCGTTTAAGACGCGCTGAAAGTAGCCGATAGCCAGATCGTAGCGGCCGGCGCGGACCTCGGTGTTTCCAAGCGCAAGCTGGACGTCCAGACGGTTTGGCGCCTTCGCCGCTTCGGCTTCCAGGGTTTTGATGGCTTCGTCCGGCTTGTTCTCGGCCATCTCGGTTTCCACCATGCCCATCAGCCCCCGTGAATTGGCGGGATTCAACTCGTACGTGCGCTTAAAAGAATCGTTGGCGTCTTTGTACTTGCCTTCGGCTAAATCCACTACGCCCAACTGGAACAGGACGTCGGGCGAGTTGGCATTCTGGGCGAGCATGCCGTTCAGCAGGGCTCGCGACTCGGCGTATTTCTTCTCTCCCAGGAAGGCGGCCGATTCGATGAGCTGGGCATTTTTGTTTTGCCTGTCGAACTTGAGAATTTCCTGAGCCGATTTCAGGGCGGCGTCGAAATCGCCGCGCGTGACCAGCAATTGGGCCAGGGCCAGACGGGCCAGCATGTACTCCGGCCGGAGCTCGATGGCTTTCTGAAACGCCTGGCGCGCCTGCTCCCACTCGCCTTTCGCAATGTGCGCGCGGCCCAGATTGTAGCGGGCTACCGGGTTGTCGGGCGAGCGCGTCACCACCGACTGCAATTCCGTGAGCGCCCGGTTGATGTCGCCCTTGTCGAGCAGGAAACTAGCTTCGAGACTGCGCGCGTCGGGATCGTTGGGATTATCCTTCAGGATTTGTTGGTTCACTTCGGCGGCTTCGCCACGCTTGCCCTGCCGAATCAGGACTTCCATCACGCTCTTCTGGTAGAGAGCTTTGCGCGTGGGGTCCTTGGTCATGCCTTCCTTATACTCGCGAATGGCGGATTCGGGATCTCCCAGCCGCAAGTAGAAATTCCCCACTTTCTCGTATGCCTGGGGGAAATCCTTCGCGTGGGACTTGATCTGCGCCAGCACGTCCAACATGTCCTGGCGGCGGCTTACCAGCGAATAGTGCGCGGCGAGCAAAGTCAGGTAGGAGTAGTTCTTGGGATTGTTCTGAAACGCAAGCTTCAGGAGTTTTTCGGCATCGTCCTTGCGGCCCTGGTGCATATACATTCTGTAGAGCTCGGTGTAAGCCGCCTGCTCGGACTTGTTCTTGTCGATTACCTTCTTGAAGTACTGCTCCGCGCCGGCTGCGTTCCCCTCCATCTCGAGGCCGCGGGCCAACTGCATCATGACGCCCGGCTCGCCCGGCTTGATCGAATCGGCAGTCCGGTATTCTACCAGCGCGGTGTCCATGAGCTTTTTCCCTTCGTCGAGACCCTTGCGTTCCAGCGCCTGGAGGGACCGCACGAAGTTCAGATCGCCGGACATACGGTGACCGTCGAAGGAATTGGGATCGTGCGCCAGCAATGCCTTGATGTTCTGATCGGATTCCGCCAATTGCGGGGGCTCATGCGCCGCCACAAGATAAATATCCGTCCACTTGATGAGGGCATCCCAATGGTCGGGCTGATCTTTTGGCAGCAACTCTACCGCGCGCCGAAGATTATTCACGGCGGCCGTGAGATTCTTCTGCTTCAGGTATGTGAGGCCAAGCTTATAGTAAGCCGGTCCGTAGAGCTTGCTCTTCTCGAGGGAGCGCCGGTACATGATACTGGCTGCTTTGTAGTTGCCCTTGTCGAAGTACTTATTGCCAATGTCGAGATAACGTTTCTTGGCTACGTTGGGGTCCGTATTGCAGGATACGAGGGCCACGGCTGCAGTCAACACCAGAGCGACAGCACGAAATTTACGCATGGGATTTCTCACAACTCTAACACTTTATTACGGATATGCTTCGGACGCTATAGGCCCAAGCGTATACTGCGAAGCACTCACGTATTATAACAGTACCGGTATCGCGAGGCCGTTTTCGGGTCCGTGGCGGGTGCTCACACGTTCGCGAAAATCCGCTCAGAACCACCGATCTGTGGACAAACACTCGGTTGCCCCGTTGCCGCTGGTGCGGCGCACAGAACTGCCGGTTGGCAGGCGAAAGCGCCTTACAGCCGTGCAAGGCTCGCGGGCGGAGCGCATTCACGGGTTCCTTGTGCGCACGGAGATAATAGCTGCCCGCTCATTGAGTCAACTGGCCTGGTTTACACTAAATGCTTGCCCGGCTCCGGAAGAGACAGAGGCGTGAAAGGCACTTAAGGCATGCGAAGGCTCGCCGTTCTACTATTTGTTTCGCAACTACTCGTCGCTCAAAATGCGGCCAACAGCCCGGCGGTAAGCCCCGAGCGCCATGAGTTCGTCATCCCGAATTTCCACACTGAACTCGGCGCAACATTGCCTGAGGCGCATATCGTCTACGGAACCTACGGCCATCTGAACGCCGCCAGGGATAACGCTGTGCTTATGCCCTCGCACTACATGGCGAACCTTAACGGCTATGCATGGCTCATCGGGCAGGACCGCGCGCTGGACGCTTCGAAGCTCTTCCTGGTGACCACGGAGCTGTTCGGCAACGGCCGGTCGTCTTCGCCCAGTAACACTCCGGAGCCGTTTCACGGGCCGCGCTTTCCGATCATGACCATCCGCGACAACGTGGAAGTGGTTCACCGCCTGCTCACGGAGGAGCTCAAGATCACGCACCTTCGCGCCATCATCGGCTTCTCCATGGGCGCGCAGCAGGCCTTCCAATGGGCGGTAAGTTACCCGGAGTTCGCCAGCCGCATCGTAGCTACGTCCGGCACGGCAAAGACCTATCCGCACGGAGTAGTGCGCCTGGAAGGACAGATCGCCGCGCTCACGGCCGACGCTGCCTTTGAGGGCGGCGATTACAAGTCTCCGCCCAAGAAGGGTCTCGAAGCATTCGGGATGGTGTGGGCAGCGTGGCTCTACTCCCAGGAATGGTGGCGCCGCGAGTTATGGCGCGGAACGCGGCGGCCGGGCACCACTTTCGAGCAGGTGATGAACGGATTTCGCACGTCGTTTTCCGCGGACGCCAACGATTACATTCTGCAGGCGCGCACGTGGCAGAAGCACGACGTGGGCGCCACTCCGGGGTTTGACGGAAACGTAGAGCGGGCACTCCGCTCCATCAAGGTTCCGTTTCTATACATGCCTTCGGAGACCGATCTCTACTTCCCCATCGGCGACGCGCGGTATGAGGCGGCGTTCATTCCCGGAGTTACGCTGATGCCGATTCCCTCGCTCTGGGGACACACGGCCGGCGCCGCCAGCAATCCGGCGGACGGAAAATTCCTGAACGAAAACATCGCACGCTTCCTGGCCGCCCAGCCGCCGCATTAATCGTAGGGCGGACCCCCTGGACCCGCTCTTCGCCGGGCAAAATCAGCCTGATGCCGGTCCCCGAAAGGCCGAGCTTGTCTTATTGATAGATGGCGTAGCCGCCGGCCCGTAGCCGCTATTCCCGCCCGCGCACTCCATTCAAAACCCGCATCACTCCCGCCGGATTCCCGTCGCGCAGCTCTTCCGGCAGCACGGCCGCCGGCGCATCCTGATAGCAAACTGCGCGCGCAAACCGGTCGATCGCGCGTGCGCCCACGGACGTGCTTCTTCCATCCGAAGTGGAAGGATACGGCCCGCCATGCACCATCGCCTGGCAAACCTCCACGCCCGTTGGATAGCCATTGAAAACAATTCGCCCCACGCGCGTCTCCAGCGCCGCGATCAGCTTCGCGCACGCTTCCTCGTCGCCCGGCGCGTGGTGGATGGTCGCCGTGAGGTTCCCTTCCATGGTCGCCGCCAGCGCCAAGGCCTGGTCGAGCCCTTCGTATCGCACCAGGATGGACGCTGGCCCGAACATCTCTTCGGAGAGCTCCGGCGTCTTCAGGAACGTCTTCGCGTCCGCCTCGAACAGCGCCGGAACCGCCGCGTTGGCCGGCTGCTCGGCCGCCGCTACGCTGCGCACGCGCACATCGCCCGCCCGCGCCGCTACCGCCTTGGCGTAAGCCTGCAGGATATTCCGGTTCAACATCGACGCCGCCGCCGTGGCGCGCAGCTTCTCGCCCAGCGCCGCTACCACGGCATCACCGCTCCGCCCGACCGGCGCCATCACTACCCCCGGATTCGTGCACATCTGGCCCACCCCTATCGTTATGGACCCGTGCAGCCCCGCCGCAATCTGCGCGCCGCGCTGCTCGATCGCGTTCGGCAGAATGAACACCGGGTTCACGCTGCTCATTTCGGCATAAAACGGAATAGGCTCCGCGCGTTTTTGCGCGATTGCCAGCAGCGTCAGTCCGCCGGCGCGCGACCCAGTGAAGCCGCCCGCCTTAATCGCCGGATGCGCCACCAGCGCCTGCGCCATGCGATGCCCCTCCGTGAACAGCAGCGAGAAAACGCCCTCCGGCATCCCGGTCTGCGCCGCCGCATCGCGAACCGCCGAACCGCACATTTCCGCGGTTCCCAAATGCGATGAGTGCGCCTTAACCACCACCGGGCATCCGGCCGCGTATGCCGACGCCGTATCGCCGCCCGCCACGGAGAACGCCAGCGGAAAATTGCTGGCGCAGAAAACCGCCACCGGCCCCAGCGGACGCAGCATTGAGCGCAGGTCTTGTTTCGGTAGCGGCTTCCGCTCCGGGTCGGCCGTGTCGATGCGCGCGTCCACCCACGAGCCTTCTTCCACAATGCCCGCGAAGAACCGAAGCTGGAAGCACGTGCGGCCCAGCTCGCCGCGCACGCGGCCTTCGGGCAGCGCCGATTCCGCCATCACGCGGTGAATCAGCGCATCGCCCAGCCCTTCCAGGTTCGCCGCGATTTGCCGCAGGAACGCCGCCTTCTTCGCGCGCGCCAGTCCCCGGTACACTGGAAACGCCGCCGATGCCAGCGTCATTGCCCGCTCCAGATCCGCTTCCGTAGCAGCCTGAAACGCGGGCTCCAGCCTTTCGCCGGTGGCTGCATTCACACCGTAAACCGTCTTTTCCGAGCCGCTGCCGAGGCCCTGTCCGATAATCGACTTGCCGTTGAGTTCCATACTATTGTTGTCAGCGCTTTCATCGCCCTTGCTTGCGGGCAGGAGGTATGATTACAACTCCGGGAACGATGCCATGAAAACCATTTCACTCGCCGTTTTGCCGGGCAATTTCATCTTCGCACAAGAGAAACGCGCCCCGCTGATCGCCGTAATCAAGCGCCATATCCTGGCTCTTTGGCTTCTGTTCGCCGCCGCAGCCGCCGCGCAACCTGTCTTCACCAATGTCTTCCCGCCCGATGAGTACGCTGCGCGCCGCGCCCGCGTGATGGAACAGATCGGCGACGCCGTCGCCATCATGCAGGGAACCACCGAGCGCCCGGGCGAGCAGCCTCTGCGCCAGAGCAACCAATTCTTTTACGTCACCGGCGTGGTAGAGCCGCGCGCCATTCTGGTGATTGACGGCAAAACCAAAAAGTCCACGCTCTTCCTGAACCCGCGCAACGAAATGCGCGAAAAGCGCATGTTCGGTCCCGGCCTCTATCCCGGCGATGAGGCCGTGAAAGCCACCGGCATGGACGCCGTTCTGCCGCGCGACGATTTCAAGATGACGCTCGAAGCCTTCGGCCGCGAGAACCGCATCATCTACACGCCTTTCCGCCCCGAAGTGCTCGGCTCGGCGTCGTCGAGCGACCCCGCCACGCTGGCGCGCAACACGAAGAACGATCCATGGGACGGCCGTATTTCCCGCGAAGAGCAGTTCCGCGCCAGGCTCAAGGAATACGCACCCAACTCCGAGATTAAGGATCTCGATCCCACACTCGACACGCTTCGCGGCACGAAAGACGCGCGCGAAATCGCCATCATCCGCGAGGCCACGCGCATCGCCGGCGTTGGCATCATGGAAGCCATGCGCGACGCGCGCCCCGGCATGTACGAATATGAATTGCAGGCCGACTGTGAGTTCGTCTTCAAAAAGTTCGGCTCCTACGGCGCCGCTTATTTCGCCCTGATCGCCACCGGTCCGAACACCTTCTACTCGCACTATCACAAGGACACCGCGCAACTGCAGGAGGGCGACCTGGTGCAGCTCGATTACGCGCCCGACTACAAGAACTACACCTCCGACGTGACGCGCGTTTTCCCCGCCAACGGAAAGTTCACGCCGCGCCAGCGCGAGTTCTACAACATCTATTTGAAGCTCTATCGGGCATTGATGACTTCCATCAAAGTTCACGAGCGTCCGAGCGACATCATCAATGCCGCGGTGGTGAAAATGGACGCCATCATGGCGTCGTACAAATTCACCGACGACAAGATCAAAGCCGCGGCTACGGCGTTCGTAGAGAACTACCGCAAGAGCCGCGCCAACAGCCTGGGCCACGCCGTGGGCATGGAAGTCCACGATGTGCGCAACCCCACGCCCACACTCGAACCGGGCCAGATCTTCACCATTGAGCCCGCCATGCAGATTCCCGACGAGCATCTGGGAATTCGCCTGGAAGACATGTTGCTCATCACAGATACAGGCTACGAAAACCTCTCGGCCTTCGTGCCAGTTGAGATCCCCGAGATTGAAAAGCTGATGGCGAAGCACCGCGGCTTGAGCGACGCCATGGGCCATTGATTTACAAATAAACCCTCCCGCCTCCCAGCCGTGCTATCATAAATCATGGCTGCTAGGCCGCGGAAAGCCATTGACGAACAGTTTTATCCGCCGCGGGCCAAGGGAGGGGGAATATTGCGCCGCGAAATCTGGGTAGACGCGCACGGCTGCGTGGTGCGCTATAACCTGGCATACATCAACCCTGTTCTCTATTCGCGCGATAACGGCCGGGTACTTGGGTATGATTCAGCGCACGGCTGGCATCACCGGCACTATAAGGGTGAGGTAACGGCAGTGCAGTTCGAGAGCTTCGAAGACATCGAAGCGAGGTTTCAAGAAGAGTGGATCGCTCTAGTGCGGAAGGTGAATTATGAAAAAAACTGAAATCCGGGTCGAGACCGTACACGCATTTTTCGAGCGCGGTCGCAAACACGCGAACTTGGCCGATCGCGGCCTGCCAATTCCCGAGAGCCATGTCATCTCGTTCGGCGATATGGAATCGCTGCTGCATGTCCTCACTGCCAAGCGGGTGTCGCTGATCAAGCAAGTCAAGGAATCGCCCGCGTCCATCAGCGATCTCGCGAAAAAGCTCAAGCGCGACCGCAGTGCGGTAACTCGCGACGTTCAGTTGCTGGCAAGCTTCGGCGTCGTGCATGTCACCGTGAAGCCGCTACCGGGCCATGGCACGCAAAAGTGGGTGACGCCGGTCGCGCGCGAAATCCGCTTAACCGCAGACCTGTAACCAGACCTGTAACCGGGGGGCCCTCTCTTGCGCTTTTCGAGCCTGATCACCGCCGTCGACGCCCATGCGTGCGGCGAACCCGGCCGCGTCATCACCGGGGGCGTCCTCGATGTCCCCGGTAAGACTATGTTCGAAAAGATGAAGCACTTCGAACGTCATGCCGACCACATCCGCCTCCGCATGTTACGTGAGCCGCGCGGATATCCCGCCTCCAACTGCAACCTCATCCTGCCGCCCACGCACCCCGAGGCCGACGCCGGCTTCATCATCATGGAGCAGGTGGAATATCCGCCCATGTCCGGCACCAACACGATTTGCGTGGTGACCGTGTTGATCGAAACCGGCATGGTTCCGGTCGATGAGCCAGTGACTAAACTCAAACTGGAAACCCCCGCCGGGTTGATATCCGTCGAAGCCGAAGTCAGTCGCGGCAAAGTCAAGAAGGTGACTTTCCGCAACGTGCCGGCCTTTGCGACACACCTCGATGCGCCCATCGAAGTCCGCGGCCTCGGCACAGTGACAGTGGATGTCGCGTACGGCGGCATGTTCTACGTCATCGCCGACGCCGCGCCGCTCGGTTTTCGCCTATCACCGGATGAAGCGCGCGAGATTGTCCGCGTAGCCGAGATGATCAAGGCTGCCGCGCGCGAGCAGTTGCCGGTAGCGCATCCTGAGAACGCGGAAATCGCCGGAGTTACTATCGCCCAACTTTCCGGCGAGCCATCCCGCCCCGAAGCGCACCGCAAGAACACGGTCGTGGTGTCCACCGGAACACTCGATTGGTCTCGTCCCGAAACGTGGACCGGCGTGCTCGACCGCTCCCCCTGCGGCACCGGCACATGCGCGAAGATGGCCGCCCTCCACGCGAAGGGCAAGCTGCCGCTGCAACAGGATTTCGTCCACGAAGGCATCCTCGGCACCACCTTCACCGGACGCCTCATCGAAGAGACCCGCGTCGGCCCCTACGCCGCCGTTGTGCCCACGCTATCGGGCCAGGCGTGGATCACCGGATTCGCGCAATACGTAGTGGACCCGGAAGATCCGTTCCCCAACGGCTTCACCGTCGGCGACATCTGGGGCGCATAGTGGGACGGGCCCATGGCCTGCCGCCTTCGCCTGCCAGCCACTCACGCCGCCCAGGTAGAACGTAACCGCCATCCGGCCCGGCAACTGGCTCCACTTAGAAGCTATATGAGACGCCGCGCCTGACGCTGTGATCCAAGGCATAGCGATGACAAGCTTCAGCATACCCAACCTATGCCGCGGCCAACACCAGATCGTGCCCGCGCCTCACCAGATGCGGCGAGCGCCGGGCCACATCGGCGATAAATGCGTCCGCATCGGCAGGCGCGATGCGCACCTCCGAGTTCAGCCCATAGCGGATGCACACGCCGTCCAACGTCAGCGCCAGGTTGCGCCCGCCCGCACATGGGCCAACGAAAGTAATCACCTCGAACGGGATGAAGCGATGCACCAGGCCGGCGCGGATGCGCACCCCGTCGCCCAGCGTCTCAAACCGCTGCGGCCAAAGCCAGAGTGCGAAGATCGGCAGCATCGGCCCGCCAATCCAATACTTTCCCGCGAAGAGCAGGGTTGCAGTGGCCAGGGCGAAGACGGCCACGAACCACAGGTCGTTGCGTCCCTTGTAGACCATATGCATTATCCCGCCTTGCGCTTCGACTTCAGCTCGTCGAGCAGCCGGTCCACCTCGGTCTTCTTTTCCAGCGCGGCAAATTGCTCTTCCACGTCGTCGCCGGCAAGCTCGGCCGTCGCCGCGGCGGTCGCTTCGGTTCGACTCACCTTCTCCTTCATGCGGTCGAACGCGGCCGCGTGCGTATCGCCAACAACGGCCCCGCTGGCCCGCGTTGCCTTGTTCAGCGCGCGCGTGCGGCGGTGCTGCGCGATCAGCGTATCGCTCTTGGCCTTCGCCTCTTCCAGCTTCTGCTGCAGCTTCAGCAACGCGGATTTGAGATTCTCCACCTGCGTCTTCTGGTCTTCCACTTGTTGCCGGAAGCCCGCGGCCATTGCCTTGTAACTCATGGAGCGTTCCAGGGCGCCGCGCGCCAGCGCGTCATCGTGCTTATCCAGAGCCATTTCGGCGCGCCGAACCCATTGGCGCTCGTTCTCTTCGTTCTCCTTCAGCTTGTTCTGGAGAACATGCTGGTCGGCGATGGAAATGGCCACCTGCGTCTTGACTTGCAGCAGTTGGTTCTCCATGTCGAGAATGACTTGCTTGATCATTTTCTCCGGCTCTTCGGCCTTGTCGATCAGGTCGTTGAGATTCGCCCGGATTAGTGTGGATACGCGTTCTAATAGTGCCATGTTAGTTTCTCCGATCTTCACTACACTTGCCCTGCGCCCTTCGCCTTGCTATCCGGCTTGGGCGATTCGTCGCCGATCGTGCGAATCTTCGAGAAAAGCTCGCTCATATTCATGCCCGAGAGCGATTCGAAGAGCGCCGGTATCTGCGCCGCCATTTGGGTGAGGTCACCCGTAATCTTGTTCAACCCGGCCGTCGCGCCGTTCCCCGTGGAGACCACGGTGATGCGGTCCACGTTGGCCAGCGGCGCGGCGAGAGCCCTTACCACTTCGGGCATGTTGGTGATCAGCTTATCCACAATGGCCGCCTGGTTGAATTGCAGATAGGCCTCGGCCTTCACGTTCATCGCCTTGGCTTCCGCCTCGCCCTTCTTGAAGATGATCTCCGCTTCAGCCTCGCCCTGTGCGCGGATTGCCGACGCGCGGCCTTCAGCTTCGGTGATAGTGCGGTTGCGCTCGGCTTCGGCCATGGTCTCAATGCGGCGGCGTTCAAACTCAGCCTGTTTCATGACTGTGGCAGTAAGTTCGGATTCGCGCCGCAGTATCTCCGCCTGTTGCACTTTGACTTCGTGCTCTTTCTCCACTAGGTGGATGGTTATTTCCTCGGCCCGCACCCGCTGCTGCATGATATTGGTCTGAATCTCATACGACTTATCCGCCTGCGCCTGTTGGCGCTTGCTCGATTCCATGTACTCGGCCTTCTTAATTTCCAGGTCGCGCGTAGCTTCGGCCTGCTTCGCCTGCGAAGCGGTTTCCGCAATCACTCGTTCCTGGTCGGCTTGCGATTTGGCGACGGAGGCTTCGCGAGAAGCGTTGGCGCGCTTGATGGCGGTGTCCCGCTCGGCTTCGGCGGCGGCTACATCGGCGTCGCGGCGGATGCGCACGATGTCCGGCCGTCCCATATTGCTGATGTATTCGTTCTTGTCGCGGACTTCCTTGATGGTGAACGAAATTACTTCGAGGCCCATCTTGTTTATATCGTCGGCGCAGGTGGAGCGCATCCGCTCACCCACCATCTCGGGCTGTTTCACGATTTCTTCCACAGTCAGTTGTCCGATGATGCCGCGTAAGTGGCCCTCCATCACCAGCCGGATCAGTCCTTCGCGCTCCTGCGGCGGCTTCGTGAGAAACTGCTCGGCGGCAGTCAGGATCGATTCCGGGTCTGACTTCACCTTGATTTGCGCCACGGCCTCCACAGTTACCGCGACGCCCTGGCGCGTGTAGAGATCCTGCTGCGGCGCCACATCGAACGACATCAACTCGAGCGACAGGCCGCGCACGCTTTCCACCATCGGGAAGATCACTGTGCCACGCCCTTTCACGATGCGCGTGCCGCGGAACCCGTAGACAATCAGAGCTTCGTGCGGCCCCGCTTTGCGAAATAGCCTGGCGAACATCGCCATCAGAAACAGCAAGGCCAATAACATCAGGCCAACGTAAACAAACACTGGGTGTTCCATATTGACTCCAGTCACTTACTTATCTCCTTGTGACGCCACAAACTCGTCCCACAGACGGACGTAGGCGATGCCTTTTTCGTAGCGCGTCACAACCACTTCAGTTCCCTTGGGGATGGCGGCGCCATCCTCGCTGCGCGCGCCGGCGACGCGACGCGTGCCTTCCTGCGAATAAATCACCTCGCCGGTACCGCCGGCGCGGATGGGAATGCTCAACTTGCCCAGCACGCCGACCATTTCGTAATCGGCCGGGTCAAGCGGTGCTTCCCGCTCGATGAGCACCTTGGCGACGAACCAGAACACCACTGCGGCCGCGCCGATGCCGCTCACTATAGAAATGCCCAGCGCCAGCGCAAACCAAACGCCGTAGTAATGTTCCAGCAAGTAACCCGTGCCGCCGAACCACGCCAGGAACGCCGCGATGGTTCCCATGTTGAACCACGAAGCGGCGCCGCGGCCCACATGCGCGCCATGATGCAAATGCAGATGCGGCACATGCAGACGGGCGCTTCCACCCAGCAGCGCGATCACGCTCAGACCGAAGCCAAATACGAAACATGCGAAATACAATTCAGACCAGTTCATACGCCACTCCCGTTCTTGCCTTTGCGGCGAACTTCGGGCTTCAATACTTCCATCAGCCGCTCCGCCAATCCCGGGTTATCGAGAATGGTCGAAAGCAGCGTCAAACACATACGCGAATCCTTGTGCCGCGCAATCGCCAGCAGCGCCCGATGCAGCGCCGGGTCGCGCCGGAACCGTTCCGCGCCGCTCACCAGCCAAAGGTCGAGCTTGTCTTCCAGGCCGCCAAGGTCGGAAATCAATTCATTCTGGTAACCCTCCGGGTCGTCCACCAGATAGCCGGGGTGCACCTTGAAAAACCGCGCCAGCAACATGCGCGTTCCATTGGTCAGGTGCGGCCGCGCGCCGCTCTCAATCTGCGAAAGATAGCTCTGGCTGATCGATTTCCCCATCTCCTTACCGATCAGGCGGGCCAGCTCCAGCTGCGAGATCTCGCGGTCGAGCCCGCGCAGCGTCCCTTCCACCTCGCGCAGGTAGCGGATTTTCTCACCGAGCTTCATATCGCAATCTGTAATTACTATATTGCAATATGCGATTGACTGTCAATAGGAGAATTGCCCTTATTTTCACGCGATTGGGGGTTGTGGCGATCTCACTGGCCTAATAAGTGGGGCCCGTCCAACATGCAGGCGTTAGGGTAATGGATGCCCGCTCAGTGCGGAATCGCGGACGGATGCATTCGGCCTAACAGTCGGCATGGTCGTCAATCGTTCCAGTCGCGCGGCCAGGAAAACTACCCCGGCGCCGACGATACGTCCAATTGGTGCAAGAAGCACTTCCTGGGAACTATCGTGAGCGGCGTTTGGCGGGAGTGATCCCCGGCTTACGCGTTAGCTACGGCCGGACCTCAGTTTCGCCAGTGCAGTATGATGGGTTATGCTCCGCTACCATATCGCGTTTCACCTTCCGCGTACGAAGGCTGAGATGGTAGTCGCGGAGGCCCTCGATTTTCCTGGCGCCGTCACGCAAGGGTTCGATTTAGCCGACGCGCGGCTAATGATCGCTAGCGCCTTGGAGGATCTGGCCCAATGTCTCCTTGAGGAAGGCAGGCCCTTGCCGGCCCCTGACCCGGACGCGACAGCCGACGCCGACCTGATCGAACTCGTGCCACTCTCCGTCCATGTTGGGGCGCCCCGAGCTTGAAGAGGCATGAACTGATAGATCACCTGAAGCGCCAAGGCTGCCAGTTGAATCGCGAAGGTGGACGCCATTCGATATACGCCAATCCTGCCAACGGCGCCAAAGCTCCTGTACCGCGTCACGCCGAAATCGACAATCGTCTGGCGCAAAAGATCTGCCAACAGCTTGCGATCAAACCAATCCGCTGACTGTTGCAGCCTGCCACGGATCCGCCGACGGGCGGACTACTCAAAGCTCAAGTTTCCCAGATCGCGACTTCGGACCCGTATCGCGATCAGGTCCTCGAGACGCAGGAGAAATCACCATGAAGAGCCCGATCGTTTGTTGCCTGCCGCTCGTAGCGCCGCAGGTCCGGCGATTCGCTAGAGCTGGAGCATGAACTAAGTATTACAATACTGAACATGCTCCGACTTGAGCTCAAGACGATCAGGCTCGCCTTTCTCGCGGTTGCCCTTCATATTCCTGCGTGGGCCGATCAATCCGGCATTGCGACCTTGCAACCTGATACTTTTTTGAACCTGGATACGGGCGTAGTTTCCCAATCCGGCGGCGACGTCTTTTTCGACGGCTCGAAACTCCTGCCGCAAGGCGGCGCCGGCCTCTACAACTTAGGAAAGGTTGGTTCGCAGATCTTCAAATCCATCCGCGCGCAGCAGGCGATGTCGATCTTCTACAGCGCCGTTCCCATTCCCGCCGGCACGCTGGTTTCCGGAGACGTCTTCGGGATTCACACCCGAAGCGGCTCTTACGTCAAAGCGATCGTCTCCGCCACCAATTACGGCGCGTTGACGCTCAAGTACACGATCTTCGGCTCAGCGCGCGTCGCCCAAGCGACCACCGGGCCACCGGCGATTCTCGCATTACAGAACAACTACAGCTGGATTCCTGCCGGCGCGGGAATGCCCAACTACGGCATCACGCCCGGGAGCATTTTCGTAATCTTCGGCGCCGGCTTGGGTCCTTCCGCTCCGCCTGTGTTGCAATCCAGCGCTTCGCCCGGTCTGCAAACGACCCTCGACCAAACCAGCATTGCGGTAACTGTGGGCAGCACGACCGTGAGTCCTGCAATTTACTACACATCGGCCACGCAGGTAGCCGCGGTTCTGCCGTCCACCACTCCCGTCGGCAAGGGGACCATCACGGTCACCTACAGTGGCCAGCCCAGCGCCGTTGCCCCAATCACTGTCGTGGCCAACGCACCTGGACTGGACACCTTGGCTCAGACGGGGACCGGATTGGCCGCCGTTACCGATATCAACGGCAATGTTTACGGAGTCGCTAATTCCGCCAAGTCCGGCTCGACCGTGATCCTCTGGGGATCAGGCATCGGCGCGGACACAAATAACGATGATCGCCTCTACCCGCAGACGCAGGACAATCTCGCCGGTATTCTAGGCGTGCAGGTTTTCATCGGCGGCATTTCCGCGACGGTTCAGTACGCCGGCCGGTCGCAGTATCCAGGATTGGATCAATACAACGTTGTCATCCCCGCCAGCGTCACGCCGGGCTGTTTCGTCTCCGTGGTGGTGCAAATCGGCTCGATGGTCAGCAACGCGGTGACCATGCCGATCAGCGCGAACGGAGGGGCCTGTTCCGATCCCATGACGGGACTGAACGGAACCCAGATTCAAACTTTAGCTTCCAAGCCGGGCGGCGCGGTGAACGCCTTTTTGGCGGTTCTGTACGGGGCGCCCCCATCCAATATTGCAACTCCCGGTGGTAGCTTCCCGAACGGCTACGTGGACACCTTCGCCACCGCCGAAGCCTGGAGCGCCGGCGAGTTCGGCAATGGATACGAATACGTCTCCCAGGGGAGCTGTACGGTCGTTCCGCCCGGGCAACCTCCTTTTCCGAATTCGTACCTGAGGTCTCTCGGCGCCGGCACGATCCAATTGACCAGCCCGGGGCAGTCTGTCAATCTCGGCAGCGGACCCGGGCTTTACCCGGCGCCTAACAACTTCACCGTCAGCCCGGGCGTCACCTACACTCTCAGCGGCTCCGGCGGGGCCGACGTGGGCAAATTCAGCGCGACCGTCGCCGTGCCCTCGATGCAGTTTAACTGGACCAACCAGACGCTGACGAGCATCACCCGATCACAGGGCGCGACGATCACCTGGACAGGCGGATACCCCAACGGGACGGTTCAGGTGTTCGGAACAGTGGGCGATCCGGCGGTCCAGTTCTACTGCCATGCGCCTTCGAGCGCCGGTCAGCTCACGATTCCTTCGTCCATCCTGCTGGCGCTGCCCGCCGGATTGGGCGATCTGTCGGTTGGCACGGTCAGCGCACCTCAACCCATCACTGCGACCGGCCTCGACATCGGCTTCGTGGCCGCGGCGGAGAGTCTCGCGATCTATTCCTTCTTCCCGTTCCGGTAGGAGCGCAGGGGAGTGGTGCACGAGAATTTCTGCAACTCGGCGCTAGTTCACGCGTGACTGACTGGCGTCAATTCGAGGCCTCTGCCCGAGGCCGCGCTGGATCTGGGCGGCATGGCCTCCTGACGGATCGCGCTTCCTTGGAGTCCGACAAGAGTTCACACACGTTGGGGAGCGACCTGCCGCCGGAGAGCCGAGACTGGGAACGATTAGGCGTACGTCCGGGACGAGTCACGCACGGGGGCACAGGTCGTCCAGGCGGGTCAATGGCTTGCGAATTTAGCTGGCGATAACAGCCCTTGGCACGAGGAAATTGGCCATGCGGGCGAGATACGGCGTTATGGGAGATCACTCCCGTGAAGTCCGGTTCACATCAACTGGCCAGGAAACTCCCCTGTCGTGCAAATGATCAAGCGCCCCACCGACCAAGCCCCTTCGTCGTCAGCGCTCAAGCAATCCACGCCGCAGGCGCTTTCGGCTGATTTCTGCTAGATTATGCCCATGCGATTGGCAATTGCCGGGCTGCATTTCTGCGCGTTGGCGGGAGCGCAAAGCCAATTCTGCGATTCAGTATGGGGTGGAAGGTAGTCCCGCTATGCCCACCGGCGCCCAGCTCTTCGCACAGACCGCTACACACTTAGGGATCGACACTATCTTCACGCTGGTGGGCGATCATTTGAACGAAGTACTGATCGCGGTGGCGGCGAGCGGCATCCGCATCGTGGATATGCGGCACGAATCCGGCGTCACTCATGCGGCGGACGCGTGGGCGCGCGTGCACCGCAAGCCGGCGCTCTCGCTGGTCACCGGCGGCCCCGGCCACACCAACTCGCTCAGCGGCATTGCCACCGCCCACCTGGCGGGCAGTCCGTTGATCGCGGTGAGCGGCGGCCGCGCCAGCACGCTCGCGCACCGTCAGGCGTTTCAGGATATCGACCAGGTCGGCATGGCGAAACCCGTGGTGAAATGGGCCGATCAGCCGCCGCAAGCTGCCTTGATTCCCTTCTATTTGACGCGGGCCTATGTGGAAGCCAATACCGGCCGCAAAGGCGCCGTTCATCTCACCATTCCGGTGGACCTTTTCACCGCCAATGCCACTGGAAGTGAGGCCGCTCCAGCGGCGCCGACGGGCGGATTGCCTTACCCGAATCCCGCGGGCACCGCTCGCGCGATCTCCCTGCTTCGTTCCGCTGAGCGGCCAATTGTGATTGCCGGCAGCGGCGTCTGGTGGTCTGGCGCCGGGGACGCGTTGCGCCAGTTTATCGAACATACATCCCTGCCGCTCTACACCATTACGATGGCGCGCGGCGTGGTCGCGGACGATCATCCCCTGGTGATGGGCTATGCGGACCCCGCGCTCAACGCCGCGGTTCGCACCGCGTTCCGCGAGGCCGACCTGTTCCTGGTAGTGGGCAAGCGCATCGACTACCGGCTGGCGCTGGGCGGCGAGCGCTTGTTTCCATCCCATGCGCGATTCATCCAGATCGATATCCACGCGGAAGAGCTTGGCCTCAACCGGCCGCTCGAGGTTGCAATCTGCGCCGATGCCCGGCTCGCATTGGAAGCGCTGTTGCAAGCCGCCGGCCCCGATCCGTGGACCGACGCCTCAAAGCCGCGCCCCTGGCTCGATCGCCTGCTGTCGCTTCGCGCCGAATGGCAGGCGAAACTCGCGCAATCCGGCAGCGATGCGGCAACGCAGCTTCATCCGGCGGCGTTTTTCCGCGAGCTGCACCGCGCCCTGCCGCCCGATGTTCTCTACTCCTGGGATGGCGGCGACTTCGCGCATTGGGGCCGCGCGATTCTTCCGGCGCGCGAAGCCGGCGGCTGGCTCCGCCTGGGTCCATTGGCGACCATCGGCGCATCGCTTCCGAACGGCCTCGCGATGAAGCTCGCGCATCCGAATCGGTGCGTGGCGGCCATCACCGGCGATGGGTCGTTGGGCTTCTATCTCGCCGAAATGGATAGTCTGGTTCGCCACAAGCTGCCCGTGCTGCTGATCGTGGGCAACGACGCCGGTTGGGGTCTGGAGCGGGAGCTGCAATCGTTCGCAACCGACGGCGCGGGCACAGTGGCGTGCGAGTTGCAATGGGCGCGCTACGATCTGGTGATGAAGGCGTTCGGTGGCGATGGCGAAACCATTGAGCGGCTCAGCGAGGTTGGTCCCGCGGTGCAGCGCGCCCTTGCGTCCGCCGTTCCCTATTGCCTCAACGTCAAGATACGCGGCGCGCGTTCGCCTTTCACCGATTGGCAGATCGCGGGGAAGAAGAAATGATTCGGATTGCCGTTCCCGACGATGCTCCGCCGGTGTTGGCCTCAAGCGCGGCGTGGCGCGACCTTCAAGGGCAGATCGAAGGACGCGCCACGCTGGACTATTACGATACCCTGCCGGGCTCGGAAGATCGTCTCGCCGAGCGCATCGCGCCGGCCGACGTCGTATTGAACATTCGCGCTTCGTCGAAGTTCACCGCGCAGGTGATGGAGCGCGCCCCGCGCCTGCGGCTCATTTCCGTATGGGGCACGGGCACCGATCATGTCGACCTGGCGGCCGCGCGCAGCCGCAATATCGTGGTCGCGAACACTCCCGGCGTTTCCGCCGCGTCCGTCGCCGAACATGGGTTGGCTCTGCTGCTCGCCACCGCGCGCCGCATCCCGCAGTTGGACGCTGCCACGCGCCGCGGCGAATGGCCCCGCGGACAGGGCGTCGAGCTGCACGGAAAGACGTGTGGCGTGGTCGGCCTGGGCGCCATCGGACGCCAGTTTGCAGCGCTGGCGCGAGGCATCGGAATGCGCGTCGTCGCGTGGACCATGCATCCGCAGCCGCTGCCGGGCGTAGAAATGGTGGAACTGGACGAACTGTTTCGCGCGAGCGATGTAGTCAGCGTCCATCTGCGCCTTTCTCCGGATACCGAAAGTTTCATCGGCGCGCGCCAGTTCGCGCTGATGAAGGCGAGCGCCATCCTGATCAACACCGCGCGTGGAGCCATTGTGGACGAGGCGGCGCTGATAGATGCGCTTTCCACCCACCGCATCGCCGCCGCCGGGTTGGACGTCTTTGCCACTGAGCCGCTGGCTGCAGGCCATCCACTCACCAAGTTGCCGAACATCGTGATCACGCCGCACTGCGCGGGCATCACACCCGAAGCGCTGGAGGCCGGACTGCGCATGGCAGTACAGAACATCTGGCAGTTTCTGAATTAGAGTTGTGACCGCCGCTGGTCACCTGACCATATATCGTTACTCGCCAGGCGGGCCTTTCTCCCCTCCAGATCTACGTTCATAGCTATCAGACGCCGTCCCGCTCAACAGGACGAAGTTGGCCCGACTCGTGCATTTACAATGCCGTCGCCAAAGCCCTGTCGGTTGGGGTGGCAACGACGGAGGTTAAGGACATGCCGGCCCAATGCCAAGATACTGCCGTGTCTGAGGAGGCCGCTGGCGCGGCCGATGTGGTGACCGAGGTCCGGCGCGAAGCCGCCCTGCTCAAGACAGGGGCGCTGCAGAACGCGATCTTCAATAGCGCCAATTTTTCGAGCATCGCTACCGACGAGAGAGGCGTCATCCAGCTGTTCAACGTTGGCGCCGAGCGTATGCTGGGCTACACCGCCGTCGAGGTGGTGGATAAGATCACTCCCGCCGATATTTCCGATCCGCAGGAAGTGATTGCGCGCGCCAAAGCCTTGAGCCTCGAGCTGGCGACTCCGATCACGCCGGGCTTCGAAGCACTCGTCTTCAAAGCCTCGCGCGGCATCGAAGATATCTATGAGCTGACATACATCCGTAAAGATGGCAGCCGCTTTCCAGCGGTAGTGTCGGTCACGGCGTTGCGCGACGACTTGGGCGGCATCATCGGCTATCTGCTGATCGGCACCGATAACACCGCGCGCAAACAGGCGGAAGAGGCGCTGCTCAAGACCGGGGCGCTACAAGACGCGATCTTCAACAGCGCCAACTTTTCGAGCATCGCAACCGACGAGAGAGGCGTCATCCAACTGTTCAACGTCGGCGCCGAGCGTATGTTGGGCTACACGGCCATCGAGGTGGTAGATAAGATCACTCCCGCCGATATTTCCGATCCGCAGGAAGTGATCGCCCGCGCCAAAGCCTTGAGCGTCGAACTCGCGACTCCGATTACTCCTGGCTTCGAAGCACTCGTCTTCAAAGCCTCGCGTGGCATCGAAGACATCTACGAGCTGACCTACATCCGTAAAGATGGCAGCCGCTTTCCGGCGGTGGTGTCGGTCACGGCGCTGCGCGACGATCATGACGGCATCATCGGCTATCTGTTGATCGGCACCGATAATACCGCGCGCAAACAAGCGGAGGAGGCGCTGCTCAAGGCCGGGGCGCTGCAGACCGCGATCTTCAATAGCGCCAATTTTTCGAGCATCGCAACCGACGAGAGAGGCGTCATCCAACTGTTCAACGTTGGCGCCGAGCGCATGCTGGGCTACACCGCGCTCGAAGTGATGGATAAGATCACTCCGGCCGACATTTCCGATCCGCAGGAAGTGATCGCCCGCGCCAAAGCCTTGAGCCTCGAGCTGGCAACTCCGATCACGCCCGGCTTCGAGGCTCTCGTTTTCAAAGCCTCGCGCGGCATCGAAGATATCTACGAGCTGACCTACATCCGTAAAGACGGCAGCCGCTTTCCGGCGGTGGTGTCGGTCACGGCGCTGCGCGACGATCATGACGGCATCATCGGCTATCTGTTGATCGGCACCGATAATACCGCGCGCAAAC
>JBEKNN010000126.1:0-25159 GCA_049522755.1 Bryobacteraceae bacterium | reverse complement strand
CGATTCTGTTCGGCCGCGAAACACTTTTTCGACGCAGAGACGCGGAGACGCGGAGTCAACGCAGAGAAGACATTGAATGTTTTCTCCCTCCGATCTCTGCGCCTCAGCGTCTCTGCGTCGAAGATTTTGACGTTGCCGCGCGGAGACTCGAACCCCTATCCTGGACTCTTATGGCCATCGCCATTCTAGCGATTCTGTTCGGCCGCGAAACACTTTTTCGACGCAGAGACGCGGAGACGCGGAGTCAACGCAGAGAAGACATTGAATGTTTTCTCCCTCCGATCTCTGCGCCTCAGCGTCTCTGCGTCGAAGATTTGTATGCGCTTTGTTTAACGACGTTGCCGCGCGGAGACTCGAACCCCTATCCTGGACTCTTATGGCTATCGCCTTCCACCACGCCGCTTGCCCGCCGCTCATCGATCTCGATGCCGTGGCGCCCGACGGCGCCGTTATCGGAATCGTCGGTGAAAACGGTTCGGGCAAAACCCGTCTGCTGCGGCTCGCGGCGGGCGTCGATCAGCCGGTTTCCGGTTCGGTGGAATGTTCGGGCGCGGTGAGATTGCTCGGTCCGCTGGATGCGCTCAACCTCGCGCCGACGCCGGTCTTGCTGATCGACCAGACACTGGCGCAGCACGATTGGGTGGTCCGCGAGCGCTCCGCGGTGGCGCTCGATCGCATGCGGCGGAACGGGTCCACCATCCTGCTGGTCTCGCACGAGGAGGATTTGCTGCGGCTGCTTGCGGACGAGATCTGGTGGCTGCGCGACGGCCACTTAGCCGGGCGCGGCGATCCGGAAGAGATGCTTGCGGCCTACCGCCAGCACATTGCCGCGCGCGTTCGCGCATGGGGCAGCGCGATGAATGCCCCGCTTTCTCCGCGTATGCGAAGGGGCGATGGGCGAGCCGAAGTGGCGAGCGTGGAAACCGTCGGCGAGAACGGGCAGGCCACCATCGTGTGGCGTAGCGGCGAATTGGCAGTGGTGAAGGCTGCCGTGAGGTTTCGCGAATCCGTGGCCGACCCGGTGGTGGGCATGATGATCCGCACGCTGGTCGGCCTGAACGTCTATGGCACGAATACGGAACTGGAACGAGTGAAGGTGGGTCCGTGCGCCGCGGGTGAGACGGTGGAAATCAGTTTCGCTTTTCGCTGCGAGCTATGCCCCGGCGATTATACGTTGACCATCGCCTCGCACGACCCCGACGGCGTTTGGCATGACTGGCTGGAAGATGCTTTGGCGTTTGCAGTGACCGACGGACGCTATACGGCTGGCGTGGCCAACCTGCGGGCATGGGTTACGGTTTCGGATCGACGATGAAAGTTGGTACAACTCCGGCGGCCGAAGAAAAGCCGGCCTTTCCGGTGGAAAGCCAGCTCGAGCAGCCCTGCACTTTGCCCAGGTAGGCGTGCGGGTGCACGTCCACCTGCATCTCGCGGAACTCCAGGTGACCGAAGCTCAGCAGCGGGAAGATGGAGCGCACCGGCTCCACTCTCTGCTGCACCACGTAAGGCGCGCGCATGGCCTGCTTGATCGCGCGATCCCACGCGCCGGCATCCATTTCCCAACCCATGTAGGTGTGCTGGTCGCTGTTATCGTCGTTGGGCTTCAGCGCCAGGCGCTCGCGGTTCTGCGTGATGAATTCCAGCAGATCGACGGTCTTGTCTTCGAAGGTGGTCTTTTCGGCAGCCACCAGGCGCGTCCACGGCACATGGTCGCGGATCGCCTTGCGCTCGGCGGCCGGGAATTTCGCGGTTAGCGCTTCGTCGGTGAGCAATCCGAACATGGCCTTCTTGTGGGCCAGCTCGGAGCGGAAGCTATTCACCACGCACACGGCGCGATCGCGGTAGGCGCGCACCAGCGGATGCGTCAGATCGAAGCGCAGCAGAAACTCCTGCACCCCAAGGCGGCGATACACCAGGTCGATTTCGAAAGAACCTTTGCGCAACACGCCATTGCGATACTCGAGCTGCTCGGGCGAAACGATTTCTACCTTGTAGCCTTCGTCGCGGAAGAAATCGCGGAACAACTCATACTCGCTATGCCCGGAGTGATAGACGGTGCGAAACTCCACGATGGCGATGTTGGGCTTCTTGGTTCCGCCGAACTGCCGGTACGATTTCAGAAGCGCATGCAGCAGGTGCTTGCGGCTGCCGGTCTTGGTCAGCGTATACTTCTTGCGCATCTCCTTCATCGGCGGCGCGTCCCAGAAGATGTTCGAGAGCGCGTCGGCGTACGCGGAACCCGAGGGAGAATCCGCATTATACTGGATGAAGTGCAGGTGACCGTTCACCAGATGAGTGGCCAGCCGCGAAGCTGCTTCCGGCGCCTGATAGCCTGGGTCGATGGACGCGAGCATCTTTTCGGCGGGCAACAGCTCGAGCCGCGAAAGCAGCGCGGGGCTCGAGAGTACGATCTGCTCCATGCGGTCGATGGCGCCGATCAGCGACTCGCCGGTCTTGACCAAAGAGTCGTACTGCCTGCGCGTGATAAAATTAGGGCGCAAGAAGGGACAGATCAAGCGTCCGCCCGCGGAGAGTTTCTCGTTCTCCATACGTTCGTGCAGAGCCTCGGCCCATGAAAGATCTCGATAGGGGCCGCTCTCCAACAGCTTGTTGTATTTAGTGACTGCCTCGTCCAACAGAGACATTGCTGAGTTGCAAACCGTTCTAAAATTAAGTATCCCACAGAAGTCGTCAAAACCCTAGCTTCGCGCTTTCGTTATCGAACATAACATATTGATAATAAACTGTTTATAAGATTTTACATACCTCTGGACCTTTTGGGGTCATTTCGGCAAAATCCCGGCAGCGCGGCCTTTAGCTACCCGTGTTTCATCTGTAAACAGTTGAGTCTTTCCGTATTTTCGAGCATCGCTTTGGGCATATGCGGAAACTCTACTTCACAGGAATGGTTATGGCTGCTTCCCTTTTCGGCGCATCCGGCGTCCTCGATTTCACACTGAATTCCCTCGACGGCAAGCCCGCGCCGCTCGCGGAATACCGTGGCAAAGTGGTTCTGATTGTGAACGTCGCCAGCAAGTGCGGATACACTCCGCAGTACACCGGCTTGGAAAAAATCTACGAGAAGTACAAGGACCAGGGCTTCGTGATTCTTGGGTTCCCCGCCAACAATTTCGGCGGGCAAGAGCCGGGCACCAATGAAGAAATCAAGACCTTCTGCAGCTCCAAGTATCAGGTCACTTTCCCGATGTATTCCAAGGTTTCCGTAAAGGGCGCCGACTCCACGCCGCTCTACCAGTTCCTCACCGACAAGCAGACTAACCCCGCCAGCGGCGGCGAGATCAAGTGGAACTTCACGAAGTTTCTGGTGGACCGCAACGGCAAAGTGATCGCGCGCTTCGAGCCTGCGGTAACACCGGAATCCGCCGACGTGACGGGCGCCATCGAGAAGGCTCTTAAGTAGGGCGGCCCCATGGGCGGCCACGTCGGTGGGCCCCTCCGCCACTAACTTACAGCTTGAATTGTGCCCAAACGACCCCCAACTTTCCTTCCATCGCGCCCTCTCGGGTTACCCTGATAAAAAGGAGAAACGAATGCAATTGGGAATGATCGGCCTCGGCCGGATGGGCGCCAACATGGTGCGCCGCTTGATGCGCGGCGGCCACGAGTGCGTGGTTTTCGACATGAGCGCCGAGAGCGTGAAGAAGATGGCCGCCGACGGCGCCGCGGGCGCGGAATCGCTGGCCGATTTCGTCCAGAAGCTGAAAGCGCCGCGCGCGGTTTGGATGATGGTCCCGGCGGCCGTCGTCGATAGTACGCTCGAGAAGCTCATGCATCACCTGGAAAAGGGCGACATCGTCATCGACGGCGGCAATTCGCACTACATCGACGATATCCGCCGCGCCAAAGAGTTGAGCGCCAAGGGCATCCACTATGTGGATACCGGCGTGAGCGGCGGCGTCTGGGGCCTCGATCGCGGCTACTGCCAGATGATCGGCGGCGAGACCGAAACCGTGCAGCATCTCGACCCGATTTTCAAGACGCTGGCGCCGGGGAAAGGAACCATCGACCGCACGCCGGGGCGTGAGAAGGCGCCTGGAACCGCCGAAGAGGGCTATCTGCACTGCGGCCCTAACGGCGCGGGGCACTTCGTGAAGATGGTGCACAACGGCATCGAATACGGAATGATGGCCGCCTTCGCCGAGGGATTGAATATACTCAAGCACGCCAACGCCGGCAAGGCCGCGCGCGAGCAGGACGCCGAGACCGCGCCCATGCGCAACCCCGAGCACTATATGTACGATCTGCCGCTGGCCGATGTCGCCGAGGTCTGGCGGCGCGGCAGCGTGATCGCCTCGTGGCTGCTCGATTTGACGGCCATTGCGCTGTTCGAATCGCCCGGCCTCGCCAATTTTTCGGGGCACGTTTCCGATTCCGGCGAAGGCCGCTGGACCATCCTGGCAGCGGTGGACGAATCCACGCCGGCGCCGGTGCTGAGCGCGGCGCTATTTCAGCGATTCACCTCGCGCGGCGAGGAGGATTTCGCCAACCGCTTGCTTTCGGCCATGCGCTACCAGTTTGGCGGACACGTGGAGCGCGCTGCCGGGGGCAACGCGAAGTGAGCGACCCTTCCGCCGACGCGCGCGCCACGCTGGAGCGCCACGGGCGCCCCGCAGACCGATGCGCCATGGTGATTTTCGGCGCCTCGGGCGACCTCACCAAGCGCAAGCTGATCCCTTCGCTCTACCATCTGGCGCAGCACAAATTGTTGCCCAACGAATTTGCGCTGGTGGGCTGCGCCATCGAAAATATGAGCGAAGAAGAGTACCGCCGACAGGTGCGCGGCGACCTCGCCGAGTTCGGCGGCGCATCCGAGCCGTGCAAAACCTGCGACTGGCTGCTCGAGCGCACCTATTATTTCTCGGGCGATTTCCAGGACCCCAACACTTACGAACACCTGAAGCCGGTGCTCGAAGGCATCGATACAAAGCACGCGACCGGCGGCAACTATCTGTATTACCTGGCCACGGCGCCAGTGCTCTTCGGCGAAGTGGTGCAGCATCTCGGCGTTGCCGGTTTAGCCGACCAAAGCGGCGGGCACTGGCGCCGCGTGGTGATCGAAAAGCCTTTCGGCCACGATCTGGATTCGGCGCGCACGTTGAACCAAGAAATTGGCGAAGTGCTCATCGAGAATCAGATTTATCGCATCGATCATTATCTGGGTAAAGAGACCGTTCAGAACATTTTGGTTTTCCGTTTCTCGAACGGCATCTTCGAGCCGATTTGGAACCGGCGCTACATCGACCACGTGCAGATTACGGTGGCGGAAACGCTCGGCGTGGAGCAGCGCGGCGGCTATTACGACCATGCCGGGGCGGCGCGCGACATGGTTCCGAATCACATTTTGCAGCTGGTCACGCTGACCGCGATGGAGCCGCCGATTTCGTTTGGCGCAGACGCCGTGCGCGACGAGCAGGCGAAGATTCTCCACGCCATCCAACCGCTGGCGCCGGAAGATGTGCTCACGCGCGCCGTCCGGGGCCAATACGGAGAAGGCCAGACCGATGGCCAGCCGGCGCCCGCTTACCGGACCGAGCCGCACGTGGACCCGGCTTCGCAGACCGAGACCTTCGTCGCCTTGAAGCTCTCCATCGATAACTGGCGATGGGCCGACGTGCCGTTTTATATCCGCACCGGAAAGCGCATGGCGAAGCGCGTCACGGAGGTGGCGATTCAGTTCCGCCGCGCACCGTTCGTGCTATTCCGCGACACGCCGGTGGAGAATCTCGCGCCCAACCTGCTGGTGCTGCACATCCAGCCGGACGAAGGCATTTCGCTGCGCTTCGGCGCCAAGGTGCCGGGCATCGCCGTGGATATCGGATCGGTGAACATGGACTTCCGCTATCAGGATTATTTCGGCAACGAGCCCAGCACCGGCTACGAGCGTCTGCTCTACGACTGCATGACGGGTGACGCCACGCTGTTCCAACGCGCCGACATGGTAGAGGCCGGCTGGAGCGTGGTGCAGCCGACGCTGGATGTATGGAAGGCGCTGCCCCCGCGCCATTTTCCCAACTATGCGGCGGGCTCATGGGGACCGAAAGAGGCGGACGATTTGATGGCGCGGGATAAACGCGCCTGGCGGAATCCGTAGTTTCGTGGCGCACACTCATGAAAGCCGCCTCACTCGCAGCCGCCTTCGCCATGTCGCTCGCCGCTCAGACTTCGGAATTCATCGCCGACCCCATGCCCACGGCTTCCTGCCACGCTTCCACCATCGTCGAGGTGAAGCCGGGGGAACTGATGGCGGCCTGGTTCGGCGGCTCTGCCGAAGGCCGGCCGGATGTCGCCATCTGGGGATCGCACCGCCAAAACGGCCATTGGCAGACTCCCGTGGAGTTAGTGCGCGAGCCGAATATCGCCAGTTACAATCCGGTCCTGTTCCGGTCGGGCGACGGTGTTCTCTGGTTGTATTACAAATTCGGTCCCTCACCGCGAGAGTGGACCGCCGGCCGGCTCTTCAGCCTGGATGACGGTCACACATGGTCCGCGCCCGAGCACCTGCCGGCCGGACTCTATGGCCCCATCCGCGCCAAGCCATTAGTGCTGCCGGGCGGCGTCATTGTAAGTGGAACGTCGGTGGAAAGCTACCATTCCTGGGCGGCGTGGATCGAACGCAGCACCGATAACGGAAAGACCTGGACGCGCCATGGACCTATCGAATCGCCGGCGGTCAGCGGCCCGGCATTAGACGCGACTCACGGCATCATTCAGCCGGTGGTTGTTCCCATTCAGGGCAAACATCTGCGTCTCTATGCGCGGTCCACCTCCACCATCGGGCGCATCTGCACAGCCGATTCCGCCGACGGCGGCATTACCTGGACTAAGGCGCGCCCACTCGACTTACCCAATCCGAATTCCGGCATCGATGCGTTACGGCTGAAGGATGGCCGTTTCGTGATGATCTACAACCACACCACGCAAGGGCGCACGCCGCTCAACCTGGCGCTAAGCAGCGATGGCGAGCATTGGACGCCGTTTTACGCGCTGGAAACGGAACCGGGCGAGTATTCCTATCCGGCGATGATCCAGGGCAGCGACGGCAGTCTCCACATCACTTACACGTGGCGCAGGCAAAGTATCAAGTATGTGAACTGGCCGCTGGCGAAAGTTAGCATTCCCAAGTAACCCGTGGCGCACGCACTTATGCGTGCAGCGTTCACACTCGTGTGAACGCGCTTCGTCACTCACGCGAAAAACCGCGCTCAATCGAATAAGGTAAATCATCCATTGTGCGCGTCCACGGCATTAGAAACCGAAAGCCGGAAGGGAAGCTGGTACTTCGGCGATACGGACGAAGAAGACAATCGCCGGCGCTGCCGGCAAGGCAATAGTCATGCGCCGGGACACGAGATCCGTAAATGCCTCGCGGAAGATCGGGTAACCGCCACAAGGCTACCGCATCCCTGCCGAGTCTCTACCAGTTAAGAATCTGGCGCACGTTGTGAGCCTGGCGTTTGCTCACGGTCACCTGCAGGGAATTGCTCAATGTGATCATCCAACGCTGACTGCTGAGAGCGCTCATCTTGCGTATGTGGTCCATGTTGACGATGGTGTTGCGGTGCACGCGCTGAAACTGAGGCTCGCGCAAGCGCGCTTCAATCGCGCTCAGCGATTGCGTGGCCAGCAGCCGCTGGCGGGCGGTAACAATCCAAACCAACTCTCTTTCCGCCTGGAAAGCCAATACTTCGCTGGTATTGAGCAGGTGGTATTCTTCGCCGCTTCTGCCGATGATTTTGCGGCTCGCGACCGGGCTCAGCGCTTCGGCGGATGCCGCCATTTTGGCTAGATGATTGGCCAACTCTACCGGCTTCCCCAGCAGCGCCTTGGCACGCTCCACGGCCTTGGTCAGCCGGGCCGTATGCACCGGCTTCAGCAGATAGTCGATGGCGCCGGCCTCGAAGGCTTGAATGGCATGCTGGTCGAAAGCCGTGACGATGACGATGACCGGGGGCGGCAAACCGCGCATATTCTGGATCACTTCAAAGCCGCTCATCACCGGCATCTGGAGATCGAGGAATACCAGATCGGGCCGCAATTCCGCGATCTTGAGCACCGCCTCCTTGCCGTTCTCAGCTTCGCCAACGATCTCCACCGCCGGAACAAGTTCGAGCTCCTCCCGGAGGACGCCGCGCGCTATCGGTTCATCGTCTACTACCAGAGTCCTCACGTTTTGCCGGCTCACCCTTTCGATGGTTTAGCTCGAAAGAGGCGAATCCACTCAGCGAAAACTTGTGGACGGGATAGTTCAGCCGCGAGCGGGCTGAAATTGAGGACAGGTGGCGCGATCGGATGGAGCGGAGGAGCGCCACTTCCGATGGGCCGCCAGCCCCCACAACCAGCAGCCCGCTTGTGGCAATTTTCAGCCCGCTCACGGCAACTTCGTGGCCGCTCATGAGAATGCTTTAGGCCGGTCGCACAACGTTCCCGATACTGGAAGCTAATGAGGAAACTCTTTGCGGTCACTGCTGTGTCCGTCGCGCTCTGGCTCAGTGGCGCGGTCCGTGGTCGCGCCCAATCGATCAGCGCCGGATCGGGAACTGTTCGCGGATCGGTGCAGGACCAATCTGGCGCCGCCATTCCGGGCGCCGCGGTGCAGATTCAGAATCCGGTCTCCCACTATAGCCGGTCCACTTCAACCGATGCCCAGGGCAACTTTGAATTCGATAATATTCCCTACAATAACTACCACGCCAGCGCGACCTCAGGCGGATTTGAAGGGAGCGAGCTGGATCTGAGCGTGCACTCGCCGGTACCCGTCGAGGCGAAGTTCCTGCTGAAAGTCGGATCTGAGAAAACCAGCGTCACCGTGACCGGCTCCGGGGACCTGGTGGCAACCGACTCCAGCACCCACACGGATCTGGATCGCTTGATGATCGACAAGCTTCCTCTGGAAGGTTCCACTTCTTCGCTGAGCTCCCTGGTGACATTGTCCACCCCGGGCATCAGCGCCGATTCGAACGGTCTCTTTCATGGACTGGGCGATCACGCTTCCAACTCTTTCTCGCTCGACGGCCAGCCCATCACCGACCAGCAAAGCAAAGTATTCTCGAATCAGCTCCCGGTCGATGCCGTGCAGTCCATGGAAGTAATCGAGGGAGCTCCTCCGGCCGAATATGGCGGCAAGACCAGCGTGGTGATGGTAGTCACTACACGGTCGGGACTCGGCGTGACCGAGCCGCACGGCGACGTGACAACATCCTACGGCAGCTTCGGCACTTCCAGCGGAGGGTTCGATCTGGTGGATGGCGGCAAGGCCTGGGGCAACTTCATTTCGATCAGCGGGACTAACACCGGCCGGTTTCTCGACGGGCCCGAGTTCACCGTAATGCACGATCACGGCAACGAAGAGAACGTGTTCGACCGCGTCGACCTCAAGCTTTCTCCGAAGGACAGCGTCAACCTCAACCTCGCCTTTACGCGCTCGTGGTTTCAGGTTCCAAACTCGTTCGACGCGCAGAACGCGACCGCGTGGAACGGGCTGACGGTCAATAACGGCGGCATCGGCCCCAATGGACAGCTAGTCGGCTCCGAGGACCAGCGCGCGAAAATTCAGTCCGTGAACGTTGCGCCCGCATGGACGCGCTTGATTGGATCGAACATCGTATTCACCTTCGGCGGCTACGTCCGGCAGGATCAGTTCAATTACTATCCCAGCCGCGACCCCTTTGCCGACTACACGCCCGATCTACAGCTTCAGACCATCGGTCAGCATCGCAGCCTGACGAATGCCGGCGGACGCACCAACGTGGCCTACGTGAAGGGCATTCACAATTTGAAGGCCGGCATTACCTACCAGCACACGTTTATCACGGAAAAGGACGCTTTAGGGATTGTCGACCCGGCGTTGAACGCTCCCTGCCTGCTCGCCAACGGAAGTCCGGACACGTCTCCGTCACTGACCAATCCGGCGGGCTGCACCGGTTCACTGCAAGCGAATCCGGCATTCATACCGCTTCTCGGTTGTTACGATCTGACCCGGACGGCGACGCTCCCGGGCTCCGACGGTTGCCCGAACTCCACCAGCGGCCTGTACAACTTTTATGGCCATGCCGACATCAAGGAACTGGCTCTCTACATTCAGGACACCCTGACCATCAAGAATTGGAGCATCAGCCTGGGGCTCCGCGAGGATGTATACAACGGGCTCGCCTACTCCGCGCAGATACAGCCACGCGTGGGTCTGGCTTACGACATCAAAAAAACCAGCACCGTAATAAGGGCATCCTACGCGCGCACCATGGAGACGCCGTTCAACGAGAACCTGGTGCTGGCGAGCACAGGGTGCAGCGATCCGGTGATCAATGCGCTGGAATCTTTGAGCAGCGCTCCTTGCGTATCCAAGGGACCGGAGGGTCCCGGCTGGCGCAATGAGTTCCACGCAGGCATCCAGCAGGCTTTCGGACGGTTCCTGGTGGTGGACGGCGAATACATCTGGAAGTACACGCACCGGGCTTTCGATTTCAGCGTGTTGGGCAACACGCCGATCACGTTTCCCATCGAGTGGATCAGCTCGAAGATTCCCGGCTATGCGGTCCGCGCCACGGTTCCGAACTACCACGGATTTACGGCGTATACGGTTTTCTCCAGCGTGGCGGCGCGCTTCTTCACTCCGCAGGTCAGTGGAATCGGCGCTGTCCCCGGGGGCAGTTCGGTTTTCCGTATCGACCATGACGAGAAATTCAACCAGACCACGCATGCGCAATACCAGCCGTGGAGAGACGGGCCGTGGCTCGGCTTCACCTGGCGCTACGATAGCGGACAGGTGGCCGGCGCGGTGCCATGCGCGGGAGGCCAGTGCGTGAATGGGCCGAACGGGACCGCCAGCGTAGTGGACGTTTCCGAATTGACGCCGGACCAGCAGTTCGAGGCGGGCCTCTTTTGCGGCAGCGTGCATGCCACTCCCACTACTCCCATCAGCCCGAACGGTCTCTGCCCGGCGTCGCAATACGGATCCATATACCTCTCGATTCCCGCGGCCGGCACGGAGAACGACGACCACAATCCGCCGCGTATCGCATCCCGCAATCTTTTCGACCTTTCCCTGGGAGACGACAACCTGTTTCACGGCGAGAAGAAAAAGTGGAGCGCACGTGTGACGGTTGTGAACGTGACGAACACGGAGGCGCTTTACAACTTCCTCTCCACCTTTAGTGGAACGCATTACGTTTCGCCGCGCACGGTGTCCGCGACCATCGCTTTCCACTTCTAAGTTTTGGCTTGGAGCCGCTATGCAGGCGCGTGGAACGGTATCGAAAACCAGCCAGCGGGAGCAACGGCTCGTGTTCGCGGCGATAGCGCTGTTCATGACGTGCGCCGTCTTGGGGCCGGTGTTGCTCGCGATGCTGAGCAGCCGTCCCGATCTCTGGGCGGTAAGGCCAAAGGTAGTCAGACCCGGCATCGAGGTGGTGGATTGGCAGAGCTTGGGCAGCCTGCTTTCCGGGTCGGTGAACCCGGCCGCGGCCCGGCCCGGCTGGTTCGGGCCGGAGGTCCAGATTGCCGGATACATGCTTCCGGTTGACCCAGGCAATGCGCAGCGGAAGGTGGCGCACTTCTTGCTGGTGCCGGATCCGGGCGACTGGCTCGATCCGCCCCACCTGCATGCCGGCGAGGCGATCGATGTCCGGCTGAAAGACGGCCAGACTACCCCGCTGGTGGCCAGAGCCGTAGTTACAGTATGCGGCAGGCTCTCCTTCGGATCTATGAGCCCGAGGCCGCGCGCGGTGTTGTTCCTGGCGGACGCAACTGTTGAATAGCCCGCGCCGCACGAGGGCGGCTTCACTGCCCGCTATTTCGAGATAATGTCTCCGGTGGATGCATTGACCACAGTGAGGAAGCCCAATTTAGACGTGCCAAAGAGTATGACCCAGACGGGGGCAGGAAAGCGCGATGCCGCGCCCAGGGAGAGGGAAACAGGCTTCTGAGCATTGTCTTTCTCCTTGAGCCAGTCCGCGGCCTTGGCCGCCGCCGCTTTGTACGCCGCCTCGGAATCAATCTTGAAATCGCCGGTCTGAAATGGCATGACCGCAGCCGTGGGACCCCGCCAGGCTTCGGCAAGATTCGCCTTGACGCCCTTGGTGATGTCCGGCAACTGATCGGCGACCGAATAGACATAAGTGCGGGCCGCGCTTTGGGACGGAGAACCGAAAACGGCGGTCCAGACGCCGGCTTTTCCATCCGCATTTTTCACCCCGGCAACTTCGCCGCTCTTCAGGCTGATGGCAACCAGGTCGGCGGCCCAGGCGTGCGCCGGCGTATACATTTCCCAGAAAGCGGCCTTGGCGGCGATCGGTTGGGGAGGTCCGGCGGGAACCTGCTTCGCGGCAGTTTCCGCATCGGTCTTTGTACCGGTTGTGTTCGTGGTATCGGAAGAACAGGCCGCCAAACCAATTGCGGCGGCGAGGACAACGGCTGTCGATAGATTATTGTACATGGCTACGCTCCTGAGATTTTGCCTAGCCCAATCAGTCTATGCCAGCCGCGCGGTCAATTCAAGCGCCGTCTGAAAAACCACGAAAAAAACAGGCGTCGATGCGGCTCCGGTCAGATCCGCGCGGGCCGCCCTTCCGCACGCCATCCTCGGGATTTCTCCTACGGAATCGGCACCGATATCGAGCTCGAAACGCCAACGCCGTTGGTCGCGGTAATGCTCAACGATTGCAGCATGTGAACCAGATCGTCGGTGGTGCTGCCGTTCGACAAGACGAAGGGAATCTCAATCAGGAACGCCCCGCCGGACGGCGTCGACGCGGTGCTCTGATACCACGCTGAGGATGCCGAACTCACGTTGATCGTCAGGCTGCTTGCGGAAAAAGTGGCGCCCTGCTTCGGGGTGATCTGAATGTTCAATTGCGTCAAGGCATGGGTGGTGGAGAATCCGCTGAGCAATACCGTAAAGGTGCTTAGTGTCTCGGCTGTCACGCTCTCACTGGTTAGCTGCGCTACGGACGAGGGAACCGTCAATGTCAGAGAGGTGGGCGATGATGGCGTCAGGGCGAAGCCGTTCTGGGTGGCGAACGAAGGCGTGATCAAAATCGTGCCGGCGGTGGTGCCGGTCTGCATGGGTATCGAGGTTGCGCCGCTGGTAAACAGAGCCTGCGTGGTATTGGCGGGGATGGTAAAAGCGACCGTGCGTCCCCCAGAGGCGAATTGGATGGTGGGGTCGTCCGTGAACACGGCGGAGGTGAAGGTCAGTGTCAGCGAGCCTTGCAAAGCCAGCGGGTAGGGCGCGGCGAGAGTCAGCCCGATTGCCGGCTGCTGGTCCGGCGCCTGTGTGCCGGATGGCCCCTGGAACTGATAGGCCGGCAAGGCTGCCGGCTGCGTGCCCGTGCCGGACAGAGTGAATGTGACGTTGTTGACCAGCAAGCTGGCCGTCAAGGTTCCAAGCGCGTTGGGGACGAAGTTCACTGTGAAAGTAATCGTGGCGCCGGGAGTCAGATTAGTCGGCAGAGCGGGCGGTTGCGGAAGTGTGAACACAGCACTCGCCGCCCCCAGGTTGATGCTGGAAATCGCCGCGCTAACCGTGCCGGTGTTCTGAATCGAGAAGCTCACACTCGACTGGCTTTCGACAGCCGTGGGTTGGAAGATGACAACTCCGCCCGCAAGCACCGATATGGTGGATGCCGAATTGGTATACGAGTAAGTCAAAAGCGAACCGGAGCCCGTAGCCGTGACATTGAAGGTATTGCTCCCAATAGTTAGCGTCCCGTTGACGGGACCAGGCTGCGTGGGCGCGAAGTTGATTGTAAAGCTCTGCGATGCGGCGGGAACAAGCGTGAACGGGACGGCGGGTCCGTTGGCAATGGAGAGACCCTGGCCAGTCACTGAGAGGACGGAGACCTGTCCGTTGCCGGTTCCGTTATTCAAGACCGAGACAGTTACGCTGGACGTTTGACCGACAGCAGTATTCCCGATGGCGATGGTGCCGCCGGGAGAGACCGTAGTCGCTCCGGTGGTACTGGTCCATGTGTAAGTGTATTGCGGCCCGGTGCCCTGCGCCGTGAGGGTGATCGTAAACGTCTGTCCACTCAAATTGACGACCAACGTGGCCGGGAATGTCCCTTGCTGCAGAGGGCTGAAACCGACGCTGAAACCGACCGTCCCGGCCGGAGGTACGGAAGCCGGCAGGGAAGGCTGATTCAGAATCTGAAAGACGGACGGCGATGCGCCCCCCAAGGCGATCGAGTTGAGAAAACCGGTCCCGAGGCCGCTGTTGGCTACGGTCAACTTGATGCTGGCGCTGGCGTTCACCAGAGTAGCGGGGAATGTAAGCGTGCCCCCATTTGGCAATGCGACGACGTTGTTCGTTGTCGGATCCACATACGACAGCGAGAAGTTAGGCGAGGCGGTTGTCCCCGCGAGCGTGCCGGAAATGGTGTTGCCGCCAAGAGTGATGCTAAACGTTCCGGTAAAGGACCCCGCCTGCGTGGGATTGAAAATGATTTGGAAACCCACGCCTGCGCCCGCGGCCACTGTGGCTGGCAGGGCTGGCTCCAAGGCGCCTCGAAAGCCGGCGCCGCTAACCGAAATCCCCGTGACGGAGCCGGCGCCCGTGCCCTGGTTGAGGATATTGATGACGGCGGTAGTTGTTCCGTTGATATCCACCGAGGGGAAGTTTATGGCGGACCCGTTGAGGAGCGGGTGGACGTTACCGTCGGACAGCGTGTAGGTGACGGTAAAGCTCGGCGAAGCTCCAGTCCCCGTGAGGGTGAATGATGCGCTGCTGTTGGTGAACCCCAAGACCAGCGATCCCTGCGCGGCGCCGGACGTCTGCGCAGTAAAGACGACATTGAAGGACGTCTGCTGGCCTGCGGCCAATTGGATGGGCGCTGGAGAACCTGTGACTAGAAAGCTGGAACCGCTCGATGCCACGGTCTGCAGCGTACTGGTGGCCGATCCGGCATTCGTAACGGTCACGACTGCGGTGACGGATGTTCCCACCGTGGTCGACGGAAAGGCGATGGCTCCGCCGGCGATCAGAGTAGTGGCGCCGGTCGACGGGAGGGAATAGCTGAATGTGAAGTTCGGCGTGACGCCGTTCAGCACAAATGGGAAGGTAAAGGCCGTCCCGCCCACGGTGTAAGCGATGACAACCTGGCCGGTGACGGCGGCGCCTGAAGTGGGAAGATATTGAACCGAGAAACCAATACTGCCGTTCGGGCTTAGGGTAGCGGGGAGCGTGGTCGACTGCAACAACGTCATTTGAGACGTTCCGGTAAGCGAAACGCTGGTGATGGTTGCGGTGGCCGTTCCAGTGTAAGTAACCGACACATTGGCGAAGACCGCCTGACCGACGGCGGGGGATGTCAGAGTCTGGGAACCGTTCTGAGCAATGGTTGTACTGACGCCGCCCGCGGTTACCACAACCTGCACCTGGCTATAGGCGGGCGTAGCTGCGACGAATGCCGCGACGAATGCCGCGACGAATGCCGTGGCGGAGGCAAGGGTCGGAGTTGGAAGCCGTTTGCTCATAGACGCTCCTCAACACGCTCGTCAACACGCTCCTCAACACGCTCCTCAACAACGGCAGGCGCGATGCGAACGCGGATGTCGACCAGAAGTGCGATTGGAACTTGCACGAGATAACAACGAGACATGATTTATTGAGGACTCCCGAATACAACCGTTCCCGTGCCGATAGTTACGGGCGGATTGGAAGAAGAAGAATGCGTTCCGAAGTAGACTCCAGCAGCGGCGCCGCCGGCAACCGCGATTCCGAGGAGCACCCATTTCCATGTGTTGCTGGATTTAGCTGGATGCTGAGTCGGGATCGGCGCGCCGGGCACGCCCTCCACGATCTGGTTGATCAAGGCGCGCGCACGCAGGCCGTTAAGGGATGCATTTACATAAATTTGCAGCGTGCCGGGTATCTCATTGGTCTTGAGTCCACGGGCCGTCGCCACACCAGCCTTATCGGTCACCACCGCCAGGGTTTTGGCGCCGTTCACGAACTCGCCACTGGTCCCGGAGATCGGGAGGGCAAAAACCACAGTGACCCCAGCCACGGGTTGCTGATCGTCATCTTCGACCCTGACCGCGGGGTCTTGCGTCACTCGCCGACGGACAGGCGTGGAGGCGCCTTCGCCTGCCACCACGACAATGTTAATCCGCGTGGGGAGATTCTGCGCGAACGCCGCCGGGGGCATGCCATCCAAAAAAATTAGAAAGCAGAGCCCCACCGGGAGCCAGCTATTTCCTAGATAACGTCTCATTTCCCTGAACATAGGCGGCTTGCAAGCCGTGTTAAGTATAGCAATCTGAACGCCGATACAGGGCATGCGGGGAGCTTAGCCGGCCGGCTTGAGTACGGGGGCTGGTATAGCCCATGCCTCTTACGGAACGAACCCAATAGTGGCCTAAGTCGTTCAGAATCAGTTTTGCGGACAGGCTAGACCGTACTAACATTGGCGATTGAATTCCAAGTGGCGGGTAAGGTAAGACACAGTGACCGCAAAAGATTCCGCGGGCGAGTGGTTCGGTGTGCGATGCCTCCCCTGTTTCGGATCCACATGGCTGCGACGCGCTGGCCAACGTCAACGACAGCACACTCTGAAGGAATTGCCGGCCCGCATCGAACAGGGGACCAAGTGGAACAACCTGGGTAGAGCGTCGATCTCTAAGGCTGGATGAGAAAAGCCTCGCGGGAATAAAAGGATCTCGGGGTTAGTAGTATAGGTGACGCAGAGACGCAGAGGAAAACGCAGAGTAGGAACCCCTCTTCATACCCTTCAAGTTTCTCAGCGTCTCAGCGTCGAAGAAACTCCTACCCCCCATACAACTCCAGGAAGTGCGCCACCGTCATGATCCCCAGGTAGTAATTCTCAATTCTGTACTTCTCGTTGGGCGAATGCAGTCCATCGTCCGGCAATCCAAAACCCATCAGGATAGTGGGAATCTTCAGGTGGTTCGCAAAGTCTCCAACAATGGGAATCGACCCGCCCGAGCGAATGAACACCGTCTGCTTGCCGAACACCTCGCCAAACGCCCGCGCCGCCACCTCAATCGCCGGATGTTCCGGATTCACCACCAGCCCCGGTGACGCGCTCAGTACGCGCACCTCTGCCTGAATGCCCTTCGGCACGTTCTGCTTCACCCACGCGCGAAACGCGGCGATCACGGCGTCCGGGTCCTGCCGGGGGACCAGGCGGATGCTCACCTTCGCCGTGGCCTTCGCCGGAATCACAGTTTTCGCGCCAGCAGCCGTGAAGCCGCCCGCGATGCCGTGGACCTCGAATGTGGGGCGCGACCACACACGCTCCAGCACCGTCCGGTCCGGCTCGCCCGTGAGAGCTGTCGAGCCCACCTCCTTTTCCAGAAACTCGCGCTCGTCGAACCGCAGCCGCTTCCAGCTTTCGATCTCCGCCGCGGCCGGCTCTTCCACGCCGTCGTAGATGCCCGGGATCTGAATCGCGCCGTCGGCATCTTTCGCCTTCGCAAGCAGCTCGATCAATCCATACACTGCGTTCGGCGCCGCGCCGCCGTACAGGCCGGAATGCAAATCGCGCGCCGGACCGGTCGCTTCCACTTCCATGTAAATCAATCCGCGCAGCCCGATGCACAGAGTCGGCATGCCTTCGGCGTACATGGCGGTGTCCGACACCAGAGCGACGTCGGCTTTCAATTTGGCGGGATTCTGCGCCACGTATTTCGCGATCGAAGCGCCGCCCACTTCCTCCTCGCCTTCGATCAGAAACCTGACATTGAGCGGCAGCGTTCCGTTCACTGCGCGCAGCGCCTCAATGGCCTTGATGTGCATATACATCTGGCCTTTGTCGTCCACCGCGCCGCGCGCGTAAAGGTTGCCGTTGCGTTCGGTAGGCTCGAACGCGGGCGTAATCCACAGCTCCAGTGGGTCGGCCGGCTGCACGTCATAGTGGCCGTAGCACAGCACTGTGGGCTTACCGGGCGCGTGCAGCCAATCGGCGTAGACCAGCGGATGCCCGGCGGTGGGGACGATCTCGATATTCTCCATCCTGGCGCGTTGCAGGCTATCGGAGACGAAGCGCGCGGCGCGCTCCACGTCCGGTTTGTGTTCGGGAAGCGTGCTGATGCTGGGGATGCGAATGAAGTCCTTCAGTTCATCGAGCAGACGCGGACGGTTCTGTTGAATGTAGGCGTCGGTGAGAGTGGACATGCGGAACCATTATATTTCCGATTGGTCTGCTTGCTCCGAATCCACACTGGAGCCATTGCTGGAGCCATGCGGCGCCTTGGCTTCGTGGCGCTGGGCGCGCTGTATCAAAAACTCCGAAAGCTTCATCGGCGGGCCGGAACCCCGCTCCATCTGCTTCCCCACCGCTCGCTGATATTGCCGCAAGATCTCCAGCCGCCGCCGCCGATCGATCTGGCATTGCTCCATATCCAGGAGGATTTCCACTTCCCATGGCTGGAAGGAATTGCGCGTGATGGCCCCGCGCATCACTTCGGCCAACAGCTTGTTGAAGCGATGAAGCTGAATCTCGAGTTGGTAGAGGTCTTCCGGCGGCATCCACTGGAAACATCGGCGGAATGCCGGAATAACCTTAGCCCGAGTCGCACGGTCGCGGCAAACGTATCAACGCCCGACCGCATTCGAGCCGCTCTTCGACATGCGGATAATTGGAAGCGATGCGCCGTTGCCGAGCGGCGCTTCCATGCGGTCGATCGCCTCATAACCCCGCGCCCTAAACAGGCGTTCCCCGGTCAGGGTAGCGCCCAGCTCGAAGCTCTTGAAGCCCGCCTCGATGGCGGCGTTTTCACATGCCGCCAGGATCTTGCTGCCGATGCCGTGCCGGGCCCAGTCCGGATGTACAAAGAGAGCGCGGATCTTGGCGGAGTCCCGAAGCGGGTCCAGCAAACCATCCTCGCGTCCGGATGCGCGATCGCCGCGGAAGAGAGTCTTGCGCTTGCTCCAACCTCCGCAGCCGACCATGGCTGCGTTCCCGTGGCCGGACACGGCTTCGAGAACGAAATAGGTCCCGTCCGCAATTAGCTGGCTGTCGACGCCGAAAACCGTACCGAGAGCGCCTTCGATCTGAGTTTGCGAGTAGTCCTGCGTCTGGAGTGCGCGCACTGACAAGCCGATCAGCGCTTCTATTGCAGGGACGTCTGCTGGAATCGCGCGACGAACGTGAAACGATTCTTCGATGGGGTCCACGGCTTCCAATTATATTCGCGGCTGTGGATGGAACGCGCAACGCCGAGGCGGAAGGGCGCTTATTAACCGATTTGGGGCGATCGCCGAGATCGCGGGGTTAACAGACGAAAGCGTCTGTCCCACATCGGTGCGCAGGGGCTTGCGTTGTTGTGGGGCAGGCGCTTCCGCCTGCCAAGTGCAACGACTTACTTCTGCGTCTTATACTTTTCGTAGATCTCTTTTTGCCGCGTATCCACAGTCACCGCTTTGCCGTCGATGAACACCATCTTCACGTGAGTGCCCGGCTCCAGCGGATCTCCGTCGGAAACAATCAGGTCCGCCGTTTTCCCTTCCGTGACGGATCCCATCCGGCTGCTCACCCCGAATATCTCGGCGGCGCTGAGTGAGACGGCCCGGTATGCCTCGTCCTTCGGCAGTCCGAACGGAACCCCCGCCGCCGCCTGATATGGAAGATTGCGGGTCTGCTTCGAGCTGAACGTACCAATGCAAAACTTGATGCCGGCCTTGTATAGCTCCTCCGGAATCGTGAAGGACTGGTCGTACGCATCGTCCCGGTCGAGCGGCAGTTGCAAAACCGGCCCCAACACCACCGGAATATCGTGCGATTTGATCAGCGGCAGAACCTTATAGGACTCATACGCGTCGGCCAGAATAATCTTGATGTTTTGCTTGTCGGCGAACTCGATCGCTTCGCGAATCTCGCGCTCGCGCACCGCCGTCACAAACATCGGCGTCGTCCGCGCCAGCACGGGCAGCATGGCTTCGAATCGCAAGTCGGTTTGGAAACCAGGAGCCTTTGCAAGTTTCGCCAGTTGATAGTGGCGGGCATCCTCAAAGAACTGGTTGAGCTGCTCCATCTTCTCGTCGTGGTCAACCTTCGCTTCGGAGAAGGATAGAGGCACAAGCTCAGCGGCCGTTCCCGGTTCGTCGTCGTCGCCATCCGGCTCGTGAGGCTTCAACGGCAGGGTAACAATCGCGGGAAACTGCAGGTGAATGGCAGTGGTCGGGACCACGGTTATGGCGTCGTTGGGCGACCCGTCCAGGTGCACTAACGACATCTGCCCCGAGATCAGGTCGCCTTCCGGCATTTCAATCGCGCTGGTGACTCCATTCGCGCGCGACATCGGAATCTCTTCGCTCGATGGGTTCAGCGCGGTTTCCGCGTGAAGCTGCGGGTTGAACAGCCCCATCTCTTTGGCGTCCGAAGCTTCCGACGAGGATGTTTTTTCCAAGCCGATCATCGAAGCGGCGTCAATCATTCCCGGATAGACCTGTTGCCCGCGAACGTCGATGACCTTGAATCCCGGCGGCGCGGTAAGGTTCTTGCCAACGCCGACGATTTTGCCGTTGCGCACCAGCACCGAGCCGTTTTCGATCACCGGTCCGTCAATCGTGTGCACCGTGCCGCCCTGCAGGACGAAGCCGCTGTCGGCGGGTGGAGTTTGAGCTAAAGCGCCACTCAGCCCGAAAACGAATAAGCAGACTGTCGAAGACTTGATCATTGGTTACAGAACCGCCGCCATTATATGTTAGCAGCCTGTGCCTCACTTCTTCTCGCCATTTCGATACCACACTGGAAAGTCGATAGCTGAGTAACGCGTGGTATGGTCGGGCATCTCAACGCGCGCCAGCATCTGAACCCGATGCCCCGGCTCGCACTCGGGAAGAATCCGCGGCACCGAATAGCGCGCACCCGCATCGTTCAGCCGCAGCGTATTATCCACGCACGCATCGTTGGTAAACAGCTCAGCCACGCGAAACGAATCGCCATCCGGCAGCAGAATCGCAAAACTCTCGCCGGGAGCGGCGAAGCCGTCGCCGTTACCTTCGCCCAGCATCACGTCGGTCTTCTGCGTGCCGTGTTGAAAAGCTTCCAGCGGCCGGCCATCGGCGATCAGGAAATTCTTCGCCGGACCGGCTGGCGGGAAAATCGGCACGTCCACCGGCAGGCGGTTCGCTCCCTCCACCGCAACAATCCGGACGGCCGCCGGCGCATCCGCGGTAAACGTCACCGGCAGCGTCACCGATTCGCCCGGACCCAATCCATACAGGCGGCTCGACGCGTTTTCGAACTTCACTCCAGCGTTCGGGCTGTTCCACTCGATGGGCAGCGTACCCGAGCGCGCCGCGCCCACGTTCCAGAATCGTACACGCAGTTTCACGGGCTGCCCGGCCGTAGCCCACGCGGCATCCGTCAGCTCATAGCCCGACACCACGACCGCAGGCTCCGCCGAAATGCCCACCAAGTATTCGCCGCCATCCAGGTCAAAACTCAACCGCCCCTGCGCATCGGCCTTCTGCACCGAGCGGCGCACTTTACCGTCGGGCAGATGAATGTAAGTCACCGGATGCGCGCTGCCCGGCGGATACATGCGTGGCGGAGTCTCGATCGAGAGCTTCACATTCGCGAGCGCCGCGCCGCCTGGAAGCCATTCGCGCACCGACGAGTGGAATCCCCTGCTTGAGACGCCGTCGAGCACGGTGAAGCCAGGCTGCCGGCGATTGGACGCCGCTTCCCATCCCCACGCGGAAAAATTCGGATACGGATCGGCATAGCTGAACACGACCGGCTTCGGCGCCGGCGCCGCAAATGCGCCCACATGGAAATTGAGCGCCTCGGCGGCATTCAGCGGCCAGGCGCGGCTCACACCGGCGTAGTCCAGATCGTCAAGGTTGCAATCCACCTCGAATCCCTTTGGCCCCACTGGCGCCTCTCTGGGGGCGGCAAGCCCGGACGCGCTGGCGACCAAGTCGGGAAATTTGGCCGCGGTCCACAGGGCCAGGAAGCCGCCCGTCGAATAGCCGGTTATGGCGCGATGATCGCGGTCGGGAACGGTGCGCAGCGTTTGATCGACGCGCTCCACCAACTCGGGAAAGTAGAGCGGAAACTCGCCTGTGGTTTCCACCGGCCCGAAGTCCACTACAATCGCGTCATGCGCCGCGACAAACTTTTCGAACTCTTTGGTGTGTTCTTCGCGGACGCTCGCTTGTTCGTACCCGTGCAGCCAATAGACCACCGCGTAGCGCTTCTGCGATCCCGCATATCCCTGCGGCAAGTAGACGCGGTAGACGCGCTCGGCGCCCATCACCTGGCTGAAATGGGTGAACTCCTGCCCGCCATCCTGCCACGCACACGCAGTGGATAGAGCCAGCAATCCAAGGTAGAGCCGCACATTTGAGCTGTACCATTTCTGCAGCGGGAACTGCAAACGGTCAAGAGTCAAAGCGGCCATCGGTGGCGCGTAACTTAACAAAGCTAGCGGGAGGCGTCGACAAGCGTTGCGGAAGTGTTTCGGAAGCGGAACCGTTCCGGACGTAAAGCACACCAACCCAGGAAATAGACCAGGCCGAGCAGAGCGATATCCTGCAGGTGATCGAGCGCGGGTATGCCGTATTGCGCGCTGGCCAGAGGAGAAATGAGCAGAATAGCCCAGATGCGGATCGCCCAGGACAGGCACTCCAGAGCCAGGATGAGGCAGGGGAAGAGCAGCAACGCGGAATCCGACACCGTGAGGTGATGACCGACCAGGACTCCACCGGCCACGACGGAACTAAGCGCAACCGGCAGCGGAGCGCGGCGGCAGATGTACCATACCGTCGCGGCGACGGTGATTCCGAGGATAATCTCGAGCGGCAGCCGCCCTGCAAGGGTTCCGCGCAGGTTGTGCTCCATGGTGGGATAGGGATCGATATCAGGGCTCGCAATCGCCGCGACGAATTGTCTGGGCCAACTCCACCCTGCAACCGCGAACGAAGCCGCGAGCAAGACCGTGCCGCCGGCGATAGCTCCGGCCGTCACGCGCCGCAAGTCACGCGCGATCAGCAGCAGGGGAAGCAGAATCATCAGATGGAATTTGGCGGCGCAGAGCGAAATGCAGAGACCGGCGGTGAAGTCGCGGCGTCGTGACATGAGGGCCGCGGCAGCTGCGATCCAGAGAAGCAGGAAAGAACTATCCTGCCCGTTATCGAAGTCCCACGCGAGCGCGTGTGACCATGCACAGGCGAGCAGCGCCCATTTCCAGTGGCGTCCAAAGCTGGCGACGAAGCCGATCTCGGCTGCCACCAGTGCGACGCGCCATATCGCGAAGGCAACTGTCAGCGGAAACAACGTCAGGGGCCAAACCAGCGCCGCAAAGTACGGCAGCCGGATGAACGCGGACGCCGGCCCGGTACACCCGACTTCTTTCAGCATGATGGCCTGAACCGCCTGCGGGGAGTATAACTGCGGAGTCCCGAGTAGCTTCGCGCCTGCATAGAACACAGGGAAATCCGTGCCGCACGCGGCGACCGGGGGGCGCGCCCGCCACGCGGCGACATGCCCCAGGATGGCGACAATTACCAGGAAGGCGATAGCGACATTGGTTTTCACCGGATTCAAGGGTAACACTCGTGTGATGGAATCGCCGTGCTATATCGCGCGGAGCTCCTTGATTCGAAGCCGGCTGCAGGCGCGTCGTCGGATCGTGCTGGAAGCGATCCGGCATGTTCCGGACTGTCCGCGGCGCCAACGCCATTTAGCGAGCGGCGGTCTGCTCCATGAGTTTCCGGCACCCAAACACCCGTACCAGCCGATTCGCGTAGAGCGGCTTTTCCCGCCATACCCAGCTATCGTGGACCGACCATACGAAGTCCGTATCCTTGACAATCAGGACATCGGCCCCGAGGCTCTCGCAGGCCGCGGAACTCTCGGGCACGGGCTGGCCGCGTTCGGGAAATAACAAATCTGCGGCGGCCACAAGGGGAGCGCAGAGCGATGCATCGCCGCCAAACCCCGCGAGGCACCCAGGACCGGCCGCGGCGATCTGCCGGTTGGAGTAGAGGAACCCGGTCGTGTCCTGATAGAAAGTGTGCGGGCTGAATTGCACGATGGCCCCGGCGGGCGTGTGTTTGTCCGCCCACTCGTAGGCTTCACGAACCGCGTAGTTCCGCTCGCCCAGCTTACGGTCTGGCGACATCCAATCCAATTCAGGCAGCCCGCCTCGATCTGCCACCACCGGATAGAGGCGGAATATGAAAATGTCGCACACCGTTCCGGCGGCGCCGAGCGCAAGCATCACGGCCAACGCCACGCTGCGTTTGTAGCGCCGGTCGGTGAGAACATCCACCGCCCAGAGCAACAGCCCGAACTGCGCCACCAGGAACCCGCGCCATCCCAAATCGTTGTTATCGATGACGGTGGAACACAGGCAGCTACATATCACGACGCTGGTGGCGATCATTAACGCGATCGCCAATTCCTCGCAGGTTAGAGGCTCACGGCGCGCACGGCGGCGCTGCCACCAGAGCAGGCCCGCAGCCAGGAAAAACCCCAGCTCGAGCAGGTAATTCAGCGGCAGCATCCCACCGTCGACCAAGGCCAGGCGCCACGACTGGTCGCGCCCCTGCGCGGCAAGTATGACATCCACCGGGAAGAAACGGCGCACGCGGAATGCGATTGGGAACCCGCCTGCGCCGGCGCCGGCGCCGCCAGTCAGGCTCGCCAGATATGGCAGCGCCAACACTACACAGAGACCGCCCGCGGCGAACAGAACCGCCGTCTCAGCGCGCCATTTCTTGGCAACCGCGACCACCGTCCACAGCAGCAGAAAAGCTCCGAATACGAACGCGATGTAGACCGATGTGCCCACGGACGAAGCCACCGCGATTCCAGCCACCGCCGCATATTTCCACCGGCGCGCGCCGGTGTAGCGAGGCGCCTCCCACAAGAGCAGCAAAGCCATCAGGCACGCAATCAGCGCCGCCAGAGAATGGGCCTGCCACAGCGCCGTGAAAGTGAAGCCGTCCACTTGCTCGTTCCAAAACTCCACCGAGGGCGGGATAGCCCCGGTTAGTCTCGTCGAATACGTCAACCAATAGAATGCGGTGGGCAGAATACCCAGGCCGGTGACGCCTAACAGCAGGATGCCCACCAGCGTGCGCCGCCGGAATGTCTCCGGGCCGCGATAGGCGATGAGGCGGAAAAACAGCGCGACCACCGCCAGGAATCCGGCGCCGCACCAGATTACG
>JBEKNN010000125.1:0-25198 GCA_049522755.1 Bryobacteraceae bacterium | reverse complement strand
CCATTCCCGCCGACGATCATTATGTGCCCCACGCGCCCAGCCATGGGTCCAGATCGGCTATCGGCTGGTGATTCGCGGCGTCCGTCAGAGTGAAGGCCAACGGCAGGTCGCGACCGGCATCGAGTCGCTGCGGCGCCGTGAAGGCAACCTGAATCCCTTCGACGGTTTTTGTATATTCGGTGTCGATATGCAACATCACAGGCTTGCGCGGCCCACCTGTCACGGCGACAGAGAACCGCGCTACGGACGGCGGCTCGCCGGGCGCAGTGTAATCGGCATAGAGCCAATATTCTCCCGCCCGGGTGAACGTATGAGTCACCGAGAACGCGTCGCCCGGAACGGGTTCAGGGTGTATATGATCGAACTCGGCGAGGTCTTTCGATACCACGATGAGATGAACCGGCTGCTGGTGAACCTTCTCGAGGAAACGAACGGCGCGTCCCTGCGAATCGTGAAACACCAGCGTCAGGTGAACTGGTTCGTCTGTTTGGATTCGAGCACGGTCCGTCAAGAGATCGATCCTGCCTTGATGTTGCACCTCGATGCGGGCGGGTGTCTCCACCGGTGCTTCGCCGAAGTAGCGTGGGCCAATCAGATAAGGCCACGCGATCGCGCCACCATCTGTAGTCGCCAGGAAATAGGCGTATGTGCCTTGGGGATATTCGGGGGTTTTCGCGAACCTGCCGTTGAACTCATCCAGGTCGCCGCTGCCGTTTACGAATTCATAATCCTCCGCGAAGGCGCCGGGTGGAAAATCGGGGCCTGCGCCGGGACCCTCCTGAGCGGGAGTGAGGGTTGTACCGTCAGGCAAGGCGGCGCGGCGCGAGATCGGCCGCAGGCGATAGCTCGATTTCATGCGCCGGACATTGCCTGCCGCGTCCCAGCCGAAAGGCCCGTAAATGGGATATCCGTCAAGCGCGAACCCGATGATGGGAGAATGGCGGCCGGTCGCCGCCGTCAGCGCCGGCAGCAGCGCGGACACTTTGGCCGATGCCGCTACCGCGTCCCGATGCCAGATGTTCCGATCGCGGTAAGAGGCTGCGCCGATGGGATTGTAGATGGGGACTCCGGTCGCTAACACGCCGATGATTCCCAGCGGTGCGCTCAAATGCACGGCTGCCGGCCTGGGGTAACGCGGAATCCGGAATGAAAAGGCGCGCGGTCCAAGCGGCGGGTCGTACTGGTTGGCTTCGAGCGGCCCAAAGGAGTGCAGCGACAGGCCGGCCGATTCCACATAGATAAAGCGCTCGTCGGAACGAACCGTGTGCACATCGGGCGCAATCGCCCGTATGGCTGCGTTCGTGGATGTAGTCATCACCCAGGAACGCAGCTCCGGGCCTTGAGCGCGGCACAGAGTAGTGACCCAAAATAGCGTAGTGACCCAAAACATCGTCGTCGGGCAGAAAAGGGCCGTGAGCCGACACAGAGTCAGCGTCTTCATTGGAGTGTGATGGTAACTGTGTTGGAAGGCAAACCGGCGGCGGTCACCACCACATCCACCTGGCCTTTCCCCGCAAGCGACGGCGGAATCAGCACATTGTATTGGTCGGCTCCAGGGTAAGTGCCCTCAGCGCCGGCGTAAGCTACAGTAGCGTTGACGCCGCCGATGGTCGCTGTCACTTGGGAAGTACTGCCGGAAGCTCCGCCGAGTCCGCTGCCCACCAGTATCAGGTACGCGGAATTGCCGGCTGATCCAGCGCTGACCGCTTGCGGAACAGTCGCTCCATTCTGTAACTGCCAGACGTTGGAAATCTGGCCGTTCTGGTACTGCACGTATGCCGCGGCAAGACCGCTGCTATTGACGCTGAACAGATTCGGATAAGTGGAGACTACATTCAGACTGCCCGCGGTCGAACTGGTTCCCACTGTCACCCTAACTGTCGCCACTCCGTCGGCGGTACCGGAAGGGACCACGAAATTCAACTGTGTGGGCGAGGCATAGGAGATCTGCGCCGTGCGGGTGGCGCCGGCGGAGTCAGTCACGGTGACTGTGGCGCCGCCGAGAGTCGTTGGCCAACTAGGCGAGCTGGCTGCGGCTGTGGATGAGGCGATGGTTGCCCCAAAGATGGGATACGACGCGACGATTGAATTCGGCGCCACCGGGCCTCCTTCAAACGAAGCTGCGGATACGTCGATCACGCCAGGCGTGACGTTTCCGGGCCCTTCGTCCTCGCCGGCGCTGTTCGCGTAGCTGGCGCCGTCCATGAAGTTGAACACCTCAACGCCATTGACCCAGAGGCCGCAAGCTCCGCCGCCGGTGGATGTGAGACTTGAGGCGGGCGCGGGCGCCGACGGAAACTGATAGAGCAGATTCTGCGAGCTGGGAAAATTGACGAACACCCCGCCATTGGTCTGGAAACCGAACCACGGACCGAATGTATAACCGGGAAGGCCATTGGCGTTGATGTAGACTGAGCTTGCCGAATACTGGATACGTTGAATTTCGGCATAGATGGGTGCGGTGACCGAGCCGCTGGTCTGAATTCCCGCGGGTTCCGCGCCTGGCCAGGTTGTGACCGGGCCCGCTGCTGGGTCGAGACCGCTGACGATGGTCGCGAACCGCGTGGAATTCTTCGTCGCCCATGAAGCGAGGATGGGCGTGGTTACGGGCGTTTGCGGATAGACGCTGTTGTCGAAATAATCCTGTACGGTTCCGGTGACGGTCTGCACCTGGGCTCCCGAGGCGGTCCCGTAATATTGCCCGCCGATGACATAGGGGAAGGCCGGATTGCCGCTGGAATCGAGAGTGATGAAGTAGGCGTAAGTACCGTTGGGGAAATCTGGCGTGACGGCGCTTCGGCCGTTGTATTGATCCAGATCGCCGAGCCCCTGGATATAGTCGTAATCCTCAAGGTAGCGGCCCAGCGGATAGGCCGTACTGACTGGCGGCCCGTACTGACTCGAAGTAAGTTGCTGCGAGATCGAGGGATGGTTGGGAAGCGACCAGGCGGGAAGAGACGTACGCGTCGTGATGTCTCGCAACTGATAGCTGGAAACCATGCGTTTGACGGGGCTGGCGGCGTTGGTGGGATCGGAATAGCCGTACGGTCCGTAAATGGGATAGCCATCCTGCGCCCAGCCGAGAATGGGGGAGTGAGTGAATCCGGAAGTCTTTTCCTGATAGGTGGCGCCAACGCGGGATCTCTTTACAAGAACCACGTTGTCGCCAAGTTGGGCGCGCAGACAGACGGGGTTCACATGGTAGTGGTAGGCGCCAGTGTTGGTCTGGTGTCCCTGGCACGAGTCGAATGTCTGGATCTCGCCGTAAGCGGCGTTCCGTCGCCAGATGCCATCGCCATTGCCAGTACTACCGCCGGGGCCGCCGCCAGGAGGGCCGCCCTGCGCGTAAAGCTCGGGGACAGTGGTCAACAGGACCAAAATGATCAGCGTCGCTCGCATTCGCTTTTCTCCATTCGAGTGTTCTCCTCACAACTCAAATTGAACCTCAGGAATGTAAACATCTTGTGTGGAGTGCGCGGAGAATTGTTAGAGTCGTGTAAAGACCCCAGGCAAAGCGCCGGCTGGGCCGATGGGGTAAACCCTCTTCAGGCAGGCTTGCGCCCACCCCGACGGTTGATTCGTGGACGAATGTAATGGAAACGGACTAGATAGATATTCTCGCCTCTGCCATGCTTGGCGACCTTGAGCAGATCGATGATCCCCAGGAATCCCGACTCGCGCGCCAACGCTGGAGTGATATCCGGAAAACCAATCGGCTCGATCGAATCCACTTCGATCTCGCCTTCTTCCATGCGGTACCGCGCGCCGACTCTGACGTGGGGACGAGTCCAGATCCGGACGCTGCAAGTGATTTCTCCGCGGCGAACTCCCTCGCGCAGACGTTTGGCGAACACCATGAGGAGAGTTTACACTCGGCGGAGGATTGGGGGCGCTTCATGCGTCGGGCAGTTCCGAGTCTTGCGACCCGCCGGCGCATACTCTATTATGTAGAAATGCCAAATCCCGTGGTTCACTTCGAAATCGGGTGTCGCGACACTGCCCGCACCCAGCAACTGTATCGAGATCTGTTTGACTGGACGATCCAGGCCGCCGGTCCCGCGGCCATGATCAGTGAAGCGGGTATCAGCGGCCACATCACCGGGCTTGGCCATGATCCGTTCCACTACACGATCTTCTACGTCGCAGTAGAAGACGTGGCCGCACACATCGCCAAAGCCGAGGGGCTGGGCTGCAAGAAACTCGTCGGACCGGTCACTATTCCGACAGGAACTTTCGCGTGGATTGCCGATCCAGACGGAAATACCATCGGACTCTGGAAGTCGGCTGCGTAGGCGGTGAGTTGTCGGGACGGGTCGGGCTTTCCCAACTCCCGGCTCCGGGTCCCGAGTTGGTCGCCATCTGCAAAGGCCTGCTTCTATTGCCAATCTAGAACGGAATCGGGTAATCTGGGAAGGTCGCGCTAAGGACGCCTCGGCATACATTTTTGCCGAAAGGGCAATGCCCGCCTGCAGAAACCAAACTGGAGGTGCGTGCGTGAGTCTCGAAAACTTCAAGAAACAAGCAAAGCTCCTGGTTCGTTGGCACGGAGAACGGAACTACTCCGTGGGCGGCCGAATCCGCCAACTTTCCCGTTATGAAGATCTGACCGATACCGAGGCCTTGGCTCTTCCCTTCCCGCTGAATGAGGCCCAGGAAATCATTGCGCTGGAGCAAGGCTACAACAGTTGGGCGGAACTCAAGCAAGGTTTGAAGAAAGCGCCGAAAACCATTCGGCGAGCCCCAGCCGCGTTAAAGCTGACGAAGGCAATGCCGGTGCTTTATGTGTCGGATGTGCCGGCAGCGGCCGATTTCTATCGCGACAAGCTCGGATTTACAATCGATTTCCTCCACGGCCAGCCTGCGTTCTACGCCTCCGTCAGCCGTGATGAAGCCTGCATCCATCTGCGATTCGTGCATCAGCCGATGTACGTCGCCGGCCTTCGCGAAAAGGAGCAGGTGATTGCTGCCTTTCTGTCGGTTGCCAACGTGAAGGGACTTTTCGCGGAATATCAAAGCCGCAAAGTCCCCTTCGTTCACCGGCTAAAGAAAGAGCCGTGGGGCCAATCCTCGTTCATCGTCTTGGACCCGGACGGGAACGCTCTCTGCTTCGCCGGATGAACTAGTCGTAGTTTCTGCGCTTGGTCGTGCGAGCGGACCGCGATGCGAGCGCCCCTGATCGCCGCTACGCCGTCTGCGGGAGGTGTCCGGTGGCGTCCGCCCGCACACGTCGAATCGACCCGTGCAAAACGAAGGAATGCTTGCCAGATGCGCGGAAAAGGCAATCGCACTTCACCCATCCGCGCCCGATTATCGATTCTTAGTCCCCTTCCGTTCATAGCGCAACCCGACCGATCCGTTCGAGTAGGACTTGCATTCGGTCAGCCTAAAATCGCGCTGCGGAAACTTGCCCGGGAAGCCGGGGATGCCATCGCCTAACAGTATGGGACCAAGGCCGATGAAGAGTTCGTCCACCAAATCCTCTTGCAGGAAACTGCGGGCCAATTCGCCCCCACCGCCCAGATAGATGTCTTTCCCCCGGCGGCGTTTTAGTTTTCTCACGAAGGTTGTCAGAGATCCGTTCACCACTTCGAATCCCTCGCGTTTGCCCGGCTTCCATCGCCGGGAAACTACGTAGTTGGCCATGCCCGGCGTTTCGGGCATCTCTCCACGCTCGCGCATTTTCACCCAACCAGAGGCCGTCTTCCGCCCCATAATCGTGGTATCGATCTTGGCGAAGAAGTCCGCCATCGCGGATTCACCTTCTTTGTCGATGACCAGAAAATCGAGGTCGCCGTTGCGCCGTGCAATATAACCGTCAAGGCTGATTCCGAATCCCAGGATGACTTTTCGTGGCATAGGGCGAGTGTAAATGGACCGGTTTCTTACCGTCAAGGGAACGCAAACCGCCAAAGTAGCCCCGCGGCCAGCGTGACTCTTGGATAACCCCTCCCTTGTCGCCTAGCGTTTGCCTATCGCCAGTGTGCGACACAAGCTTCCCCCCTGATGTCCGATAATCAAAGTAAATAATTGCCATACACATTTTGCGCTTTCAGAAAACCAGGGCTCATTGAGCTACCGTTACGCCGCCATCACGCGTTAGGGCCCCCGCGCGAACGGCGTTTCCGGACTGCCGAACCGTTTGGCGACGAACGCGCTCTTTTTCTGGGTTCGAGAGTAGTTCCGGGATCCTCGGGCCGCGCGGTAACAACTATCCGCCGCCGACTCTCGGCTACGAAAAAAATCTTCCGCCTCAAACGCACCTCACACTCTCTCAGCTTGAATCCAACATCCGCAAGAAGTTGGGTCCGGCTGAGGGCGACAACATTGTCTTGGCCGCATCCCCCCAAAAACGGTCCACACCTCCTGCCTAGGTCGTACGCCACACTCGCAATATTGATGTGACAGAATGGTATGGCCTTCTTTACATTCTATTTCGAGTTCCGATGCGCACCCTGCCTGCTGCCGTTCTTGCCGTTGCGTTGGCCCTCTATCTCGGTCTCGGCGCCGCCACCAGCGCCGGTCAAATCCCCGATCCGACCGGAGCACACTACTCGCCTCTCTCCGAAATCACCCCGGCAAATGTCACCCGCCTGTCGCGGGCATGGACCTATCACACCGGTGAAAAAGGCCGCCAATTCGAGACCACGCCGCTGCTCGCCGGCGGCTTGTTGTATTTCACCAGTCAAAGTTCGCGCGTGATCGCGCTCGACCCGGAAACCGGCAAGGCGGTATGGACATTCGATCCGCATCTCGTCCACGCCGTGGAAAACCGCGGCGTCGCCTACTGGCCGGGCGATTCGCAAAGGCCGCCCCGTCTCCTGTTGGCCACCGGCGACGCCACGCTGATAGCCATCGATGCGAGAACCGGCAAGCCGGTCACGGAATTTGGCGACAATGGCGCAGTCAACCTGCGCACGGGCATCACGGAGCGTTTCCCCGAAGCGACCTACAAATTCAGCTCCCCGCCCGCCATTTATCGAAATCTTGCGATCGTCGCTCCCAGCACGCAGGAAAACGTCAGCCAAGGACCGAGCGGCGATCCGCGCGCTTTCGATGTCCGCACCGGCAAGCAGGTATGGCGATTCCATACTATTCCGCAACCCGGCGAGCCAAACAACGAAACCTGGGGACCGGACGGCTGGAAGGGTCGCGCCGGCCCAAGCCTGTGGGGCGAAATTACCGTGGATGCGAAAAGCGGTTTGGTCTTCCTGCCAACCGGAAATCCCGCGGACAGTTTCTATGGCGCCGACCGCAAGGGGAAAAATCTCTACGCCAATTCCGTCTTAGCGCTGGATGCGGCTACCGGCAAATTGCGCTGGTATTACCAGTTGGTGCATCACGACATTTTTGACTATGACGTGACCGGCGCACCCGCGTTGATTGACGTGGTAAAGGACGGCCGGAAAATTTCCGCGGTCGCTGAAATCACTAAGATGGGCTTGCTCTTCATTTTGGACCGCACAACCGGCGAGCCGATTTTTGGCGTCGAAGAGCGGCCCGTTCCAGCTAGCGGCGTTCCCGGCGAACAAACATGGCCCACCCAACCGTTTCCCATCAAGCCTCCGGCCCTGGCGCGCACCACCATGCGGCGTGAGGAAATTACCAAACGCACGGCGGCAGCCGAACGCTACTGCCTCGAGCAGTTCGACGGTTACGAGCATGGCGGGTTATATATGCCGTTCGGTTTGAAACCGACGCTGGTCTTTCCCGGCTCGATGGGCGGAGGAAATTGGGGAGGCGTTTCGTTCGATCCGAAACTGGCCTACATTTTTGTGAACACGACAAGCATGGGCGGCATCGGTCACATGGCCGCAACCCCGCCCGGGTCGCCCGTGCCGTATCGCAACGAGAGCGCGTATGCACGCTTCCTCGATCAGGACCAATATCCCTGCCAGCAGCCGCCTTGGGGAGAGTTGAGCGCCGTGAACGCGAACACGGGAGATATCGCCTGGCGGATTCCGCTCGGCGGTTTTGAAGAGCTCGAATCCGAACCATACAGGCATGGCGGCGCACCCAACGTCGGCGGCTCTATCGCAACAGCGGGCGGCGTTTTATTCATCGGCGCGACGAATGATTCCTACTTCCGCGCCTTCGATTCCCGCACGGGAAAAGAACTTTGGTCGATGAAGCTCGAAGCCATTGCGAACGCTTCTCCGATGACCTACCTGGGCCGCGACGGCCGACAGTACGTTGTGATTGCTGCGGGAGGTCCGGCGCATCTGCGAAACGTGGGCAATTCCCTCAACAGCGCAGACTCGTTGATTGCCTTCTCGCTGTCCGGTAGCGGCGCCGAAACAGGCGCCGTTGCGCAATCGGTTTCCGGTCCCGCTGCGGCCGGGTCCGGCACGCCAGGTAAATCCGCGCCAACCAGCGCAGCGCTTCCCGATGGCGAGGGCAAACAGGCGGTGATTAAGGTTTGCGGCCGTTGCCACGGAGTGGAAACGTTTTCGAGGATGAGGATGCCCCGCGCAGAGTGGCAGGTCATCGTAACCGACATGGTGCAGCGCGGGGCAACGGGCGCCGAGCCGGAAATGCGGGCGGTAGTGGATTACCTTGGCAAGTATATGGCCGGGAACTAGAGCCCGTCCTGCCGCCCGGTCTTCAGCACCTTCTGGAATGGCCGCCCATAAGATCGCGACGTTGGCGGATGAAAGGCCGAGCCGCGCTGCTCGGCATGAGAGAGCGGACCACCTTGTAGTTGCGAATGGATAGCCGGCATACCGGGAATCATTACTAAGGAAGTGAACGAAATAATCGAACGGAACAAGGAGATACACGATATGCGACTTACGAGAGGTTACTTGTTCCTGGGGCTCCTGGCCACCTCTACCATGGCCGGCCAGCAGAGCCAATTCCAGGGTAGCGTCCCGCGAGGGGTCGCCTCGTCTACACCATTGGCGCTCACTCTTCACGACGCCGTCGACCGCAGTCTGAAGGCCAATCTGGGACTGCTGGTCAGTGACTCGGCGAATGAGTCCGCCCGCGGCCAGCGGCTCCAGGCGCTGAGCGCTCTGCTGCCGCAGCTCCACGCCCAAGCCAGTGAAACCGAGGAACAGCTTAACTTGAAAACGCTCGGATTCGACGTCACCATCCCCGGAGTGCACATTTCATCGATTTCCGGGCCGTTTCACTTCACGGACGTACGCGCCTATGCGTCGTGGAGCGCATTCGACTACAGCGCGCGCAGGAATCTTCGTTCGGCTCAACAGAGCCAGCGCGCCGCACAGCTCTCCGTAATGGACGCGCGCGACCTGGTAGTTCAAGCCACGGCCAGCGCCTATCTTCAGATTGTCGCCGACGCTTCCCGCGTGGAAGCCATTCGCTCGCAGGTGGCCACTTCCCAGGCGCTGTACGATCGGGCCGTCGATCAGCAAAATGCCGGAACGGCTTCCGGCATTGACGTTCTGCGGTCCCAGGTGGAGCTGAAACAGCAGCAACAGCGGTTGCTGGCCCAAAGAAACCAATTCGACCGGGACAAACTGGCACTCGGCCGCGTGATCGGGCTTCCCCCCGGCCAGGAATTCAATCTGTCGGAGACCGCGCCGTTTTCACCGCTGACTTCACTGACCCAGGACGAGGCACTGAGTACGGCTCTCGCTCAACGGCCCGATTATCAAAGTTACCAGGCGCGGGTGCGCGCGGCCGAGGAGACCGTCAAGGCGGCGCGCGGCGAGCGTTATCCCACGGCCGGCGTCACTGCCGATTACGGCGACGTCGGGTACACGCTCGCCAGCTCCCACGGCACGTTCTCCGTTGTGGCTACGGCGAAGATCAACGTGTTTGACGGCGGGCGCATCAAGGGGGACGAGGTCCGGGCCAAGGCGGACTTGAAGCAGCGCCAGGATGAGCTTGCCGATCTGGGCGGCCAGATCGATTACCAGGTCCGCACGGCATTTCTGGATATTCGCACGGCGGCCGACCAGGTGGCCGTAGCGCAAGACAATCTCGACCTCGCCAATCAAACGCTGGTGCAAGCGCGCGACCGGTTCGCGGCCGGCGTGACCGACAACATCGAAGTGGTGCAGGCGCAGGAATCTGTCGCCAGCGCCAATGACAATCTGATCGCCGCCTTGTATGCTCATAATCTCGCGAAAATAGATTTGGCGCGAGCCTTGGGCGGCGCCGAGCAGGGAATCCAAAAGCTCCTGGAGGTGAAGTAGCGATGGCTGAACCGGTGAAAGACATTAAGGCGCCCCGCAAGAAGTCCCGCATAGGGCGCCTTCTCGTGGTCGTGCTGGTCGTCGTGGTCCTCGCCGCCGGCGGTTACTACCTCTGGAAATATCTGAACACGTATGAAACCACCGACGACGCGCAGATCGACGGACACATCAATGCCATTAGCGGACGGATCACCGGGAACGTAATTGCGGTCCTGGCGGAGGACGAGCAATTTGTAAAAGCCGGAGACATATTGGTCAAGATCGATCCACGCGACTATGAGGTTGCGGTGGCCAAGGCGGAAGCCGATCTTCGCGACGCCGAAGCGGCGCTGGAAAGCTCGCGCATCGACGTGCCCATCACCAGCACCAACACGGCCAGCCAGCTAAAGACCGCGTCTTCCAGCCGCGTCGATGCGACCGCGTTCGTGCTCGGCGTCCAGCGCCAGTTGAGCGCGGCCCGCGACCGCCTGGAGTTGGCCCAAGCCGAGGTCCGCGAAGCGCAGGCCAACGTCAAGAAAACCAGCGACGATGTCGCGCGCTACAAGCTGCTGGTGGACAAGAACGAGATTCCGCGGCAACTATACGACACCGCCGTGGCGAGCGCCGACGGCGCGCAGGCTACGCTCGATGCACGCCATGCGGCGGTCCGTGAAGCCGAGCAGAACATTGTGGTGGCGCAGAGCGCGGTGGACCAGGCCGATCAGCGGATCACGCAGGCGGACGCCTCCATTGAATCCGCGAGGACCGCGCCTCAGCAGGTGGCGGTCAGCGAGTCGCGCGCTAAATCCGCCCTGGCCCAAGTTGCGCAGAAGAAGGCGCTGCTCGATCAGGCTAAGCTGAACCTCGGTTACTGCACCATCGTCGCGCCCGTCACGGGGATCGTCGGCAAGAAGACCGTGGAACTGGGAGAGAATATTTCCCCCGGTCAGCAGTTGATGGCGGTGGTTCCGCTCGACGACATCTGGGTCACCGCGAATTTCAAAGAAACCCAGTTGAGCCGCATGAGCGCGGGCCAGCGGGTCCGCTTCAGCGTGGATGCGTACGGCAAGGAATACAGTGGCAAGATCGTGGCGGTGGGCGGGGCCAGCGGTTCGCGATTCAGCCTGCTGCCTCCCGAAAACGCGACCGGGAATTACGTAAAGGTGGTACAGCGCATTCCGGTTCGCATTAACCTCGACCCCGGACAGAACGACGACCACCGGCTGCGCCCCGGAATGTCGGTCGATCCCAAGGTGTACCTGAGGTAGGAGAGCATATGGCGGAAGAGCCGGAGATTTGGCAACCCAAATTCAACCCCTGGCTGATCGCCGTTGTGGTCGCCATGGCCGCATTCATGGAGATTCTCGACACCAGCATCGCCAATGTGGCGCTGCCGCACATCGCCGGAAACCTGGGCGCGAGCAACGACGAAAGCACCTGGGTCCTTACCTCCTATCTTGTCTCCAACGCGATCATTCTCCCCATTAGCGGATGGCTGGCCGTCACATTTGGACGCAAGCGGTTTTTCCTGCTGTGCATCTTCATGTTCACCGTCACTTCGTTGTTGTGCGGCATTGCCCCCAGCCTGGGGGCGCTGATTCTTTTTCGCGTGCTTCAAGGCGCGGGCGGCGGCGGGCTTCAACCCATGGCGCAAGCCATTCTGGCGGACACGTTCCCGCCTCAGAAACGCGGCATGGCGTTCGCGGCTTACGGCATCACCACCATCCTGGCGCCCACCATCGGCCCGACGCTGGGGGGATGGATCACCGACAATTACTCGTGGCGCTGGATCTTCTATATCAATCTTCCCGTCGGCGTGCTGACCTTGTTTCTAGTGCTCCGGATGGTGGAGGACCCGCCCTATCTTGCCCGCAAGAAGGACGCCGGTGTGAGCATCGACTACATCGGCATTGCCCTGCTCGCGCTGGGCGTGGGGGCGCTGCAGATCCTGCTCGACAAGGGCCAGGAAGACGACTGGTTCGGTTCGCACTTCATCGTCATTCTAATGGTGGTCTCGGCGATGTGCCTCGTTTCGCTGGTTCTGTGGGAGTTGCACAGTAAGACGCCCGTCATCGACGTACGCATGTTCAAGAGCTTCAACTTCGCCCTGGCCAACCTGATGATGTTCGTCCTGGGTATGGTATTTTTCAGCAGTCTGGTTCTGATGCCTCAGTTTCTTCAGACGCTGATGGGATACACGGCGCAGTCGGCCGGGCTGGTCCTTTCCGGCGCTGCTGTGATCACGCTGATTACGATACCCTTTGTGGGCCAACTCACCACCAAGGTCCCCACGAAATATATCATTGCGTTTGGCTGGCTGACTCTGGCGTTCGGGATGTACTATTCCACCTGGCATCTGGACTTGCTGATCAGCTTTGCGGCAGCGAGCAGGCTCCGCATGGTGCAGCAATGCGGGCTGGGTTTCCTGTTCGTGCCAATTACGCTGAGTGCCTACATCGGGACCGCTCCGGAAAAGAGCAACAGTGTTTCGGGCCTGGTGAATTTCATGCGCAACATCGGCAGCAGCGTGGGAACCTCCATGGTCACGACAATTCTGGCGCGGCGGGCGCAATTTCACCAATCCGTGTTGTCTTACCACGCGACTAACTATGATCCTGCCTTCCGGAATCAGTTGAGCGGATTAAGCCAACAATTCGTTCACGCCGGGGCGAGTGTGCCGGATGCGCAAGTGCAGGCGTACGGATTCATCTACCAGTCGATGCAGGCGCAGTCGCAAACCCTCGCCTATATCGATACCTTCATGGTGCTGGCGGTTGCCGCAGGCTTCATGTTCCTGCTGGCGTTCGTCGTCCGCAAGAATGACCCGTCCGCGGGTGGACATGTCGTGGTGGAGTAACATTCCGAGTAACAGGCAAAGCTTATGATCAAGGTGCTGACAATTGAGCGTGAATACGGGAGCGGCGCTGCCGGGATAGCTCAGCAGCTATCGGACCGTCTGGGCTGGAAGCTATGGGATCAGTTGCTGACCAACGAAATTGCCCGCCGCCTGGAGTGTGCCAGCCGGCACATCGAAGAGCATGAAGAGCGAAAAGACCCACTGTATTATCGTCTCTTCAAAGCCTTCATGCGAGGCAGCTACGAAGGAAGCTTGAACGCGCCCGGGATGAAGCTCGCGGATGCCGACGGGATTCGCCGTATCACCGAGCAGATCGTGAGGGGCGCCGGAGCCGAGGGCAACTGCGTCATTGTAGGCCGCGGCTCGGCGTACTATCTGCGCGATCTCCCCGATGCCTTCCACATTTTCATATACGCGCCATTCGAAGAGAAGGTACGCCGTTTGCAGCAGCAGGGAAAGAGCGAGGAGGAAGCCATTCACCTCGCCGGCACTGTTGACCAGGACCGGGCGGCCTTCATCAAACAATACTTCGGAATCGAGTGGCCTGCCCGGCAGTTCTTCCAGCTTATGATCAATTCCACAATTGGTGATGCAGCCGCGGTGCAGATAATACTGGACGGTTTGTCGGCGATCCAGAAGGCCTGAACGGGCGAGGGGCCGGGTCGGGACCTCCTTCGCCCTGATGGATACAGTCCGCGGCAACGCCAGGGCAAGGGAAACACGGGATTGCGCGCCTGCCGTCCACTCGAAATTTGTCTTGCAATCCGACTATTATGATAGTAGACTGAATCTCATTACAGTTGAACTGCGATGCCACACCCAAAACTGACGAAGCTGGAGTTACAAGTGATGGAGGCGCTCTGGCAAAAGGGCGCCTGCTCCGTTCGGGAAATTCAAGAGACGTTTCCCGAGCCCGGCAGGCCGGCTTATACAACGGTACAGACCACCGTCTATCGCCTGGAGCGGAAGAAGGCCCTTCGCTGCGTCAAGCGGATCAGCAACGCCAATATTTTCGAGGCGGCGATCTCGCGTAAGGACGCGCAGCGCAGATTGATCGACGAACTGCTGGCGCTATTTGGCGGCGGAGCCAGGCTCGTAATGGCGCACTTGGTGGAATCCGGCGAGCTCACCCTGGACGATGTGAAGGAGGCCGAGAAGGCTCTCCGCAAGCCTTCGAAAAAGGAGAAATCGCGATGACTCCTTCCTATCTGTCGCCCTTGGCGAATCATCTCTGGCAATCGACTCTTTGCGCCATCGTGGCGTGGTTGTTGACACTCGCACTGAGGAACAACCGCGCGGCGCTGCGATATTGGATCTGGCTGGCCGCATCGGCGAAGTTTCTAATCCCCTTTTCGTTGCTGGTTGCCGCCGGCAGTCAACTTGGATGGCGAGCGGCTCCGGCGAGCGCGCAGCCGCAGTTATCCTTTGTGATGGAGGAGATCGGCCGCCCTTTTACGCCGCCCCCTCCAACGGTGCGCCACGTCGGCGAGCGATCGGCTGGAGACTGGCTCCCCGGAATTCTGTTTGGCGTTTGGCTGGGTGGCTCTACGATCGCGTGCATTTGTTGGCTCCGATTGTGGCGGCGCATTAGTACGATCCAGCGCGCGGCCACGCCGCTGAGTCTCAACCTGCCGCTCGAAGTGTTTTCCTCATCCGCGCGTCTGGAGCCGGGAGTTTTCGGCATCCTCAGGCCCGTGTTGCTGCTGCCCGAAGGCATTACAGAGCGTCTCTCGCCACTCCAGTTGGAAGCGGTGCTGGCGCATGAGCTATGCCTTGTCCGGCGGCGGGACAATCTGACAGCTACGATTCACATGGTGATGGAAGCCATCTTCTGGTTCCATCCTTTGGTCTGGTGGATCAGGGAACGGTTGGTGGAAGAGCGGGAGCGAGCCTGCGACGAAGGTGTCTTGCGAGTGACCGGCAATCCGCAAGTCTACGCCGAGGGGATTCTCAATGTTTGTAAGTTCTATCTGGAAACCCCGTTAGTCTGTGTGTCCGGAGTGACCGGGTCCAATCTTAAGAGACGAATTGAGGCAATCATGGCAAATCGTACTGCGGTCAGCCTGAATTTCGGGCGCATACTCCTGTTGGCGACTGTCGCAGTCGCGGCAATTGCGGGGCCCATCGCCATCGGTATCTTATACGCTCTCCCAAGCCGCGCCCAAGTCCAGGCCGAGACCGCTCCCCATACATTCGACGCGGCGTCAGTCAAGCCGAATCGGGCCGGAGGCGGAACAACGCGACGCATCGAGCCTGGAACAATCACCTATTTGAACATTACTCTGGGCGAGTTCATTGCAATGGCATACGGCGTCAAACACTATCAACTCTCCGGGCCCGATTGGATCGTGAACTACGGCAGCACAGACCGATACGATGTGGTCGCTAAGGCCGCAGCCGCAGTTTCCGCCGAGCCGCTCCAGCGGATGCTGGGGCCGCTGCTGGTCGATAGGTTTCACCTGGCATTCCACCGCGAGACCCGAGAGCTTCCGGTGTATGCGCTGGTGATCGCGAAGGGCGGCCCTAAGTTCAAACTGGGGGATGGGGGCGCTATGAGCACGCGTCCGGACGGCAAAGGAGGATACTCTTACAAGAATTGGGCCATGGCGAACCTGGCGGACCAACTCTCCTTGATGAACTCCGTGGGTCGACCGGTTCTCGATCGCACCGGCTTGGCGGGCGGGTATTCGTTCGACGCAGATCTATACAACATTCCGAAAGGACTCAGCCCGGCAGAGTTCAAGGAGGCCATGGTGAATAGCGACGCTATTTTCTCGACGCTGCCGGATCAGCTTGGACTCAAACTGGAATCGCAAAAAGCGCCCATAGAGATAATCGTCGTCGACCATGCGGACAAAGTGCCGGTCGAGAACTAATGAGGTGAGCCGAAATGACTCCTGCTTATCTATCGCCCTTGGCGAATCATCTCTGGCAATCGACTCTTTGCGCCGCCGCGGCATGGCTGCTGACGCTGACGCTGCGAAGGAATCGCACGGAGCTGCGGTACTGGATCTGGCTGGCCGCATCGGCGAAGTTTCTAAATCCCATTTTCATTACTGGTCGGCAGGGGCAGTCAACTTGGATGGCGCGCGGCTCCGGCGATCACACAGCCGCAGTTTTCCTTTGTGATGGATGAGATCACCCGACCTTTTGTGTCATCGGCTCCAACGGCAAGGTTGGTTGGCGAGCGAGCACCGTCGGGCGTGTTCCCCGCAATTCTGATTGGCGTGTGGGTTTTCGGCTTTGTGATCGCGTGCATTTGTTGGTTCCGATTGTGGCGGCGCATTCGCGCGATCCGGCGCGTGGCAACGCCGCTGAGTCTCAACCTGGCGATCGAAGTGTTCTCCTCATCCGCACATCTGGAGCCGGGAGTGTTCGGCATCCACAAGCCCGTGTTGCTGCTGCCCGCAGGCATTACGGCGCGTCTCTCGCCATCCCAGTTGGAAGCGGTGCTGGCGCACGAGCTATGCCATGTCCGGCGGCGGGACAATCTGACGGCTACCATTCACATGGCGGTGGAAGCTATCTTCTGGTTCCATCCTTTGGTCTGGTGGATCAGGGAACGGCTGGTGGAAGAGCGGGAGCGCGCCTGCGACGAAGATGTCTTGAGAGTGACCGGCGATCCGCAAGTCTATGCCGAGGGAATCCCCAATGTTTGCAGGTTCTATCTGGAATCCCCGTTAGTCTGTGTATCTGGGGTTACCGGCTCCAATCTGAAGAAACGGATCGAGACAATCATGGCAAATCGTACTGCGGTCAGCCTGAATTTCGTGCGCATACTCCTGTTGGCTGCTGCCGCAGTCGCGGCTATTGCCGGCCCCATCGCGATCGGCATCTTGTACGCTCTCCCAAGCCGCGCCCAGGCGTTCCCCGAAACCCAGGCCGAGACCGCTCCCCATGCATTCGACGCGGCGTCAGTGAAGCCCACTCAGGGCGGCAGAACCCGCAGCATCGAGCCGGGAAGAATCACCTACTTGGATACTGCCTTGGGTGAGTTCATTACCATGGCATACGGGCTGAAACGCTATCAAGTCTCCGGACCCGATTGGATCATGAACGCCGACCGCTCCGGAAGATACGATCTGGTGGCAACCACCGGAAGTCCGGTCTCGGCCGATGAAATCAAACGGATGCTGGGACCGCTGCTGGTCGAGAGGTTCCATCTGGCATTCCACCGCGAAACCCGTGAGCTCCCCGTATTCGCGCTGGTCGTCGCCAAGGGCGGCCCCAAGTTCAAGCAGCCGGGCGATGGTGGAGGCGCCCTTCCGCCAACCCCGGATGGCACTGGCGGCTTCTCTTACAAGAACTGGTCGATGGCAACCTTGGTAGACTGGCTGTCCGTGCTGCCTTCCGTTGGCCGGCCGGTTATCGATCGCACCGGCATAGAAGGCCGCTATTCGTTTAACGCAAATCTATTCGACTTGCCGAAGGATGCAAGCCCGCTCGATATGAAGGTCGCCATTGGGCGCAGCGATGCCGGCGATGTGCTTTTCTCGACGCTGCCGGAACAGCTTGGACTCAAACTGGAATCGCAAAAAGCGCCAATCGAGATACTCGTCGTAGACCACGCGGATAAAGTGCCGGTTGAGAACTGACGGGATAAGACTACTATGACTCCTCAGTATCTATCTCCTGTGGCGAACCATTTGTGGCAGTCGACTCTTTGCGTCGCCGCAGCATGGCTGTTGACGCTGACACTCAGGAACAACCGCGGGTCAGTTCGGTATTGGCTCTGGTTAGTGGCATCGGCCAAGTTCTTAGTTTAGTTAGTCCCCTTTTCGCTGCTGGTTGGCGCAGCTCGGCCTCAGATTAGAATCGCGAAAAGGCCCGGTTGAAACCTATGTGATCGACCACGTGGACCGGCCATCGGCGAACTGAGACGTACCTCCTACGCTCTGGCGCCGCGCCCTGCCGATCGCCACTCACTCCTTCGGCCCAATTCCCAACGCCCTCATCTTGCGGTACAAATTGCTCCGCTCCAGGCCCAGGATCTCCGCCGTCCGCGTCACATTCCCGCCGGTCTCTTCCAGCTTCTTCAAAATGTACTCGCGCTCCGCCGCTTCGCGCACTTCCTGCAAGCTGCCGAAATGCCCGGCCGGCCGATCCTGCTGACGCCGCGGCGGCGCGAGCGGAATGTGGCGCGCATCCACGCGCACTTGCGGATTCAGGATCACAATGCGCTCAATCAGATTGCGCAGCTCGCGTACATTTCCCGGCCAATGATACTCCGCGAGCACGTTATAAGCCTCAGGCGTCAGCTCCTTGGGCTTGCGCCCGTACGCCGTGGTGAATTCGCGCAGAAAGTGATCGGCAAGCAGGGGGATATCTTCGCGGCGCTCGCGCAGCGGAGGGACAGAAAAAGGAATCACGTTGAGGCGGTAAAACAGGTCCTCCCGGAAATTACCGCGCTCGATTTCGTCGTCGAGATTCTTGTTCGTGGACGCCACCACGCGCACATCCACATGCACGAATTCGGTCGCGCCCAGCGGTTCGAAGCGCTGCTCTTCGAGCGCCCGCAGCACTTTGGCCTGCGTGCGCAAGCTCATATCGCCCACTTCATCCAGGAACAGGGTGCCCGCGTCGGCCTTCTGAAACTTGCCGGCCTTGGCCTCATGGGCGCCCGGGAATCCGCCTTTATGGTGGCCGAAAAGCTCGCTCTCAATCAGCTCTTCGGGAATCGCGGCGCAGTTGACTTCCACGAACGGCTCGGCCGCGCGCGGGCTCATGGCGTGGAGCGCGTGCGCCACCAACTCCTTCCCCGCACCGCTTTCGCCATAGATGAGCACACGCCCGTTGGTGGCCGCCATGAGCGAAAGCTGCTGGCGCAGGGCCTTCATGGGAACGCTCTCGCCGATGATGCGGTAGCGCGATCCGCTGTCGGCCCTGAGGCGGCTATTCTCGAGGGAGAGGCTGCGATGAGCCAGCGCATTCTTGGCCGCCAGGGCGACCTTATCTATGGAGAGCGGCTTCTCGAGAAAATCGAGCGCGCCCAGTTTGGTGGCCTTGACCGCGGTCTCAATGTTGCCGTGGCCGGAGATCATCACCACCGCCGGCCGGTCGGGAAAAGGCATCTGCTGGATACGCGCCAGCGCTTCGAGACCATCCAAGCCCGGTAGCCAGATGTCGAGCAGCACCAGCTCGAAGCCCGCGCCGGGCAGCTTCTCCAGGCACTCTTCGCCGGTGGCCACGGCTTCCACCAGATACCCTTCGTCTTCCAGGACGCCGCTCAGCGACTGACGGATACCGGGCTCGTCATCCACAATCAGGATACGCCGCTGCTTCATACCGGAAGCGCCGCCGACGCTAGACAGGCCGGGAGGAGTGTCCTGCCAGGCAGACAGGCCGGGAGGCCTGTCATACCGGAAGCGCCGCCGGGTCCGCGGTCTGGAGCGCCGGCGCCGCTTCGGCCTCTGCGATGGCGGGGATTTCGACAATGAAACGCGCCCCCGCCGGCTGATTGCCCTCGACGCGAATGTGCCCATTATGCTCGGCGACAATGTGGCTCACAATCGCAAGGCCCAGGCCGGTACCGCGATTCTTCGTGGAAAAATAAGGCAGGAAAAGCTTCTCCTTGTCGCCGGGGCTGACGCCGGGCCCGGAATCGGCAACCACCAGTTCTACGCTCTCCGCGCCATGTTGGGTGCAGATGTAGAGCTGCTTCACCAGCGAATCCTGCATGGCTTCGGCGGCGTTGTCGATCAGGTTCACCACCACGCGCTGGAACTGTTCGCGATCCAGATTGATGGGTGGCAAGGTATCGTCGAAAGCCGTGCGTATGGAGATGCCGTCCAGCCGGCCGTAAAACACGGCGATGGCTTCGCGGACTACCGTATTGAGATCGGACCGCACCAGCTGCGCGGCGGGGAAGCGCGCGAATTGCGCGAACTCGTCCACCAGCGTCTTCACCGATTCCACCGACATGGCGATGGTGGCTGCGCACTCGCTCACAATGCGCGCCGTGGCGGGCGGAAGATCCACTTTGTCGAGTTGGCGCACAATGCGCTCGGCGGAAAGCGCGATGGGCGTCAGCGGGTTCTTGATTTCGTGCGCCACGCGGCGCGCCACCTCATGCCACGCCGCGGATTTCTGCGCGCGCAGCAATTCGCTGGTATCTTCCAGCACCACCACGAAGCCCGAGGTGAGCTTCTCTTCCAGCGCGGAAACGGTGACGGCCAGATGCAGGTTGCGGTCTTCGGTGCGCAGTTCCAGTTGCCGCGCTGCGGCCCCGGTACGGCGCGCGCGCTTCATCAGGTACTTGATCTCCGCGGTGTCTTCCCGCGAGAAGAGGTCTTCGAGGCGGGTTGCGCGGGCAGCCTGCTCGGGCGGAAAGATCTGCGAGAGCGCCCGGTTGACGCGCTTGATGGAGCCGTCGGCGGAAATGGAAATGACGCCTGTGGGGATGCTTTCGAGGATGGCTTCGGTGAATCGCTGGCGGCGCCCCAGCTCGCGGCTGGTGGCCTCCAACTCTTCAATCATGCGGTTGAACGCGCGCACCAGGTCGCCCAATTCGTCGGCGGCGCGCACTTCAATGCGGTGATGCAGGTTGCCTTTGCTCACTTCGCCGGCGGCGCCGAGTAAAGCGGTGATGGGGACGCTGATTTGCCTGGCGAGAAACAGCGCGATCCACACGGCCACGAACAGGATGAACACCGTGATCAGCGCCATCAGCAGGGTGTAGGACGTGCGCACATACTTCCAGTCGTCCCGCAGCTGGTTCCATTCCTTCCACGAGTTCCCAATGGTCTCGATCTTTTGCGCGACGTTCAGAGGAATCAGCGCAGTGATGGCGATGGACCCGATGGGGCGTCCGGCATCCATCACCGGAAACTGCTTCGCCACGGTGCGGGCGTCCGCACTTTTCGCCGCGTAGGGTCCCCATGACGCGATGGGAATCGTCTGGTGAAGCGGGAAGATGGCGGCGGAGCTCAACTCGTTCCTTTTGCAAAAATCCTGCAGGAATGTGGAGCCGGCGGCGCCGCCGAGAAGCAATTGGCGGGTATCGGGCTGCGCCGCGAGCAGCTCGGCTTGGGCCTGGGTCTCATCGCCCATTTCTTTGACCAGCAGGTCGGCCGCGTCCTGGTACGCCTGAAGATCGTTGGATGCAGGGGCGCGAAACCACGTCGCGATGTTGCGGTTGATCACGCCATAGTTGAAGGCCACCAGAAAACACACCGGCATCACGCTGAGCGCGACCGCGCCCACCACCAGCTTGGTCTTGATATGCGAGCCTACGCGATCGGTGTGGCGCTCCACATAAATGTCGATGCTTTCGCGAACCAGAATCCAGCTGAGAACGACGGTCAGCAGGAAGATGACGCTGAGGACGGCCCAGAATATGAGAGTCTGGTTGACCGTGACTGGCCGGACGGGACCGGGGTTGAACGGCCAGAATACGGCCAGCAAGCCCAGCACCAGCACGACCAACAAGAATCCATATACGAGCCGTTTTTTCACGGGATGTCAGCCTTATTTCGATTATCCTAAAAAAGGGCAGTTAGCCGGTGGCGTCGGTGTATCGCGAGAGCCCGCTATTCCGCTGCTGCTTTGGCGAGTAAGTCCGCGCGCACACTCGCCCGGCGCGTCCCCAGCTCTTTATGCGCCGACCGCAACATCATCGCGGATGTATAGAGCACCACCGCGGTCACCAGCCACTTCACGGCATCGAGCGGCAGCGACTTCACCAGGAACGCGGCGATCAGCACGCCGGGGATTCCGCCGATCGCGAGCCCGATCGCCGCTTTCAGATTGTAGCTTCCGGTGCGGATGAATCGGGCGCTGCCCACCGGCATCAGGAAAGCGCAGGAGCCCATCATGATAGGGAAAGCCGCCAGCGGATTCATTCCCAGCAGGTAAATCAAAATCATGCAAGGCGCGTAAAGCCCGATGCCTAGCGTCATCAGCGCTCCCAGTAAGGCATTGCCCAAAATGCCCGCGATCAACTTCGGGCCTGTCAGACCCATCGCGTTGCCGCCGCCGGGCCCCCAATGGAACAGGCTCAGCAGCATCAGGCAGGCGGCCAGCGCCAGCGCGCTCCCCATGCCTATCTGAACTTTGCGGCGCGGCCATTGGCTCACTACTCCGGCGCCTAACCACGCGCCCACCGCCGAGGCCCCTATCAGTGAGACCAGTGTGATCGGGTCCACCTTCACCAGTCCCACATAAATGAGGGCTTCGGCTACCGTCGGCAGAGTGTGACCTACGTTCAGCGTTCCGGGAATCTGCTCGTCGGGGACCAGCGAGCACAGCTTGAAAAGCGAGCTGGTGGTCGCAAAGGAGCCGATGCCCAGCGTGTCCAGAAAATTCGTGAAGAATCCGATCCCCGCATCGAGCACCCCCAGCATGCCGCGCCGTTGGCCGCCTCCCCGGGAGATAGCGGTGAGCCAGATCGCGAGGTAGCTCACGGTAAAGATGCCAAGGGCGATGAATAGCGCGCTCTTCATAGTGATCAGTATCAGTCGGAATTCTATTTGCTCTGCCGGTTCCCGTCAGTATACACCCGCGCGTTTGAGAATCGGTCTCACGGAGAACGCCGGGCGAGTGTCAGTCTTTGCCGATGTGGAGCACGGGCGCGCCGAGCACCTCCATGCGCGGCTGGATGCCGAGCCCCGGCGCGGTAGACGCAGCCAGGCGTCCATTGCGGCGTTGCGGCGCGCCGTCGGCAATGCTCACGGTCACGTAGCTGTTGAAATCGGTGGCCGTGAAGAGCAGCTCGGGCGGCGTGCTATGCGCCATGTGCGCGATGGCCGCTGTGACGATATCGCCCCCCCACGTATCCTCGATAGTCATGGCGATTCCGAGTGACACGCACAGGTCGCGGATCTGCCGCGCCTTGGTCAACCCACCTACCTTGGAGATCTTGAGGTTGATCACATCCATCGCCTTGTCGGCATAGCCGCGCAGCACCATGTGGACATCGTCGATTACCTCGTCGAGCACGAATGGGCGGTTAGTGTGACGCCGCACCGCCAGGCACTCTTCGTAATGCAGGCAAGGCTGCTCGATGTAAACATCCACATTGCGGACGGCATCGGCGACGCGCAGGGCTTGATGTTGCGTCCAGCCGGTGTTGGCGTCGGCAATCAGCACATCGCCGGACTGCAATTTAGCGGTGACCGCCTTGATTCGCGCTATATCGGTATCCGGGTGGCCTCCCACTTTGAGTTGAAATTTCGTGTAGCCCTGGGACCGGTATAGCGCCACGCTGTCCGCCATCGCTTCGGGCGTGTCTTGCGAGACGGCGCGGTAAAGCGGGAAATCGTCGTCGTAGCAGCCGCCCAGCAGCGTCGCAACCGATTGGCCGCTGGCCTTCCCCAGCACGTCCCAGCAGGCCATATCGAGCGCCGATTTCACGTAGGGATGGCCGCGCAGCGCCTGGTCCATCCGCCTGTTCATCACCTGAAGCTGGGTGGGGTCGAGCCCCAGAAGGTGCGGCGCAATTTCGGCGATCCCGGTGCGTGCTCCCGCGGCATACGCCGCCAGATAGGCCGGCCCCAGCGGGCAGATCTCGCCGTAACCGGTAATTCCCGCATCCGTCCGGATGGCCACCACCGTCGAATCGAACACCTCTACCGAATTGCCGCCCGACCACTTATAGCTGCCCTCGTGAAGGGGAAGTTCGACTCGATAGGCGCTGATTCCAATGATCCGCATAGATGCCTTTTCATTATGGCCCGGTTCGACTGACCCATTGCGCAAGATTGTAGGGCGGACCCCCTGGTCCGCGCGGGTCCCCCTGGACCCGCTCTTCGCCCAGCCAAATCAGTCCGACGCGATCGCTGAGAGGCCGACCGGGGGGGGGTCGGCCGCGGACCGGGGAGTCCGCCCTACAGTTTGTACGGAATTCTCACTTTTCCCGAATCCGCTTAAGCACCCTCGTTCCCCTGTGTTGGGTCGTGTCTTGTTCTGCCAGCCCGATAGAATGAGTGAGTAGGCCGGAACTGGAGATAGTGTTGCCGAAAAATCTAGCGCTCTCCGAGCGGCAGATACGCCTGATTGCGAAGGCTCTGGCCGATCCGCGCCGCCACCAGATTCTGCAGCAGGTTGGCGCCAAGACCAAAGGCGTCGCCTGCGCGGACGTGCGCGAGTGCCAGTCCGTCACCGCGGCCACGCTCTCCCACCACCTCAAAGAGTTGGAAACCGCCGGGCTGATTCAGATCGTTCGCGAGGGGAAATTTGCCCACCTGTTCCTGCAGCGTGACGTTTGGAACGCCTACCTGAAACACCTGGCGGCCATTTGACCCCAGAAGCTGAATCGTTCCAGCCTCCCTCTACATCAATTAGACGGTTGTCTAATTGTGAAACGATCATGAGAGAGGAAAAATGAGCAAACTGAACAATAGAGTCGCGGTCGTCACCGGTGCGTCCAAGGGAATTGGCGCGGGCATCGCCAAGGGCTTGGCCGCGGAGGGCGCATCCGTCGTAGTGAATTACTCCTCCAGCAAAGAGGGCGCCGACCGCGTGGTTGCGGAGATCGTCGAAAAGGGCGGCAGAGCGGTCGCCGTACAAGGGGACGTATCGAAGATTTCCGATGTGCAGCGCCTCTTCGCCGAGACCAGGAAAGCCTTCGGACGGCTGGACGTGCTGGTCAACAACGCGGGCGTTTACCAGTTTGCCGCGCTCGGAGAGATTACCGAGGAGCAGTTTCACCGGCAGTTCAACACCAACGTTTTGGGACTGATTCTCGCCACCCAGGAAGCTGCAAAGCAATTCGGCGCTGAGGGTGGAAGCATCATCAACATCGGTTCGACTGCGAGCCGTCTGACGCCGCCCACGACCGCGGTCTACACGGCGACCAAGGGCGCTGTGGATGCGGTAACGCACGTGCTCGCGAAGGAATTGGGCCCGAAGAAGATCCGTGTGAACTCGATTAATCCAGGGATGGTCGAGACAGAGGGAACCCATGCGAAGGGATTCATTGGCAGCGACTTCCAAAAACAGTTAGAGGCGCAGACTCCGCTGGGCGGCATCGCGCAGCCGGAGGACATTGCGCCCATAGCCGTGTTTCTGGCATCCCAGGAATCGGGGTGGCTCACTGGCGAAACCATCCTGGCATCCGGCGGCCTGAGATAAGCAGCGCACCAAATCGTGGCGCGCGCACCCTCGAAAACACCAAGCGAAGCGTGTGCTTTCATACCTTGCCTTGCCCCGCCGCGGGGCAGAGCAACACTCTTGCGTGTAGCGTTCACACTCGTGTGAACGCGTT
>JBEKNN010000124.1:0-25204 GCA_049522755.1 Bryobacteraceae bacterium | reverse complement strand
AACGGCTGCACGCCGGTCCCGATATTCGTAGGTACTTGCGCGTTGATCTGCCCTGGGCTGATGTAGCTGATGAATGCGGGTTGTCCGCCGATTGTCACGGACGTGCCATCCAGCGATGTAGGCGCGTTCATGCCCTTGAAATCGGTACCGGCCCACGACCGCGAATCCGGTGCGAGATACGATCCATAGATTGAGATCCAGGAGCCCAGACCAAGTTGAGTGAACTGCCCCCATCCGCTCGCGCTGGCCACGCCTGCAGGTGCGCCCGCGGGATCAGTTGCGAATGATGGAGCAGGAACAACCGGCGTGGCGGAGGGCGTCAGCAGCCGGAGGCTGGAGGCTGAAACGTATACTTTTCCGCCGCTGCCCAAAGCTACGCCGACCGGGCTAGAGAGCGACGCTCCCGTAGCAGGGCCATTATTACCCGGGCTGTTCGATCCGCCACCCGCGATGGTGTTGATGTTCCCGTCGGCTGTGACTATGCGGAGCCGATTGTTAGAATGATCGGCGATGTAGATAGTACCGGCGGAATCGACGGCTACGCCCCAAGGCGCGTTGATTGAGGCAATGGTGGCAAGCCCCCCGTCTCCGGAATAGCCGCCTGTCCCGTTTCCTGCCACCGTTGTGATGATTCCGGCCGGCGACACCTGGCGAACGCGGTTATGGTCGGAATCCGCGATGTAGATATTGCCGGCGGAGTCAACCGTTACTCCGCCCGGATTGCTAAGTGCGGCGCTGGTAGCCGGCCCTCCGTCGCCCAAGGCGCTGGCGGTAGATCCTCCCGCGACCGTCGCGATCGTGCCGTCGAGCGAAACTTTGCGAACACGGGCATGTCCGGAATCCGCGATGTAGACGTTGCCGGCGGAATCCACAGCTACTCCCCTGGGACCGCTGAGCGTGGCGCTGGTAGCCGGTCCTCCGTCGCCCAAAGCACCGTTGGTCGAGCCGGGACCGGCGACGGTGGTGATCGTCCCAATTGTAGACACTTTGCGAATCCGGTTACCTGCGTACTCCGCGATGTAGAGATTTCCGGCGCTATCGACGGCCACTCCAATGGGGTAACTAAGCGTGGCGCTGGTTGCCGGACCGCCGTCGCCAATTAGTCCTCCGGTGTTTTGGCCGCCGCCAGCCACAGTAGACACCGTTCCGGTCGTAGAAATCTTCTGAATCAGGTTGCCGTAGCAAATGTAGAGGTTTCCGTTGGTGTCTAGCCCTATACCGTAGCCGCCGACAAGGTTTCCCACCGTTGTAGCCGTGTAGCCAGGCACCTGCGCGAGCAGGCGGGATGCAGTGGCAAGAATGAGCATGGCCGTCACCGTCCATGCATGGGTCATGAGGTTCCTGTGCTGCTTCATTTCGGTTGATCTCCTGTGTCTCGTCTTCGGCTCCCAACGCTCTCCGCATCTGTTAGCTAAGTTAAGTTAAGTTAAGCTAGGCGGAACGACGCGGGGAATTGCTTAGAAATCCGGGGCCAACTGGGTTACTTTCTCTTTTGCTCTCATATTGACGTAGGAAAGTTCATATAGTAGCGCAGGCCAGCGGGTCGGTTCAAACGCGCTTAGGTTTGGCAGGCTTGGCGATTCACATTGGTTCGTATCGTCGACTCGTAGCAGTGGCGCCTGGCCCGTGTTACCCGCCGCCAGTCTCCCGTATTGACTAGGCCCTAGCTGGCGATTCAAACCGATCTGTTAACAATTCCTTCAAGAGCCTACCACGTGATCCGTAACAGCGACACCGCCTGCCGCGGCAGATCAAACGCCAGTCCAACTTGCCCGTTCGCGGCCGCACGCCACTCGGGCGAAGTCAGTAGCTGTAGCTGGCCAGCCGATTCCAGCGCCGCGTATTGTTCCGGCGTCGGTTGCTGCGGCGAACCCATCTGCTTCCATGCCGTATACGCATTGCTGTGCGTCTCGTCAATGCGATAATGCTCCACCAGCACGCGCGCGGCCGGCGCGCCGGCGATTGTCAGATGTACCGGCGACGCCGGCGCGGGTACGTCGTCATCGTGATAGTTCCATACCAGGACCGCAATCTCGTGTTCGGCGCGCGTCGCGATGCCGTCGATCTCCGGCGCCCCTTGCACGCCGCCTTGCAGCACCGTATCGAGAGGGACTGCGCCGGCGCTCTTCAGCTCCACGCGATCGCCGCGCATCAGGCCGGCCATACGGAACAGATTCAGGATCGGCTTGTCGATGCCGTTGGTGGCGAGCGTCCGGTATCCCTCAAAGTACGGCTGCCCTTCGAACTCAAACGCCCATGTGAGCATTCCCGCAATGTTGGCGTGGTAGCGGTCCGCAAGCTGCAAGATGCCCTCCATCGCGGCGGCGGTGTAGCTGGGATAGAGCGTCGTGTTGCGGTAGCCGTTTTCGGGATGCTGGCTGGCTACGCAGGCGGCGCAGCCTTCGGGGTCGGATTCGCTCAACACGATGGGCAGCGCGCGGTATGCGGGATAGTCCTTGATGATATCGAGGCCGCGCTGCACAGAGAGGAGCTGATTGCGCAGGCCCATGCGCACGCGGCCTTCGAGCACGCGCGGCGCGCCCTTGTCGTGATAGCTGATGAAATCGAGCGGCGCGCCGGTCTTACCGGTAACGGCGTTGACGCCGTGGGCGCAGTGCTCCAGGAATTGCTTCAAATACGCCGCCGATTTCGAGCCGGCGGGACCCGGTCCAGTGGTTCCAGGGCCGCCCACGCGCGCCGTGGGCAGGGCGCGCTTGAGGGCGGCGGCGGTGTAGTCGTAGAGCTTGTCGTACTCCTCGGGCGTGCCGCGCCAGTAGGAAATATCCGGCTCGTTCCACAATTCCCACGACCACTGCTCCACTTCGGCCTTGCCGTAGCGGTCGACAGAGTGGACCACCCAGCGGTACACCAGCTCGCCCCAGGCGGCATAGTCCTTGGGCGGCTCGGCCCAACCTTTACCGTCGTCGGGCGTCGGCCAGTGGCGGGTATACGGCTCGGGCGTGCGCGAGAGCGCTTCGGGCATAAAGCCAATCTCGACAAAGGGGCGCGCGTTCGCCTGCATGTAGGTGTCGAAGATGCGATCGACGATGGTCCAGTCGTAGACCGGCTGACCCTTGGCATCGACGGTATAAACGTTGGTCGATCCCCACTTCATGGCCGGCGTGCCATCGCCCGTCACCAGCAGGTGATGCGCGCGGATCTGCGCGCGTACGGGACCCAGCGCGCCCAGCTCGGCGATCAGCTTCTTGCCGTTGGCGGCGTAGGTGTAGTTCGGCTCGTCATAGCCGAAGTAGTCGTAGAGTGGATGGAACGCGCCTTGGGAAGCGGCCGCGTTGACGCGGATTTCAACCGGCTGGGTCTGCGCCAGCGCGGTGGAGCAAAAGTAGACTGTCGAGAAACAGAGTGAGCATGCAAGCGTTTTCAAAGCATTTGTAGTATATCTCAAGCACTCTTGACCTGGTGGTGGGGCGGACCCCCCGGTCCGCGCGGGACGCCCCCGTCCCGCTGCCGGAATGAAAGCGACAGCCGGCTGAGGTGAACGGATACCCATAGAAACGAGTCTTGATGTTCGCGCTCGCTTGCGGCGCTGCCGCGGCAACCCTGCTTATGGGTTGGCAGGCGGAAGCGCCCGCCTATTGGCTGGGACAGTTGGGATGACTACATGGCTGCGCACTTGAAAAGCCAAGGATGGGGCCGAGCGGAACGCGAACGGCGCGGGATCTATGGGTCGGATATGTGGGTGCACCGCGATCTGGGACGCCTCGCCGATACGCTGGCGGTTAGGTTGCCGCCACATGGATCGGCGATGTTTCCGGCTCGATGAACGGGGCGATCCACCTTTCAATGATCGCGTCGACCGAAGCGGCGCTGAGAGGTTTCACCAGATGATCGGCCATGCCCGCCTCAAGACAGGCATGGCGGTCCTGGCTCATGGCCCGGGCCGTGACCGCGACGATCGGCGGGGCGATTTCCCCCAGCGCCGCGCGGATGCGGCGGGTGGCTTCGAAACCATCCATCTCGGGCATCTGGCAATCCATCAGAATCAACGAATAGCTGTGCAGTCGAGCGAACTCGACCGCTTCCCTGCCATTGCAGGCAACTTCTACGACGCATCCGCGCCGCTCCAGCATTCGGCGCAGCAGTTTTTGGTTGACAGCATTGTCTTCGGCGATCAGAACTCTCTCGCCCGCGAAGCTCCGCCGCGCAAGCGCAGCTACCGGCCCGGCTACCGGCGCGGCAGCCGGGGCCTCGGCGGGGATCAGCGGAAGGTCGAAGTGGAATCGCGAGCCTGCACCCGGAATGCTGGCGAGGCCAGTCGAGCCGCCCATCAGCTCCACGAGCTGCTTGGAGATCGCCAGGCCCAGTCCCGTCCCTCCGTATTTGCGGGTGGTGGAGGCGTCGGCCTGGGTGAACTTCTGGAACAACGTAACCTGGGCGGCGGCCGAAATGCCGATTCCCGTATCTTCCACCGTGAACCGGATGGACGGGCCAAAGGCGGGCTCGACCGAAACCGTGACGCGACCGTGCGCCGTGAACTTCACCGCATTGGCCGCGAGGTTGAGCAACACCTGGCGAACGCGCACGGGGTCGCCGATGTAGCATTTTTGAACCTCGGCCGCCACGCGGACATCGAAACCGATGCCCTGCTGTCTGGCTCGCGGCCCGAGCAACACCGCCACGTTCGCCAACAGTTCGTACAGGTCGAACGGCTCGGGATGAATCTCCATGCAGCCCGATTCAATCTTCGACACATCGAGGATATCGTTGAGGATTTCGAGCAGCGCGCGCGTGGAATTGAGGATCGTCCCGCCGTATTCGGCCTGGTCCCCGGTGAGCGGCGTATCGAGCAGCAACTCGCACGTCCCCATGATGCCGTTCATGGGGGTGCGGATCTCGTGGCTCATGTTGGCGAGGAACTCCGATTTCACGGCCGCGGCGCGGTTGGCGCTGGCAGCGGCATCTTCGGCGCGGCGGCGGGTCGCTTGCAGCCGCTTGTTCTGCCACCCCACCACTGCGGCGATTAACACTACCAGGAAGAATGCCACCGCCAGAAGTACGCTGCGGCGTTTGGCCTCATAGATAAGGTCGATGGTCCGCGTATCGTCGGAGGACTGCTTGACCCAGGCAAAGTAGGCGCTCGAAATGGTCCCATCGCGCGATAGGTTGCTGAACTCTTCGCGGAGCGCCACCGCCGCCCATTTCGCATCCGGATTGCGCAGGCTGGCGCCGATGCCGAAATGCACTTCCAGGTTACCCAGACCAATGTAGCGGAATGCTTTCCCCTTGCAACCCGTTGGAAGATCCACTACCACCGAGCGGCCGGCCCGCTCCGAAATGAATGCCGCATCGGCCTCCCCGGCGCAAACGGCGGCGGTGGCTTCGGCAACGCTGTTTCGGCGAAGGACGTGGACGCCGGGTAAGAACTCGCGGGCCACACTCGCAGGCGTTCCGGGAACCTTTAACGCGAGGATTCTGCCGGCGATCTGGTCCGCCGACCGGATGCCGCCGCCGGCGTCGACTACCAGCCAAAACCGCTGCGTAGCCCACGGCTTACTGATGAAAAAGCGGCCGGCGCGTTCCGGCAGATCGCCGAAAATCGGCCAGAGATCCACAACTCCGCTCGACATTGCGGTATCCGGACCGCCGGGCATGAGAACCCACTGCAAGTGGATGTTGCGGCGCCGGGCAGCTTCCTGAACAATCTCAACCGCGGGTCCGACTGGCGTTCCGCCGGGTCCAACAGATTGATCGGGCAGGCTTTCCTGAAAGCCGATGCGGAATGTGCGGCCGGACGGATCGTGCAGGCGATGCTCGACCACCAGCACGGCGAGCATGGCGGCCGCGGCAACGGCGATCATCCGGATTACATGGCGGCGGCTTGGCAATGCGTCACGTCCCAATCAGACGTATCGGCTGAATGGGGGGTACCTTTAAGACGCTAAGGCCGCCGCCGTCTAAACCAACTGCGGCAGCCATTCCCCGGCCAGGCCGTGTAAGGCGCAGTCGGCTGCGGCCGAATAAGCGGTTTCTTCCAGGTTGATCTCGATCACTTTGGCGCCAGCTTGTTTGGCAAAGGGAATCAGCCCGGCGGCCGGATACACCACCGCCGATGTTCCGATTACCAGGAAAACCTGCGCCGCGGCAACTGCGTGTTCCGCTTCTTTCATCATGCCTTCCGGCAGCGGTTCGCCGAACCAGACCACGCCGGGACGCGCCATGCCTCCGCATGCGCAGTGCGGCGGGATTTTGGGAAGCGGCACGCGGCGGTTGGGAAAATTCGCTCCGCATTGCGTGCAGAGCATCCGCCAGATATCGCCATGCAGTTTGAGAATCTTGCCGCTGCCCGCCAGGTCGTGCAGGCCGTCCACGTTCTGCGTGATCAGGGTGAAGCGCGGCTTGCGCTTTTCGATCTCGACGAGGGCGCGGTGCGCGGCGTTGGGCTGCGCGTTAACGATCATTTGGCGGCGCGAATCGTACCATTCCCAAACCAGGCGCGGGTCGCGCGCGAAGGCATCCGGCGTGGCCAGCTCTTCGGGCTTGAAGTTTTTCCAGAGGCCGCCCGCGCCGCGAAACGTGGGCACGCCACTTTCGGCGGAGATGCCCGCGCCCGTCAGGACGGCAACCGAGCCGGCTTGCGCCAGCCACTCTCTGGCCTGGGAGAGATGGTCCACTAGCGTTCGAACACCTTCTGAAGAATCTCGACGCGCCAAGCGAACCTGGAGCGCAGATTGAGACCGCCGGCGGCATGCGAGCGCGGCGGGGCGGCTTGAGCGGGCTGGGCGGATGGCGGTTGCACCGTGTCACCCCATAGATTACCCTTTTTCAGCCAATTCCCAAATCGTCGATACGTTCCAGCGGCGCTCCGCAGACGCGGCAGATCACCGCGTGGCAATCGCCGCACATCAACGGGTCGGTCACGGGCCGCTCACAGACCGGACAATACAATTCCACTGTTTTAGCGCTTGCAGGCATAACGACATTATGGAACGCCGAATGCGACGACCGCGGCCGCCGGCGCTTCCGAAGTTAAGCCGACGGACGAGCCTGCAGTAGCGCACACAGCCCCACTGCGAACCGGTGTACAATACTAGCGCTGATCGTTTTGTTTCACTTTGTAGCTTTCCCGAAAGGGTTTGGGGGGCTTTGATGGAAAAACAGGCGCAAAATATTCAAGACAGTTTTCTAAATAACGCACGCAAAGACAAGATTGCGCTCACCATTTATTTGATGAGCGGCGTAAAGCTATCCGGGCGGATCAAGAGCTTCGACAAGTACTCGCTGGTACTGGAGACGAATAATCAGGAGCAACTGATTTTCAAACACGCCATTTCCACGGTAGTTACGCAAAAGAGTTCGCACTCCTACGCCAGCGGCGCATCGGCGGCGGCCACATCCAGCGCGGGCATGCCGCCATCGCCGACCCACCAGGAATCTTCGGAGGCCTGACACACGCCCGACCCGAATGCCGTTCGCGAGCGCGCCATTTTGGTGGGCGTGGAATGGAAAACCCGAAGTGCGTCCAAGCGGAGCGGCGATATCAAAGTCGACGAATCGCTGGAGGAGCTCGCCGACCTCGCAGCTACCGCGGGAGCCACCATTGGCGCCCGCGTGATCCAAGCGCGGCCCGGTCCGGAGGCTGCCACCCTGATCGGGCAGGGTAAGGTGGAGGAACTGGCGGCGGAGGCCGCTTCGCTTCACGCCGATGTGGTGATTTTCGATCACGACCTCACGCCCACGCAGCAGCGCAACCTGGAAAAGGCGATCGGCACGCGGGTGATCGACCGCACGCAGCTCATTCTCGATATTTTCGCCTCGCGCGCACGGACCCGCGAAGGCCGCATGCAAGTCGAGCTGGCGCAACTGAGCTATCTTCTGCCGCGGCTGACCGGGCACGGCAAAGAGATGTCGCGCCTTGGCGGCGGAATCGGAACCCGTGGTCCGGGTGAGACACAACTCGAAACCGACCGCCGCCGCATCGCGACGCGCATCAAGAAGATCAAGGACGAGCTGGAGGGCGTGCGCACCGGGCGCGCTCTGCACCGGCGCCGCCGCAGCGCAGTCCCCATAGCGACGCTGGCGCTGGCGGGCTACACCAATGCGGGCAAATCGACGCTGTTCAACCGCCTTACCCAGGCCGGAGTAGCGGCCGACGCGCGCATGTTCGCCACGCTAGACCCAACAGTGCGGCCGCTGACGCTACCCTCGCGGCGGCGCGTGCTCTTGAGCGACACGGTGGGCTTCATCCGCAATCTGCCCACGACGGTGGTGAAGGCGTTCCGCGCGACGCTGGAAGAAGTGGCCGACGCAGCCTTGATATTGCATGTAGTGGATGCCTCCGCGCCTTCGGCGAAAGAGCACACGGCGCACGTGGCCGCAGTGCTGACGGAGATTGGCGCAGCGGAGATTCCGCAGATTCTGGTGATGAACAAGATCGACCGCATTTTGGCGGACGAGGGCGAGCTGGATTCGCTTAAGCAGCGGCTGATTGGAGGCCAGGCGAACGTGCGCGCCGTGGGTATCTCGGCGATCACCGGAGCGGGCGTCGATCGACTGCTCGCGTCGATCGACGAAGCGCTGGCGCTCGATCCAATTGTCCGCGCGACGTTTCGCGTACCCGCCGGCGACGGCGCAACGCTTGCCCTGCTGCATGAATTTGGACGGGTACTGCGGACGGAGTACATCGGCGATGTATGCGAAGTGGAAGCCGAGATCCCGGAATCGTTGCAGCGGAGGCTGCCGCTTGAGCCCGAGCCCCAGCCGTAATTCACAGAAATGTGGAAAAAACTGTGGGAAACGGCGTTTGGGTGCAACTCAAGATTCAGCAAAACAGATACTTAGCTCGAATTGAACCAGCGGGCAGCATTTGTCTCTAACAGATTGATTGGGAATTGTTTAGAGCAGGCTCGGCATGACTCCCGGTCCAGGTAGGGTCCGGGCTTGCTGGTACTTCGGTGCAAACCCAGCGTTTTCCACAGTTTCAATTCGATGAATTCCTGTCACACCCCATCCAAATTGGACCCGTGGAGCCGCAAATCTCATGCGTTATACTGTAATCTCCGACGGCGGCGTAGCTCAGCTGGCTAGAGCGACGGTCTCATAATCCGTAGGTCGGGCGTTCGAGTCGCCCCGCCGCCACCAACCTCGCCGCCACCAAGCCTCAGCAGAGCGGCTTCTCATTCGATTCCAGGGAATCCTCGTCGCGCGAACGAAAGTAGCTGCGAATTGCATCGCGAAGCGCCGGCTTATTTCCAGCGAGCTTCAAAACTCCCTGCGAGTCATGACAAATGTCGGCGATGGGATCAAACTCGTTGTCGATCAGTATGGAGACGCGCTCGCCATAGCCGCGCTTGCGCAGCATCCCGTGCCAGAAGTGGATGGCGTGATTGTCGACGCATCCGATGTCGCCATTGAGCCCGCGGGCGCGCAATTGCCAGGCGCGTACGGCGTTTCCGTAAGCCGGCGGCGTTTTATCGAGCTCGATCCGGCCGCTCGATCGGCAGGCCAGGCCAAACGTCATGTGCCAATCGCCGCTGCCCAGTACACAGCATTCCAGCAAGCCGCCGGTTGCCTCAAATCCCTCGCGCGTAAACCCCCAGGCTCCACCCACGGCTCCTGGCGACCCCTCGTTCGAATTGCAGATATTTCGGTTGTTGAGCCAATTCCAGCCAAAACTGGACATGAGGCGGTGCGGCCGGCTGTCCGGTCCAAGATAGGTGAGGCTGGAATATAGCTGCACCCACGGATGGTGCTGCAACTGGTGAACGGCTTCGGCGGCCCAGTCTTGCCGAGTCATGTGAAAATCGCCGTCGACCAGGGCGCCGTATTTCCAATCGGCGGGGAAATGGCGAATCGCCAGGTTGCCGAGGTTCTCTTTATGCCACAGCTCATGCTTAGTGCGGTACTGAAGGTCGAGTGGATTATCCGCGCTGGTGACTTCGAACGGCCGGTCGCCATAGGCCAGCTCCGCTACGTGAAGCACAACCCCTGCACTGGCTTCCATGTGCGCGCGGAATTCTTCGAACAGCACGCGGCGGCTGCGCCAGCGGAGGGGGTTGGTATAGACGGCTGCGACGTGGAGCAGCGGAGCGTCTCCCCATGAGGATTGAACATGGGCGTGAGGCGCGTGAACCGGACCGCGATTGGTGGATGAAGGCGCTGCAATGATGTTAGGTATAGACATTCTCTCTCTTTGATAAGGATTGGTAATGATAAGGCTGGATAAGTCAAAGCGCGGCATAATCTGCCGGGCTGCTTCCGGGCGCGTACCGGTCTAACGGGTTAAGCCGCTCCGCGCTTGCCTTACTAATTCAACGTTAGCATTGGCACACACCATCCCCCGGTCTGTCATGCTGAGCCGGCGTATTGTTTTCAGAAACTTGCATTATTTTGAACCCGTGTGACTGTACTTTGCAGCACGTCGCAATTCGGGAATTACGTATGGAGGTCCGTGGGACAGACGCTTTCGTCTGTCAACCCGCGCAGAAACACGGTCCCCAACAGTGCCGACTCACCTGCAGCCTCCGGCCCCGAGGTGCAGTGCATCCGCGAGTCGCGGCAACGCTCAGCTTCATTGCGAATGCCCGGGACTCAACCGGTTCAAACAGGGTCGCCGGCCGCATTGCTGAACGCCCGCGTTTCAGCGGCCATATTACCGGCCGCGTAAACGCTCAAGTCAGCGCTGTCCCCGGCCATGGCAATCGCCGCCTCGTCCGGCTCCTGGCTTTCCACCGGCTCGAACGCGCGCACCGCTTCGATGACGTAGCGCTCCACGTCGTCCATGCCGAGGATCCACTTGGCGCCGGCGTTCTTTTCAAAGTGCTTGGTCGTGCGCGTGATCGAGTCGTAGAAGGCCGTCGTTCTCGCCAGCAGTCTTTCAATCGCCGGCGCGCGTTCGCTGTCGAACCGGTCGCTCCGCTCCACAGTGACGTTGGGGAGCCCCAAATGCCGCTTGATCAACTCCACCAGAGCGGCAATATTCACGTTGTTGTCCGCGGTGGCATGATGCAGGCCGTTCCGAACGCCGGGATCGTCAAATAGCCGAAAGATGTCATGGCACACGTAGTCGACCGGGATCAAGTTGACCCCCGCGTCCGGATTGCCATACGCCGTGACCGGGACATGCACTCGTTTCAGGTGCGGTTTCAGGCGATGCATCTCCCGAATCAACCCATACAGTCCAGTCTTGCTGCCGCCCGTCTTGCACGATTTCGACGGACCGATCACCACCGATGGCCGCACAATCGCCAACCGCAGTCCTTTGGCGCCGCATAGCTCCGTGATGAGGTGTTCCGCTGCGCACTTGGTCTCTTCATAATAATTATTGAAGGCGGCGGGACGGTGCAGCCGCTCGGCCACATGACCCTCGTGAATACCCACTGTATAGGCCGTCGAGATATAGAAGAACGCGTCGCATCGCAGTACCGACGCCACATCCACCGCATGTCTCAGACCGTTGATGTTGTGATCGTAGATTGCGTCTTTGTTCTTCTCTTCGAAGTTCAACGACGACGCGAAGTGGAAGAATGTCGAGCCCGCCGGCCCTCTCCGCGCCGTATCCAGCCACTCTTCGCTGAGACCCAGGCGTGGCAGCGTGATGTCCGATCGAATCGCGGTCAATCCATCCAGATTCAGCGCCTTCTTTCCCGGATAGCTCGCGTTCACCGCCAGAACCGTTTGCTTCAGTCTCTGCGTACACAGCCCATCGCTATTGCCTCGGACAAAGCAATGAACATCGTAGTCCCAGGTTGAGAGATAGTTTCGGATGAAGTGACTTCCCAGGAACCCCGTTCCGCCCGTCAGGTATACCGTTTTCATAGCAAACGAATTCTCGTGTCTTCATAGTGTAACGGATTCGGCGTAACGGATTCGCTGGCCCTTCCGGCCGATGGCAGCCTTTTCGCGGGTGCGGCGACATCGAATCTCCTGAGGCGCGACGGAATCAGGCACGTGTCCGAGCTGTCCGCGGAACCCGGCCAAGCCCCGCCAGATGCCGTATGAAAAAATACGCTCGCCACCCCGTTTTACCCCGGTCAAAGCGCCCTTCCCTGCGCCTGCCAAATTTGCGACAACCGAATTTGCGCTGCTTGCGGCCGGGTGGCGAAGCATTCATAATAGGCCAATCGCTGCCGGCGCCGGATAGGCGCGTCCCATCCATCCTATACTCAGTACATGGGCAGACGGCATGCCTGTCGCCAGGGGGAAACTCGTGTCTCGCATTGTTCGCTGCTCGCTGATTCAGGCCGCTAACGCCGCACCGCCCGAGGCCGCGCTTGACGCCACCAAGAAGGCCATGGTGGATAAGCACGTCGTCTATATCGAACAGGCCGCCAGGTCCGGCGCCCAGATCGCCTGCCTGCAGGAGATTTTCTACGGCCCGTATTTCTGCGCCGAACAGACCACCCGCTGGTACGATTTCACCGAGCCCGTTCCAGGCGGGCCCACCATCCGACTCATGCAGGACCTGGCGCGCCAATACCACATCGCGCTGATCGTGCCTATATACGAGGTGGAGCAGGAAGGCATCTACTACAACACCGCCGCCGTGATCCACAACGACGGGACCTATCTCGGCAAGTATCGCAAGACCCACATTCCGCACGTGGCGCCGGGGTTCTGGGAAAAGTTCTACTTCCGGCCGGGGAACCTGGGGTATCCGGTGTTCGACCTGGGCTTTGCCAAAATCGGCGTCTACATCTGCTACGACCGCCATTTTCCCGAAGGCGCGCGCGCCCTGGGATTGAACGGCGCGGAGATCGTCTTCAATCCTTCGGCCACTGTCGCCGGGTTGAGCGAGCATCTTTGGAGGTTGGAACAGCCGGCGCACGCCGTGGCCAACGGCTACTTCGTGGGCGCCATCAACCGCGTGGGGGTGGAAGCCCCGTGGAATATCGGCGAGTTCTACGGATCGAGTTACTTTTGCGACCCGCGCGGCCAGATCTTCGCGCAGGCCACGCGCGACAAAGACGAAGTACTTACGGCCGATCTGGACCTCGATCTCATCGGCGAAGTCCGCAAGACATGGCAGTTCTTCCGCGACCGCCGGCCCGACATGTACGAATCGCTGGTACAAGCATGACCTCTTCCCTTGACAGTATTGGCACATCCCCCCAGTGGTTGGCACAACTCCCCCGTGGCGCACGCACTCCTGCGTGCAGCGTTCACACTCGTGTGAACGCGTCTTTTTCGGCGCATCAATCATCCAAGGCATAACTCATGACTAAAGACGAAGTCATTCTCGCGAACAAGGAATTCCTCTTCCCGTGCGTCTTCCACTTCTACAAAGAGCCGCTCGTAATCGCGCGCGCCAAGAATCAGTACGTGTGGGATGCCGACGGCAACCAATACCTCGATTTCTTCGGCGGCATCGTCACCGTAAGCGTGGGCCATTGCAACGATCGGGTGAATGCCAAGATCCACCAACAGGTCGATACGCTGCAGCACGTGTCCACGGTGTTCGCCACTGAGCCGCAGGCGGCCCTGGCTAAGAAGATCGCGTCCCTCACGCCGGGGCGGCAGCTTACGAAATCGTTCTTCACCAACAGCGGCACCGAGGCCAATGAGACCGCTATCCTGGCCGCCCGCTGCTATACGGGGAATACGGAAATCGTAGCGCTGCGGCATTCCTATCACGGGCGCTCGTCGATGGCGATGGCGCTGACGGGACAGGGCGCCTGGAAGTTGGGCATGCCGCAAGCCGGTATCGTGCACGCGCACAATGCGTATTGCTACCGGTGTCCCTTCGGACTCACTTATCCCACCTGCGACGTGCGTTGCGCGCAGGATATGGAAGAGATGATCCGCACCACCACCAGCGGCCACATCGCCGGGTTCATAGGCGAGCCCATCCAGGGCGTCGGCGGATTCGTCACGCCGCCGAAAGAGTATTTCCAGATCGTCGAAAAGATTGTGCGCAGCCACGGCGGCATCTTCATCAGCGACGAGGTGCAAACCGGCTGGGGACGCACCGGCGGCAAATGGTTCGGCATCGAGCAGTACGGTGTTGTGCCCGACATCATCACCAGCGCCAAGGGTATGGGCAACGGCTCGCCGGTCGGCGTCACGATAGCAAAGCCGGAAGTGGCCGATTCGGTCAAGGGTCTCACCATCTCGACTTTCGGCGGCAATCCGGTGACGGCCACTGCCGCGAAAGCGGTGATCGATTTCATCGAAGAGCAGGACCTGCTGACGAATTGCACCGAAACCGGCGGCTATCTGCGCGGCTGCCTCGACGACTTGAAGGAAAAGCACGAGTTGATTGGCGACGTCCGCGGCATGGGCCTGATGCAGGCCATCGAGCTGGTGGAAGACCGCAAGACCAAGGCGCCCGCGGCAGCAGCTACCGCGCAAGTGATGGAAGCGGCGCGCCAGAACGGGATGCTGGTGGGCAAGGGCGGCATGTATGGCAACGTGCTGCGCATTTCGCCTCCCATGAACATCGGCCGCAGCGATGTGGACCAGTTCATCTTCGCGCTGGATAGGAGTCTGGCTGCGTGTGGCGCCGTGATGGCCGGGTCTGCGAGATGAAACTCAAGGTGACCGGCGAGATTAGCGCGGCGGCGCTGCCGGTTCCAGGCAGTCTGGAGCGATTTCCGGACCTGCATCCCGCGCTCGATTCGCAATCGGCCGCGGCCGAGGCCAACCGCTGCCTGTTCTGCTTCGATGCGCCGTGCACCGCGGCGTGTCCCACGCACATCGACGTTCCGCGGTTCATCAAGAAGATCGCCACCGGAAACCTGCGCGGCTCGGCGCTGACTATTTTCGACGCGAATATTTTGGGACTCAGTTGCTCGCGCGTGTGTCCGGTGGACGTGCTGTGTGAAGGCTCGTGCGTCATGCACCGATACAACAAGAAGCCCATCGAGATTGGCTTGCTGCAGCGCTACGCCATGGAAGCGTTTTATCAAAGTGGGGCAGGCGCTTTCGCCTGCGAACCGCAAGCTCGACCACTCAAAATCGCCTGCATCGGCGCCGGCCCCGCATCGTTATCCTGCGCCGCCGAACTCCGCCGCCACGGCCACTCGGTAACCGTCTTCGATCGCCGTCCACTGGCGGGCGGACTCAACACCTACGGCGTCGCCGAATATAAACTCCGCCCCAGCGACAGCCTGCGCGAAGTGGAGATGATCCGCGGAATGGGCGTGGAATTTCAGCAGGCGGATATCGATCTCGCCGCTCTCGACGAGCTCGAAAAAAAATTCGACTTCATCTTCGTCGGCGCAGGTTTAGGCGCGATGGACCGCCTCGGCATCCCTGGCGAAGATTTGCCGCAGGTCATCGACGCGCTGCGGTTCATCGAATCGGTCAAGACCCGCGCCGGTTTCTCAGTGGGCAACCGCGTGGCGGTGATTGGCGGCGGCAACACGGCCATCGACGCTGCCAACGCCGCGGTGCGCATGGGCGCGATCGAGGTTCACATATTCTACCGGCGCACTGAAACCCAGATGCCGGCCTTCCCGTTCGAATACGAGCACGCGAAAGTGGAAGGCGTGCAATTCCACTGGCTGGCGCAACCGGTGGAGATTCTCGCGAGCCGCGTGCGCTTCGTTCGCACCAAACTCGCCCACCACGACGCCACCGGACGCCGCCAACCGGTGCCTCAAACAGGTTCCGAATTCGAATTCGCCTGCGACATGGTAATTCCAGCGCTGGGCCAATCGCGCATGAGCGAACTGAAGCGCAGAGTAGACAACAAAAAGTACTTCGCCGGCGGCGATTTCGTCAACGGCGGCCGCGAAGTAGTGGATGCAGTGGCCGACGGAAAACGAGCGGCGCAAAGTATGCTCCACTCCGGAAACAGGACCGGCGACAAGCTCGCCGGCGCTACCGAAGAGGCGCCACATGGCTGATCTCACCACCAACTTCGCCGGCATCCGTTCGCCGAACCCCTTCTGGCTGGCGTCCGGTCCGCCCACCAATTGCGGCGAGCAGATCATGCGCGCCTTCGACGCGGGTTGGGGCGGCGCGGTTTGGAAAACCATCGGCGAGCCCATCGTCAACGTCTCTTCGCGGTATTCGTCGGTGGATTGGAACGGCCAGCGCATGATGGGCTTCAACAATATCGAGTTGATTTCCGACCGCTCCGTCGAAGTCAACCTGCGCGAAATTGCCGACGTGAAGAAGCGCTATCCCAAGCACGCCGTCATCGCGTCGCTGATGGTGGAATCGAAGCGCGAAACCTGGCACGATATCGTCAAGCGCTCCGAAGACGCCGGCGCGGATGGACTCGAGTTGAACTTCGGGTGCCCGCACGGAATGAGCGAGCGCGGCATGGGTTCGGCCGTGGGTCAGGTGCCTGAGTATGCGTGCATGATCACCGAATGGGTGAAGGAAGCGGCGCGTACGCCGGTGCTCGTAAAGCTGACGCCGAATATCTCGGATATCCGTGTCGTGGCGCGCGCGGCCAAGCGCGGACGCGCGGACGGATTGTCCGCCATCAACACCATCAATTCGATCACGGGCGTGGATCTCGATACGTTGACGCCGCGCCCCAACGTGGGCGGTTATTCTTCGCACGGAGGATATTGCGGCCCCGCAGTGAAGCCCATCGCTTTGAACATGGTGCAGCAGATTGCTTCCGACCCCGAAGTGGGCATTCCCATCTCCGGCATCGGCGGCATTTCCGGCTGGCGCGAAGCCGCCGAGTTCATCCTTCTAGGCTGCGGTTCGGTGCAGGTCTGCACGGCCGCGATGCACTACGGCTATCGCATCGTGGAAGACATGATCGACGGGCTTGCCAATTGGATGGACGAAAAAGGCTTCGACACCATCGGCGACTTTTGCGGCCTTTCGGTTCCCAAAGTCACCGAGTGGAAGCATCTCGATCTGAATTACAAGATCGTCGCGCGCATCCACGCCGACAAGTGCATCGGCTGCGACCTATGCTACATCGCGTGCTGGGATGGCGCGCACCAGTGCATCCATATCGGCGCCCACGACAAACCCGCCGCGCTCGAATCGGCCAGCCGCGCCAAGGTCGTCGTGACGCCCATCGCCAAACTGGACGCGGCCGCGTATGCTGGCAATGGCCATACGCCGCCGCACCGTATTCCAAAAGTGGACGAATCCGAATGTGTCGGTTGCAATCTCTGCTGGCTGGTCTGCCCGGTAGAAAATTGCATTACGATGGAGCAGGTCGAAACCGGTCTGCCTGTGGAAAGCTGGGAGCAGCGCACGCGATGATTCTGATTCACAACGGCACGGTGGTGACTGCGCGGGAGACCCTCTCCGCGGACGTTCTGATTGATGGCGAGCGCATTGCCGAAGTGCGCCACGGCATCCCCCGCGAGTCCGCCGAGACCGTAATCGATGCCACCGGTTTCTACGTGATGCCAGGCGGCATCGACGTTCACACCCACCTCGATATGCCCTTCGGCGGGACGACGTCTTCCGACGATTTCGAAACCGGCACGCGCGCGGCGGCATTCGGCGGCACCACCACGATTGTGGATTTCGCCATTCAGGCCCGCGGCACGCGCATGCGCGATGCGCTCGACACGTGGTGGAAAAAGGCCGAGGGCAAGGCCTGCATCGATTACGGCCTGCACATGATCGTAACCGATCTGGGCAATTGCGGCCTGGAAGACATGGACGAAATGGTAGATGAGGGCGTGGCCAGCTTCAAGTTGTTCATGGCCTATCCCAACGTCCTGATGGTGGATGACGCGACCATTTTCAAATCGCTGGCGCGCACCGCCAAGAATGGCGCGCTAATCTGCATGCACGCCGAAAACGGCAGCGTGATTGACGTGCTGATCGCGCGTGCGCTGGCCGAAGGGAAGACGGCGCCGATTTATCATGCGCTCACGCGGCCGCCGTTGATGGAAGCCGAAGCCGTGCACCGCGCCATCGCCATGGCGGAAATTGCCGGCGCGCCGGTCTACATCGTGCATCTGTCTTCCGAACTCGCGCTCAACCAGGTGCGGGAGGCTCGCGACCGCGGCGTTCCGGCGTTTGCGGAAACCTGTCCGCAATACTTGCTGCTGTCTATCGAGGAACTGGAGCGCCCCAATTTCGAAGGCGCCAAGTACGTCTTCACGCCGCCGCTGCGGCCCAAGCAGAATTTGCCAAAACTGTGGGACGGCCTGAAGCAGGACCACCTGCAAGTGGTATCCACCGACCATTGCCCATTCTGTTTCGAAGATCAGAAGGTGCTGGGCAAAAGCGATTTCACCAAGATACCCAACGGGGGCCCGGGCATCGAGAACCGGCTGCAGTTGATCTATCATTACGGAGTCAACGAGAGTAAGTTGACGCTCAATCGATTTGTCGAGCTGACTTCCACGTCGCCCGCGAAGATTTTCGGCATGTATCCGAAGAAAGGCGAGATAGCCGAGGGCAGCGACGCGGACATCGTGTTATGGGACCCGCAAGCCAGCCACATTATAACTGCGAAGACCCATCACATGCGTGTGGATTACTCCATGTTCGAGGGTTACGAGGTGCTCGGCAACGCGCGCACAGTATTCTCCCGCGGCGAGCTGATCGTGGACCAAGGCAACTTCCTAGGCAAGCCCGGCCGCGGTAACTATTTGAAGCGCACCGCGCGCGGAGGCGCATGGAAATGACTCGTAGCGCCGGCGGTCTTGCCGCCGGTGTTTTGTGCGCGCTTGACCGTCGCCACTCTTCGGGACAAGAAAAAGAACCGGCGGCAAGACCGCCGGCGCTACCACGGTCAGGGCCAGGATCGGCCGCCTCACAATGACCTACGACTCCGCTCTCTACAACAAAGACCTTGCGCCCATCCCCAAAGAGCGTCGCACCTGGGGCACCTATAACTACGCCTCCTTATGGGTAGCTATGTCGGTCTGTATCCCGACTTACATGTTAGCCTCCGGACTCATCGCCGGCGGCATGAGTTGGCGCCAAGCCATCGGCACCATCCTCTTAGGCAACCTGATCGTTTTAGTTCCCATGCTTCTCAACGCGCATGCCGGCGCCAAGTATGGCATCCCGTTCCCGGTATTGGTGCGCGCCTCGTTCGGCGTACGCGGCGCCAACATCCCCGCCGTCCTGCGCGCCTTGGTGGCCTGCGGATGGTTCGGCATTCAAACATGGATCGGCGGCCAGGCGATCTATTCCATGCTGAAAATCCTCTGGCCGGCTGCCGCGCACTTCTCGAGCGGCATCTGGATCTGCTTCGTCGCCTTCTGGGCGCTGAACATCGCCGTCATCTGGAACGGCATCGACACCATCCGGTTCTTGCAAGGCGTCGGCGCACCCTTCATGCTTGGCATCGGGCTGCTGCTGCTGTGGTGGATCACGGGTAAAGCCGGCGGCTTCGGGCCGGTGCTCAGCTCGCCCAGCAAGTTCCACAGCACCGCGGAATTCATGCGATTCTTTGTGCCGTCGCTCACCGGCATGGTGGGGTTCTGGGCAACCGTCGCGCTCAACATTCCCGATTTCACGCGCTATGCGAAATCGCAGCGCGCACAGGCCGTGGGACAGGCGCTCGGTTTGCCCACCGCCATGACGCTTTATTCGTTCATCGGCGTGGCAGTGACTTCGGCATCGGCGGTATTGTTCGGCGCGCCCATTTGGGACCCTGTAGTTCTGCTCGGCAAATTCAACCAGCCCGTGGTGGCGTCTATCGCGCTGATCGCGCTGCTGGTAGCGACGCTGAACACCAACGTGGCGGCCAACGTGGTCTCGCCGTCCAACGACTTTTCGAATCTCAATCCGCGGCTGATCTCGTTCCGCACGGGCGGCCTGATCACGGGCGTGGTCGGGATTCTGATGATGCCGTGGCGCCTGCTCACCGATTTCAGCTCGTACATTTTCGGCTGGCTGGTGGGATACTCCGGGCTGCTCGGGCCCATCGCGGGAGTGATGATCGCGGACTATTTCATCGTCCGCCATTCGACGCTCAAGCTAGACGATCTTTATATTCGCGGCGGCGCGTACGAATACTCGCGCGGCGTCAATTGGCGCGCGGTCGCCGCCCTGGCTGCGGGAATCGCCCTGGCTTTGCTGGGACTGGCGGTTCCACCGCTGCGGTTCCTTTACGACTACGCTTGGTTTGTGGGCTTCGGCGTCGCCGGAGCCGTCTATGTAATGCTCATGGGAGGGAAAAGATGATTGCCACAGTATCCGCAGTTGGAACCGCAGTTGGAACAGTAGGCTTCTACGTGAATGGAAAATGGGAAACGCCGCAGGGGCGCAAAACGCAGCCTGTGATGAATCCCGCAACCGGGGAAATACTGGCGGAAGTGCCGTTCGCCACTGAGGCCGATGTGGACCGCGCCGTCCGCAACGCGCACGAGACGTTCCTGAAATGGCGCGACGTGCCGGTGGTGGACCGCGTGCAGCCGCTCTACCGCTTCAAGGCGCTGCTGGACCGGCACGCGAACGAAGTGGCCGCGATTCTGACGCGCGAAAACGGCAAGACCGCAGACGATGCCAGGATGGAAGTGCGCCGCACCATTCAGATGGTGGAAGTGGCGTGCGGCATGCCCACGCTGATGATGGGAGATTCGCTCAACGACGTAGCCGCCGGCCTCGATTGCAAGACCATCCGCCAGCCCATCGGGGTGTGCGCGGGTATTACGCCGTTCAATTTCCCGTCCATGGTGCCGCTGTGGATGTATCCGTTCGCCATCGCGTGCGGCAACACGTTCGTGCTCAAGCCATCGGAGAAAGTGCCGCTCACGCCCGTGCGCATCGTCGAGTTGTTGCACGATGCGGGCTTGCCGCCCGGGGTGCTGAACCTGATCCAAGGCGGAAAGGAAGCGGTGGACGCCCTGCTGCATCATCCGCTGGTGAAAGCCGTATCGTTCGTCGGCTCGACGCCCATCGCGAAGTATATCTATACCACCGCGGCCGCCGAAGGCAAGCGCGTGCAAGCCCTGGGTGGCGCGAAGAATCACCTGGTGGTGATGGCCGATGCGGATATGCCGAAGACGGTGGAGGCCATCATCGGTTCCGCGTTTGGCGCGGCGGGCGAGCGGTGTCTGGCGGGCAGCGTGCTGGTTGCGGTGGGCGATGCAGCGGGTCCGCTGCTCGATCTGCTGGTCAAGCGGACCAAAGAGATTGCCGTTGGCGATGGCTCGAAGGACGGCGTGGAGATGGGGCCGCTGGTGACTTCCGACCATTGCAAGCGCGTGGCTGGTTATATCGAAAAGGGCGTGGCGGAAGGCGCGACGCCGCTCTGCGACGGGCGCGAGCACAAGGGTGGAGCGTCCCATGCAGCGTCCAATGCGCCCGGCGGTTACTTCCTTGGACCCACCATTTTCGATAATGTCACTCCGGAAATGACCATTGCGAAGGAAGAGATTTTCGGACCGGTGCTATCGGTGATTCGCATGAAGACGCTCGACGACGCCATCAACCTGGTGAACCAATCGCCGTTTGGCAACGCGACTGCGATCTTCACCAGCAGCGGCAAGTCCGCGCGCGAGTATTCGTCGCGCATTGAGGTCGGCATGGTAGGCGTGAACGTGGGAGTCGCGGCGCCCATGGCGTTCTTCCCCTTCGCCGGCTGGAAGAATTCCTTCTTCGGCGATTTGCACGCGCACGGCAAGGACGCGGTGGGCTTCTACACCGAGCAGAAGGTCATCATGAGCCGCTGGTTCTAGCCTGTGGGACCGGCCTCCTGGCCGGTCGCTGGAGTTTCTACATTTCCCGAGGTTCGCGCCAATTGTGGGGCAGGCGCTTTCGCCAGCCACAAGTGGTCGCACCATTCGACCACGCCGCCCAACGCCGGAGTCCGGCAGGTCTCGATGGCTCGCATCAAGCGATGCTGATGCAGCGGCAGCGAGTGGGCCTGCCGGTAGGCGGGACCCTATTGTCGAAGGATGTCGGCCAACTCCAGGGTTGGCTCAGACAAGGGTTAGGACCTGTGTTTGCCTTTACGGGGCTGTCGGGCGTTGCGATCCAGATTGTGCCGAGCGGCTACAGGTGCGACACGACTTGTGGGCTCACCTGGGCGTAACGCGCGGTGGTCTCGATGCGGCTGTGGCCGAGCAGGACCTGAATGATACGGATATCGGTCCCGTTTTCCAACAGATGGGTGCTAAAGCTGTGGCGCAAGGTGTGGACGGTGACGCGTTTGCTAAGGCCGCTCGCGTCGCTTCCTGGCAGACGTCTTGCAGCGTAGCGGCATTCATGTGGCAGTCTTTGCGCCATCCGGGGAAGAGACAATCCTCCGGCGAGGTCTTCGGCCGCTGTCCGGCAGGGTGTCGGGAGCGGGGCGCCCTGGGTCCAGCATCGCAGCACTTCCAGCAGGCGGGGGGGAAGCATGGCATATCGATCCTTCTTGTCTTTGCCCTGTCGAATCCGGATCAGCTTGCGTTGGGAATCGATATCGCCCACTTGCAGGGACACGACCTCGGAGACGCGCAAGCCCGCTCCGTATGCGGTCATCAATGCGGGGCGATTGCGAATGGTGCAGACATGCTGGAAGAACTCGTGTACCTCGACCGGGCGGAGGACTACCGGCAGTTTGTGGGGAACACGGCATTGCGGAGAGCGCCTTCCCGCCAGGGCGTCCCCAGAGTGATGTTGTAGAGGAATTTAGCGGACATCACGAAGTGGTTGACCGACTCGGGCGAATAGTGCCGCTCGTTGATCATATACAGTTGGTATTCGCGAGGTTCTTCCAGGATCAGGTGTTCGGGGCTGGTTTGATAAAATCGCGCTCGGCCCGTAATGCAATGCGGGCTAGGCTCTCTGCATTCCCGCGCCGAGATTGCGCAACTGCATATCTTCGATCATGCGTTGACGAAGCGGTGTCATGCGATGGCTCCTTGGAAATGTGGATTGGTCCTCGGGGAATAACCGAATCCATTGTTCCGCAGGAGCCTCGCGCCATGCTAATGGCACGCCTGTGAGAGGCTGGATCGGGACGACTACGCGAAGGGTTTAGTTCACTGAGCGTGCGGCGGCAACGGGCGGTGCCGGTTTTGCGGAGGGAATTTCAGGTGGCGCGGTTACTTAAGTAGTGAGGTGAAGGCAGTTACTCGAAGTTAGGAGCGGTTTGGACAGGGTCTTCGGAGATGAAAGGGAAGCTGCAGGTGATTACGACAGGTCGCCGGCCTTGTACGTGATGCCGCAGGCCGATTGACAATCGGCCGCAGGTTGACAACCTGACCCACAACAAATGAGCTGGGAGAACGCGTCAGGGATACTCGTTCTGTGCATTTGTACACGAATCCAGCGGAGTCGGGCATCGTGCTTCGAAGGGTTTGAAAATGGTCGCTCCCGAACCCAGCATCAACGACTTATTGTATATTATCACCCGGATTAGACGTAAGCAAGATAGGTTAAGTAACTTTGAATCAACGGTCTGTGCATGACGTAATAGAACGGCCAGAAAGATGCTTACGTCTGAGATGTTTAGCGAGAGAGGAACGCGATATGTGTTCGCCAGCAAGATCGGGTTTTGAGTGATATCCCGCGAGCGATACCCGTGGGAGACAAGCGCCCGAAGCCGGGCTCGGATTAGATTTGTATATATCATCCCGGTCAGTGTTCCATCAGTGTTTACAGCGCCCTGACTTAGAGGTCTTGATAACTGCCGAAGAGCAGTTATCAAGCATTAGTCATTTATTCCTAATTCCATATTCGGTTCAGAGTAAGGTATATCGTCAGCGGGCATCGGGAGGTTTCCAGAATGCCCAATCGGAAAGGCACGCTTCATGTTTAGGGATAGCTGTGGGCAGAAGCTGAACCGGCTGGTTCAGGGGACCTTCGTTGTGACGCTACTGGTCTTATTGGGCGGGCTCTTTGGTCCGGTAACGGCCGCCGGAGCAGCACTGAATTGCGATGGCGCCTCCATTAGGTATACCTGCGTGGCTTTCCCAATAAACGCGGGCATCGTTTCGAGTGGCGCGGTTGTGAATAAGATGGCGGCGGAGCCGGCCACCGCCGTTTCGCCGGCTAAGGCTCCCCTGTGGAACGCGCAATTCGCGCCGAATGCCGCCGACAGTTCAGCTTGCGTCGTCACACTCACCAGCGCCGGCCGCACCCTCACCGACCGGAGGCCGACGCCATCGTGCGCGTTTTCCTGCCCCCTCACCCAAGCCGAAGCCAACCGTAATCCCACCGCTGCAGAATGGGTCAGGATCTCGACGGCCGCGACCTGGTGCGAAAAGCAGCCCGACGAGAAGAGGTCGGGCTACCCGGCATGGGTCAGAGTCCCGATGGCTGCGACTTCCGCTAGTTTCAGCGCGACTCTCACCGCCGGCCACAATGGGTTTTTCGTCGATGCGGGTATCGGACGGGCGGCGCCGGCGCTGGTTTCGTCGATAGCCTACAAACAGGCGAGGGCACAGTTAACTTATTGGCAATACTGCCTTTGGGCCGATCAACCATCCTAACCTCCGGAAGACAGCCACCCTGGCACAACGCGACATCAGTACAACCAAATTTTAGGCACAGGTAATTATACGGAACTCCCAATGACAAGATCCTCAAGACGAGGCCAGATCGCACTGATCGTGGCAATTGGCACCCTGCTGACAGCGCGCGCCACTTTCGGGCAGTCTGGCCCGGACGCTTTAGCCCTTTCATCGGGAACGGCCGCCGCCAATGGGGGCGTATCCTTAAGCCTGGGTTTGACTTCTCCCGCCGGTAGCCAACCGTCGGCTATTCAATGGACGGTCACCTATCCCCCCGCGAGTGTAGCCGCCATTTCCGTGACTGCCGGGGCAGCTCTTACGGCCGCCGGCAAAACTTTGAGCTGCAACGGCGTCTCCGGTGCGTATACTTGCGAGGCTTCCGCCATGAACGCCGGCGTCATTGCGAATGGCGCCGTCGCGGTTGTGAATCTGACCATGGCGACCGGTCTGACCACCACGGCCATCGGGATCGGCAACCCCGAAGAGTCTTCACCTACGGGAGAAGCCATCCTGGTCTTTTCCACTGGTGGAACCGTGACGGGCGGGGCCGTCGCACCGGGCGTCGCCTCCCTGGCATGCCTCCCGGCCACGCTGAGCAGCTCCGGCAGTTCCGTATGCACCGTCACGCTGACTCAGGCCGCTCCCGCCGGCGGCGCCACGGTCGGCCTGACCAACACTAACACTACCCTCACAGTGCCGGCTTCGGTTGTGGTGGCGGCGGCCGCGACTTCGGCTACATTTAACGCAACCACGGCGACCGTGGGCAGCAATCAGAGCGCGACGGTCACTGCGACCTATAACTCTATCTCGGCCAATGCAACTGTCAGCCTGCTGGGGCCGGCGTTGGTCTCGTCCTTGGCTTGCAATCCGACGAGCCTGGGACCCAACTCTTCCGGGATCTGTACGGTTAC
>JBEKNN010000123.1:0-25990 GCA_049522755.1 Bryobacteraceae bacterium | reverse complement strand
CTCACGATACGCGGCCGCCCCCCGGTCGGCCTCTCAGAGATCGCATGGGGGCTGATTTGGCCCGGCGAAGAAGCGGGTCCAGGGGGACCCGCGCGGACCAGGGGGTCAGCCCTACTGCCTTGTGGACATAGCTAGACTTCGCCCTTCTTGCGAATCTTGATATCCAATCGCTTTATCTTCTGATTCAGCGTGGATAGCGGCACGCTCAAACTTTCCGCCGCGTCCGTCTGGCTCCAGTTGCACTGCTCCAAACGCTCCATGATGATGCGCCGCTCGTAGTCGTTGACAATCTCGAAGAGCGACGCGTTCGACGGCAGCGGCGCGCCTTCGTTGCGGCGCAGGCGGATGCCGTTGGCTTCGAGCAATGCGTCGGGCAGCACTTCGAGCGGCACCGAGGCCTCCGTCGCCAGCACCACGGCGCGCTCCACCACATTTTCCAGCTCGCGGACGTTGCCGGGCCAGGCGTGCTCCATCAGCAATTGCAGCGCTTCGGGCTGGAAGTGCAGCTCGGAGCGGCCGGCCGAATCGAGAAACTTGTTGTTCTCGCGGCAGTAGTAGTTGAAGAAATGGGCCGCCAGCGCGGGGATATCTTCCTTGCGCTCGCGCAGCGGAGGCAGCGCGATATTGATCACGTTCAAACGGTAGTAGAGATCCTCGCGGAACCGGCCCTCTTTCACCAACTGCAGCAGGTCGTCGTTGGTGGCGGCCAGAATGCGGACGTCCACTTTGACCGGGTCCGTGGAGCCGAGCGGGGTGAACTCCTTCTCCTGAATCACGCGTAACAGCTTGATCTGCGTTTCGGCGCCGATGGTGCCGATCTCGTCGAAGAAAATGGTGCCGCGGTCGGCGACTTCGAAGTATCCCTTCTTGGTGTGAATCGCGCTGGTGAAGGCGCCCTTCACGTGGCCGAACAGCGTCGATTCCAGCAGCTCGGGCGCCAGCGATCCGCTGTTGACGGCGACGAACACGTGCTCGGCGCGCGGCGAGTTGGCGTGAATGGCTTTGGCGACCAGCTCTTTGCCGGTTCCGGTTTCGCCGGTGATCAGGATGGTGGAGCGGCTGTTGGCCACCTGGCCCACCAGGTCGAGCATGCGCACCATGCGCTCGCTCTTTCCGATGATGTTGGGAAAGCTGTAGCGCTGCTTCAGCGCCCGCTTGAGCTGCGTATTCTCGTCTTCGAGGCGCCGCCGGTCGATGACGTGGCCGATCTCGATGAGCAGCTTTTCATTGTCCCAGGGCTTCGAGAAATAATCCGTAGCGCCCAGCTTCAGCGCCTGCACCGCGGCTTCCACCGATCCATAGGCCGTGATCATGAACACCGGGGTCACACGGTCGCGCAGGCGGAATTCCTGCAGCACCTCCATGCCGGATTTTTCGGGCATCATGAGATCGAGCAGCACGATGTCGTAGCCGCGGCTTTCCAGCTTCTGCAAGCCTTCGGCGCCGTTCTGCGCCAACTCCACGGCGTAGCCGCCTTCCATGCCCAGCAGCGCCTCCAGGCTCTCGCGGATATCCGGCTCGTCGTCGATTACCAGGATGCGCCCCTTGGCGTGAATGGCGGCTGGTTGCGATGCGATCATCGGGGGATGCTTCACTTATGCGACGCTCGCCGGTTTTGGCGCCGCGACTGTGGACAGCGGCAGATCGATGCGGAATCGCGCGCCGCCCGATGGCCGGTTCGAAACTTCGATGGAGCCCGCATGTTCCTGAATGATACCGTAGCTCACCGAGAGCCCCAGGCCCGTGCCCTTGCGCAGGGCCTTGGTGGTGAAGAACGGATCGTAGATGCGGTGCAGATGCTCGGCGGCGATGCCGGACCCGCTGTCGGCCACTTCGACGCCGGCGCGCGAGCCTTCCCGCCAGGTGCGAACTTCCAGCGCGCCGCCCGCGGGCATGGCGTCGCGGGCGTTCAGAAAAAGGTTGAGGAAGACTTGCTGCAGCTTGCCGGCGTTGCCGTGAATGGTGGGCGCGCCGGAGTCGAATTCGGTTTTGATCTGGATGCCGGCCTTCTGCAGCTGGTGATCCACCAGGGATAGAGTTTCCTGAATGATGCGGTTCAAATTCACGGCGCCGAACGACGTAGTGGACGTACGCGAGAAATTGAGCAGCGAGTTCACAATCTCGCTGGCGCGGAAAGTCTGCTTGGCGATCTTATCGAGGATCAACGATTTTTGCGAATCGTCCGCCACCTGTTTGGCCAGCATCTGCGCATAGGTGGAAATCACCGCGAGCGGCGTATTCACTTCGTGGGCCACGCCCGCGGCCAGCAGGCCGATGCTGCTGAGTTTATCCGCCTGGACCAGGCGCTGCTCCAGCTCGGCGCGGTCGGTGACGTCGTCGAAAATGATCAGGCGGCCGATCTGCTCCTGGTCTTTGGAAACCAGCGGCGCGATGGCCACATTGAACGTGGCTTCGCGGGTGCGCGCGGGCTCGCCCTGGCCGTTGCCATGGCCGTGACCATTGCCATTCCCTGTGCCGGCAGCTTGCGCGGCGGCTTGCGGCTGCCACACGAATTTGTAGATGTGGTGGATGCCGGTTTCGCCGCGAACGCGCTCGAACTCGGCGGCCAGATCGCCGGGAAACAGCTCGCCAAGGCACTTGCCCACGGCGCGGTCGCGCGGGATGCCGCTCAACTGTTCCAGCTGCGTGTTCCAGCTCTCCACGCGGTCCTCAAGATCGGCCGCCAGGATGCCGACGTTGATCGATTCCACGATGTTCTCGTTGAATTCCTTGAGCCGCTCGTTCTCTTCCACTTTGCGCTGCAGCGAGCGGTAAAGCCCGGCGTTTTCGATGGCGATGCCGACATAGCCGGCCAGCGCCAGCAGCAGCTCCACATCGGCGCTGGAAAGATAATCGCCGTCGATGGTGCGGCTGATGCCCATATAGGCGATGCGGCGGCCGCGCACTGTGCAGGGCAGGTAATAGGTGAGGTCCAGATCGGCGATGGCGCTGCGCACGGAAGGCTGCCAGGATCGCGAAACCGCATCGAAGTGGTGGCGGGTGCGCTCGAAAAAGAGGTATTGGCCGCTGGTATCGGAATCGAGGAAGCTCAAATCGAGCTGGCTGGGGCTGGTGGCCGCCAGGCGCGGGTTGGCGCCCATGGCCTTCTTGAGGCGGAACGCGGGGGCGCCGGCGTTGGCGCTCTCATCCGCCAGGAAGAATGCCAGGTGCTTGATCTGGAGGGTTTTCAGCAGGCGGTCGCCCACGGAGACCAGCATCGCATCCAGATCGGTCTCGGAGTTCAGCTCGCGCGCGAACTCGATCAGCGTGCGGCGGTAGTCGTAGCGGTCCTCATAAAAATGGCGGTCCAGGCGCTCCTGTATCCAGTTGCGGATGGGCTGGAACAGGAACGCCGCGATCAGCATGACGCTAATGAGGCCGGTATTGCCCAGGTCTTTGAAATTCTTCTGCACCAGGCTGCCCAGCGAGAAGACGATGCTGTAAAACGCCGCCAGCACGCACAGCGTAGCCAACGTATAGGCGTACCCGCGGCGGAAAAGGATATCCACGTCCATCAGGCGGTAACGCACAATCGCGTAAGCGAGACTCAGCGGCAGCAGGATCAGCGAGTACACCGAAAGCTTCATGTACTCGTTGGGGACCACCCCCAGCATGTACGGCAGAACGTACAGCGCCGCGAACGGCAGAATGCCGCAGATGACGCCGTTGCGCAGCCATTTGAGCTGCTGCCTGACCACCGGGTCTTCGGCCTTCCGGTATTCCAGACTGAGCGCCACGGCGCCGAGGATGTACGGCCCGGCAACCAGCCCAATCCAGATGCGGTCGAGAAGCCAGCGCAATTCGAGCAGCGGCATGCCGGTGCGGACGGCCCCGGACGAAACCGCGAGATAGGTCAGGAACAGCAGTGCGCCAGGTACATAGATGGCCGCCGTGCGGATGCGGCTGTGGAACCAGGGAAGGCGCTCGGGAAAGGTCACGCAGAAGTGCAGAAACACCGCCGCCGCAACCAGGCCCGCGGCGACATTGGCGTAGTAGATGATTTTGTCGAACGCGTCCAGCCTGCCGGTGTAATGCGAGCAAAAGAAAATGAACGACGCCAGGCAGAGGATGTAGAAGTGCTGGGCTTTGTGCGCGCTGCCGCGGCGGAAATAGACAAACAGGCCGATGATCAGATACACGCACCCCACCACATACTGGTAAACCACCACCCAGTCGAGCGGAACCTCGCCCACCACAACCCTGGCGGGGAATTCGATGCCGCGGCGGCTCAGGAGATAGGTGGCGTTATTGTAAGAGCGGATGCTGGCCAGAAGCCGGGCCACATCGGTCGCCTGGGCGATAGGGATTCCCTGAATGCTTTCCAGGTGGTCGCCGGGATGCACGCCGGCGTTGGCGCCAGGGCCGCGGCGAGTCACGTGAAGGGCTTCCACGCCGCCCTGGCGGTCCACCCAAATTACGCCATCGTCAGGCAGGCGGAAATGGTATTGCAGGTCGGCATTCCAAAACGCGGCAGTCCCTGCGGCCAGTGTCAGCACCGTTAGGATGGCCGTGGACAGTTGGAATTTGAGTTCCTGGAACATCTGAGCGCCGAGACCTTGCGAGACAATACTCCACCGGGGAAAACAGCACGTTTCGTGCCGTGCCAAATCCGGCCTTCTATATTCAGATTAGCCGAGTTATCTATTACTTACAAGACTCAAGGCAGCGCCCGCTCTGGTTTTCGGGAGAATCACACTATGCCGAAGTGTATCGCGCTCGGGTGCCAGCGGCCGGGCTTGGATTCCGTCACATTTTCCATGGGGGAAACCCCGGTAGCGGGTACTGTGGTTGGCTCAGGTAATCGCCTTGACGGCGGCTTGCGGGACCGGCCCCTGGAGAGCGACCTGAAGAGCGCGGGCGGCCCGCTTCCCTGCGGACTGGATGGCGTCAAGCGGAAGCAGCCAAATTCACGCAACTGATTGTGGATGTTCGGGTTGTGATTCTTCACAGAGAACAACTGCGTCGCCGTTACCCTTTGACGTCTTGTTTGTCGTCAATCAACGCCGCGGCGCTCAAGGAGCTCGCGATCCCGAGCATCGCCGCAATCCACACCACGGCGCTATAGCCGGCGACAAACGATTCCCTAACCGCTTGCCGGATTCTGGCATCGTCTGTCTCGATTGCCGCAAGCTTCGGACGCTGCATATCGATCTGCTGACGAACCACAGCCGGCAAGCCCAAAGAGTCCAGGCGGCGATCCAGGTTCCGGTTGAACAGATTCGTCAGCACGAACCCGAGTACCGCAACCGCCAATAAGCCGGCAACTCGTGAAACGGCGTTGTTAGTCCCCGAAGCGATTCCCGCGTGCCTGCGGTCGACGGCATTCATCACCGTCGTCGTGAGCGGCGCGATGCTAATCGCCATTCCCAAACCCAGTATCACCACGGCGGGAAAAAAGGTCGTCCAGTAGGAGCCCCCGATGCCGGTCCTGGCAAACAATGCAAACCCGGCCGCCGCGATCAGAGGGCCTATAATCAGCGGCCGTTTTGCGCCGTAACGCTCCAGCAGTCCACCCGACCACCGCGACAATAAGAACACCAACAGGATGAAAGGGAGTAACGCTGCGCCGGATTCCGTCGCCGTGTACCCCTGCACCTGGATCAGATCTAACGGGAAGAAAAATAGTATTCCGCTCATCGCGAAATACAAAAATAACGTGAGCAGGTTCGCTCCGGTAAAGCTGCGCGAGCGGAACAAAGCCAGCGGAAGCATTGGCGCCGCAGACCGTGCTTCGATGACCGGAAATGCCGCCAGCGAGACAGCGCCAACCACGCCCGCGATTGGCGCGGATTGAATGAACGCATAGACGATGGCGCCGAGGCCGACCGTGGTTAGCAGCGCGCCGGCCCAGTCGAGCCCGGCGCCTTCGGTCTTCGCGCCGCATTCCGGCACGCGAAAAATGGTTAGCGCAATCACCACCAGCGCGATCGGCAGATTGATGAAGAATACCCAGCGCCACGACGCGTGCTGCACCAGCCATCCGCCCAGCACCGGGCCAATTGCAGCCGTGATGGCGGTGAAGCCGGACCACGTTCCGATTGCGCGCCCCCGTTCTTCGCTCGAAAACGAAGCGCTGATCAGAGCCAGGCTGCCCGGCACCAGAAGGGCGCCCCCGACGCCTTGCACACAGCGGGCGGCGATCAGTTGCCCGATGTTGGCGGCGAGGCCGCACCACGCCGAAGCTAGAGCGAACAGGAGAACGCCCGCCGCAAAGATCTTTCGCCGCCCGTACAGGTCGCCGAGAGATCCGCCCGTCAGCAGCAGCGCGGCCAGGAAGAGCGCATACGATTCCACCACCCACTGAACCTCGCCGATCGTCGCGCGCAACCCGGACTGCAGCGCCGGCAGCGCCAGGTTCACAACCGTACCATCGATGAACGCCATGCTCGACCCGAGAATTGTGGCGGCCAACACCCATGCGCCGCCCGTCGAGGGCTCGCCCGGAGACCCAGCCGCAATCGCCGCTTCGTCACACGGAGGCTTTGCGATGATCGCCATGACCTATTGTGAGCCGAAACTCTGCTTCAGCCATCGGCGCGAGATTTACGGCCCGCCTTCTCCTGCAATAGCACATGCACCGAAGTGGCTTTGACAACGGCGCAAACCGCATCGCCCGCCTGCAGCGCGAGTTCCGCCGCCGATTGCGCCGTGATCACGGCCAGCAGCGGAAATCCGCAATCGATTTCGATGCGCGCCAGCGGCCCTTCGAGCGCCACCGATTGCACCGTTCCCACCATCCGGTTGCGCGCGCTCGATGCCTGGCGCAGCTCGCGCGTGATGGCCACATCCTCGGCGCGAATGCAGGCCGCGACCGGACCCGATTCGCCGCCATCGACGCACTGTAATTGCGCGGTTCCGGCTTCGAGCGTGAGCAAGCCGGCTTCGCGCCCCACAATCCTCGCGTCGAGGATATTTTCCACGCCCACCGACTCCGCGACCTGTGGATCGGCCGGCTTGCGGAATACGTCCTGAATCGAGCCCGTCTGACGGATGGCGCCATTGACGATCACCGCCATCCAATCGCCCAGCGCGATCGCCTCCGCGCGATCGTGGGTCACGACAATGGCGGGGACGCCGCTCGCCAACAGCGTGCGCCGCAGCTCCTGCCGCGTACGCGCGCGTGAACTGGCGTCGAGCGCTGAGAGCGGCTCGTCCAGCAGCAGCAGCGCCGGGTCCGCGGCCAGCGCCCGCGCCAGCGCCACCCGCTGTTGTTGGCCGCCCGAGATGGCGCGCGGCAGGCGCCGGCTGAATTCTCCCAGGCCGAACGCTTCCAGGATTTGCGCGGTCTTCTGGCGGCTGCGCGATCCGAAGGCGACGTTTTCCGCCACCGTCAGGTGCGGGAAAAGCGCATAATCCTGAAACAGAAAGCTGGCGCGGCGTTCTTGCGGATCGAGACACGCGGCGCCGAACCATTCGCGGCCCCGGAACACAATGCTTCCACTATCGGGCCGCTCCAGTCCCGCGATCAAACGGAGCAGCGTGGTCTTCCCCGCGCCCGACGGACCGAAGAGCACCGTGACCGGCGCCGTATCGAGCGGAATGCGAAGGTCGGCGTCAATCTGGAACGCCGGCGGGAACCGCTTCCGGCAGCGGCAAATCAGCTCGTCGGCCATAGCGCCCAAACGCGGCGCTGCAATGCGTAAGTGAGCGCCAGAACGGTGAACGAGAAGCCCAGCAGGAAGAGCGAGGTCTGCCATGCGGCGGCGTAATTGAGCGCCTGCACCTGATCGTAGATGGATATCGACACGGTGCGCGTCACGCCCGCAATGTTTCCGCCCACCATCAGCACCACGCCAAATTCTCCCATGGTATGCGCGAAACTGAGCACCCCGCCCGCCGCGATGCCGGCGCGCGCCAGCGGAACCACCACGCGCCGGAAAGTGGCGGCGCGCGAGACGCCCAGGCACCAGGACGCTTCGATGAGTTTCCGGTCCACGCCGGCGAAGGCCGCGGCCACCGGCTGAACCGCGAAGGGCAGACTGTAGAGCACCGATGCGATCAGCAATCCGGGAAACGAGAATGGCAGCAGGCCTCCCGTCAGGGTCGCGTAAAGCGCTCCCACGGGGCTTCGCGGGCCGATGGCGAGCAGGATGTAGAACCCCAGCACGGTTGGCGGCAGAATCAGCGGCAACGCCACCAGCGCTTCCACCAGGAATTTCCAGCGCCGCGGCGAGAACGTCAGCCAATAGGCGAACGGCACCCCCAGCAATAAAAGGATGACGGTGGTGGCGGAGGCCAGCTTGACGCTGAGCCAGATGGCTTGCCCATCCATGTCACTTCTCCGGCAGGTAGAAGCCGTATTCCTTCAGCTGCGCGCGCACGGCTCCGCTTTGCAGGCACGCGCAGAATTCCCGCGCGCCGGCGATATTCCCGGCATGCGACAGCACCACTCCGGCCTGTTCGATTTTAGGATACGCATCCAAGGGAATCTCCCAGTATCGCCCCTGCGCGCGGACGGAGGGCGCAAGAGCCAGCGCCAGCGCGACAATGCCGACATCGGCCGCGCCGCTTTGTACGAACTGCAGGGTCTGAGCTATGTTCTCCCCGAGCACCAGCTTCGGCGCCACGCGCTCATAGACCCCCAGCGAGCGCATGGCGGCCTCCGCGGCGCGTCCATACGGCGCATGCTGCGGATTGGCGATGGCGATATGTTTCACCGAATCGGCCTCCAGGGCGTGGATCTGCAGGCGTTCGAGATCGAGCGGAGATTGCTTCGGCGCCCAGACGACGATTCGTCCCACGCCGTAGGTGAACATCGAGCGCGCGTCGGCAAAACCCTCCTCCGCGAGTTTCCGCGGATATTCGCTGTCGGCCGAAAGAAAGACATCGAAGGGCGCCTGGTTGCGAATCTCCGCGTAGAAGTTGCCGGAAGACCCATAAGTGACCGCGACCTCGATTTCCGGATGCGTTTGGTGGAAACCGCGGGAGACGTCGTCGAGCGCGAATTGGAGATCGGCCGCCGCCGCCACGGCAACCTTTTGCGCGACAGTGTGCGGTCTGCAGCCGGCCGAAAACAGCGCTGCGACGAGCATCGGGAAAACAGAGCCGCGCCCGTAAGGAAGCGGGCTCCGCGAATGAGCCGCTAAATCCCCAAGCCTGTTAAGCATCCGCGTGAACCGCAACCCACCATCATACACGGGCATTTGCGACCAACGGCGTGTCCTGCGCGGGCCACATACTTCGGAAGCGCGCGGCCGCCGCCCGATCAGTGAGCGGTTAGCATGGCGCGAGGCTCCTGAGGAACCTGGCGGCGGACATTTTCGAGAGTGCGCGGCGGATAGTGAATCCGCCAACCGTCTTGACGGGCGGCGCCACGCCGGCGCCTAATACATTTATGGACCTTTATGTTTCGGAGAAACTACCGGGCAAGGCTGTGCGTCTCGAACCGGATGGTTGCGGGAGCGTGGGCGAAATGCATGACTTTTACGAATTCTTCGCCGGCGGCGGCATGGTGCGCGCCGGTCTGGGTCCCGCGTGGCGCTGTCTTTTCGCCAACGATTTCGACCACAAAAAAGGCCATGTTTACCGCCAGAACTGGGGAGATGCTGAGCTGAAAACGGCCGACGTCGGCTCTCTGACAACCGGTGAGATTCCCGCCTGCGCCAACCTCGCTTGGGCATCGTTTCCCTGCCAGGATCTTTCTCTCGCAGGCGTCCGCGCTGGTTTGAAGGGTGATCGCTCGGGCACATTTTGGCCGTTCTGGAAGCTGATGAAACAGCTGATCGAAGAGGATCGCGCTCCCCAAATTATCGTGCTCGAGAACGTGTGCGGCACGCTGACAGCGCACGATGGTAAGGATTTCGCAACGCTCTGCACCACCCTTCACGAAGGCGGTTATGCCGTGGGCGCTTTGGTGGTGGATGCGGCGTTGTTCGTGCCGCAGTCGAGACCCCGCCTGTTTGTCGTCTGCATCAATGGCCAAGCTGGAATGCTCCACGGCTGTGTCGCAGCAGGGCCGTCCGACCCGTGGCACGGAAGAATCAGGGGCGCCTACGAAAAGCTTCCGGCGAAGGCGAAACAGAATTGGATCTGGTGGAATCCTCCGGTTCCGCAGCGGTGCACCGTAACGCTTTCCGACCTCATTGAGGAAGATCCAAAAGACGTCGAGTGGTTTTCCAGGGAATACACGCAGCAATTGCTCGCGAAGATGAGCGACGCCAACCTGGCCAAGCTCCAACAAGCCCAGCGGGAGAGACGTCGGGTAGTCGGCGGCCTGTATCGCCGCACCCGGCACGATGAGTACGGCCGAAGGGTGCAGCGGGCTGAAATCCGATTCGACAATATGTCAGGGTGTCTGCGAACTCCGGCAGGCGGGTCCAGCCGTCAGGTCATCCTTGTCGTCGATGGGCCTTCCGTCAAGGCTCGCCTGATCTCAGGCCGGGAGACGGCGCGATTGATGGGCCTGCCGGATACGTACGAGCTGCCGAAGAACTACAATGAGGCCTATCACCTCACTGGCGACGGCGTCGTGGTGCCAGTCGTCCGTCATCTGGCGGAGCATATCTTCGAGCCGGTGCTGGATTCGTTCCAGCCGCATACTGTAGCTGCATGAGCGTCATCCCGTACCAACAGAAGGCGGATCTCGCAAGCGACCGTTCCAGCGCACTTGACGGCCATCGGGAGGCCATGCACGTCCGCCCGCATCCTGCTGAAAGCACGTGCCTTCCAGCAGGCCATCGGTGAAATCAGCGCCAAATTTTGGCACAAGACGCGTGTAACGCTTTCCCCCCGCGGCGCATCTGCTTTAGAGCGGAACGGATATGAACATTTCCAGGCGTACTCTGCTCACTGCTCTGCCCCTGCTGCCCGCAGCTCGCCTGCTGTTGGCCCAGCAGCAGGATCAAGGAGCGCAAACCGCGGCTCAGCCAGCGCCGGCGGGTCAGCCCAAAGACCCGCAAGCCAGCTTTTCCACCGACGTCAAGGTGGTGAACGTGCTCGCCACCGTGCGTGACAAAAAGGGTCAGATTGTCAAGACTCTGACCAAGGACGATTTCATTCTCACCGAGGATGGCCGGCCGGAAGTCATCCGCTACTTCACACGGGAAAGCAATCTGCCGCTCACGCTTGGCCTGCTGGTAGATACCAGCGGCAGCCAGCGCAACGTTCTCGATAGCGAGCGCACTGCCAGCCGCCAGTTTCTGGAACAGGTGTTGCGCGTGGACCGCGATTTGGCGTTCATCATCCGGTTCGATTTCGATATCGAGCTGTTACAGGATTTGACCGCCGATCGCGTCAAGCTGGAAAAATCCATCGACCTGTGCGAACCGGGCAACCGGCCGCAGCTTCAGCAGCAAGGCGGCAATAATGGCGGGCAATACCCTAATGGCGGCCAATACCCCAGCGGCGGCAACGGGCGCGGCCGCGGGGGCACCGCGCTGTACGATGCCATTTATCTGGCCGCCGACGAAGTGATCAAGAAACAGACTGGCCGTAAGGCTTTGATCCTGCTCACCGACGGCGTGGACAATGGCAGCAAGTACACGCTTTCGATGGCCATCGAAAAGGCGCAGCGCGCCGATACCTTGGTGTATTCCATCCTGTTCTCAGACCCCAACGCCTACCGCAACAATTCCGGCCCCATGATGGGACCGGGAATGGGACGGCGCCGCATGGGTTACCCGGGCGGCGGATATCCCGGCGGCGGATACCCCAGCGGCAACACCAACGGAGCCAACGGCAAAAAAGTGCTGCAACAGATCGCGCAAGAGACCGGAGGACGATTCTATGAGGTGTCGAAAAAGCAGCCCATCGACAAGGTCTACGCCGAAATCGAAGAGGAGCTGCGCAACCAGTACAGCATTGGTTATAACTCGGACAAGCCCGGCGACGCAGGCGGCATGTATCGCAAGCTGCAGCTCACCACGAAGAAGAAGGACTTGATCGTCCAGGCCCGCGACGGCTACTACGCAACTTAGTCGAGCAAAGCCGACGTGGCGCGAGCGCTCGTGCTTGCCGCGTTCACAATCGTGTGAACGCGCTTCGGCCGGGCCAGCAGATGAGCCCATAAGCAAGCGCGTCAATTTACTCGCCACGGAGCCCTCTCCATAAGTTCATGATGCTGCGCCGCACTCTTCTGCAAACCCTCGCGATCTTACCGGCCGCACGGTTGGTTCGCGGCGCCGCTGCTTTCGACGTCGCCGCCATCGAACGCCCCCGCGTCCTGCGCAACGCCGCGAAATACCTGGACCAACGGCCGGTCACTGTCACCGCGTCGACCTCGCCGCGCAGCGCCGGCGGCAAACACGACTACTTTTCCGAAGGCGACTACTGGTGGCCGGACCCGAAGAATCCCGACGGTCCCTACATCCAACGGGACGGCATGAGCAACCCCGGCAACTTCGACGCCCATCGCGAGGCGCTGATCCGGCTGAGCCTGATCGTTCCGGCGCTGGCGGCGGCTTACAAGCTCACCCGCGACCGAAAATATTCCGATCGAGCCGCGCGGCATTTGCGCGCCTGGTTCATCGAAGAAGACACTCGCATGAACCCGAATCTGCAATATGCGCAGGCGATTCACGGCCGCTTCACGGGACGCGGAACCGGCATCATCGACACGCTGCATCTGGTGGAGGTGGCGCGTGCGTCCTGGCAGCTCGACCTGGCGCCGCGCGATCTCGATGGCGTCAAGCAGTGGTTCGCCGAATACCTGGAATGGATGACCACGCACCCGTACGGCATCACCGAACGCGACGCCAAGAACAATCACGGCACGTGCTGGGTGACGCAGGCGGCCGCGTTCGCGCAACTCACCGGCAACGCGACCCTCACGGCCTACTGCCGCGATCGATTCAAGACCGTGCTGATCCCCAACCAGGAAGCTGCCGACGGCAGTTTTCCGCTGGAACAGGCGCGCACCAAACCCTACGGCTATTCGCTCTTCAACCTGGATGCGCTCGCCATCGCGGCGCAAACCATGACCACGCGCGACGACAATCTATGGACCTGGCAGCTTCCCGACGGCCGCGGCATGGCCCGTGCCATGGCCTACATGTTCCCGTTCATCGCCGACAAGAAGAAGTGGCCGAAACCGCCCGACGTGATGTACGACAAAGAGTGGCCCGTGCGCCAGCCCAGCCTGCTCTTCGCCGGCCTGGCGCTCGATAAGAAGGAATACCTGGATCTCTGGAAGACGCTTGACGCCGACCCCACAGTGGAAGAAGTGCTGCGCAACTTTCCCGTTCGTCAGCCGGTGCTATGGGTGTGAAACAGTGGCGCGCGCACGCATGCGTGCGGCGTTCACACTCGTGTGAACGCGTCGTTCCGGCGTGTACCCTACCTATACAACCCCATCCTCGCCTTTACCAGACCCACCGTGTCATCGGCAATCGGCCGCACCCGTTCAGCCCCCTCGCGCAGCACACCCGCGAGATATTGAGGCTCGTTGCAAATCTCCCGGTAGCGCTGCTGGAAGGGTTCCAGGTGCGCGACCACCATCTCCGCCACCTGCTTTTTCAAATCGCCATAGCGCATACCGGCGAAGCGGTTTTTCATTTCGTCGTCGGTAGCGCCGTCGAACGCCTGATAAATGCCAAGCAGATTCAGCACGCCCGGACCAGCCTTCTCGAAATCCACCGCCGGGTTGGAATCGGTAGTCGCCCGCATCACGATCTTACGGATCTTGTCGGGTGGATCGAGCAGCGCCACCGCGTGGTTGGCTCCGGCCGCGGATTTGCTCATCTTCTGCGTCGGATCGTCCAGGCCCATAACGCGGGCTCCCACGGCCGGCAGGCTGGTGCCCGGCACCACGAACGTATCGCCGTACAGCGAGTTGAAGCGTTGCGCAATGTCGCGCGTCAGCTCCAGGTGCTGCGCCTGATCCTCACCGACCGGTACAATGCCGGCCTGATAGAGCAGGATGTCGGCCGCCATCAACACCGGGTATTGCAGCAGGCCATCGCTCACCGATTCCTGCTTCGCCGACTTCGCCTTATACTGCGTCATCCGCTCCAGCCAGCCCACGGGCGTGACGCAAGTGAGCATCCACGCCAGTTCCGTGTGCGCCGGCACGGCCGATTGCACCATGATGGCGCTGGTCTTTGGATCGATGCCCGCGGCCAGATACAGCGCGGCGATCTCTTCGATCTTGGCGCGCAGCGCGGCGGGCTCCTGGAAAGCCGTGATCGCGTGCAGATCGACAATGCAGAAGATGCATTCGTAATCGTTCTGAATGCGCACCCAATTCTTCAGTGCGCCCAGGTAATTTCCAATGTGCAGATTTCCGGTCGGCTGCATGCCGGAAAAGACTCGTGTTTTCATGGTTAGGGAGCGGGGTAAATCTTATCGTAAGCGATTTCGAAGTCTCCATTGAAAAGCTGGTGTATGGCGGCGATGGGCTGGCGCGTCTCGATGTATCCGCATCTACGCGCCGCGTAGTGCTCACGCCGTTCGTGTTGCCCGGCGAGCGCGTGCGCGTAAAATCGGAACGCGAAAAGCCCGGCTTGGTGCGTGCGCGGCCCATTGAAGTGCTGAGCCCGGCGCCGGAGCGCGTAGAGCCGCTGTGTCCGTATTTCGGGCGCTGCGGCGGATGCCACTACCAGCACGCCTCGTATGCAGCGCAACTGGCCGCCAAGCGCGCGATTCTCGCCGAAGAGTTGTGGCGGCAGGCGAAGATCAAAGCGCCGGAGGACATCGCGGTGCTGGCGGCTGAGCCGTGGGGATACCGCAATCGCGCACAGCTGCACATCGAAAACGGCAAGCTGGGGTACCGCGAGGCGCGCTCGCACAAGCTGTGCGTCGTTGGCGGGTGCCCCATCAGTTCGCCGAAGATCAATGAACTGATCCCGGTTGTCGCAAAGATGATGCGCGATTCGCGATGGCCCAGGTTCGTACGTTCCATCGAATTATTTACCGACGAGCAAAGCGTGCAACTCAATATCACGGAGACGGACCAGCCGGTGGCGCGCCGGTTCTTCGATTGGTGCGCGGACACGATTCCGGGACTTGTCCCCGGCGCGCTGGATTACAACGGCCGGTTCCGAGTGAGCGGTAATTCGTTTTTTCAAGTCAACCGGTTTCTGCTGGACGCGCTGGTGGAAGCCGCGCTCGAAGATATGCAGGGAGACACGGCGTTCGATCTCTACGCGGGCGTGGGCCTGTTCTCGCTGCCTCTCGCCGGGCGCTTTGGCGCGGTGACCGCGGTGGAATCGGGGGTGGGCCCGGTCCGCGATCTGCGCTGGAATGCGGAGCGCGCCGGCGCGGCGAATCTGCGCGCCGAACAGCAGACAGCGGAGACGTTTCTCGAGTCGCAGGAGCGCTCCCCGGATTTCGTGCTGCTCGATCCGCCGCGCGCCGGATTGGGTCCGGAGATGGTGACTCAGTTGAGCCGCTTAAAGCCGCGCGCGGTCGCCATTGTGGCCTGCGACCCGGTGACCCTGGCGCGCGATCTGGCCGGATTAACCGGCGCGGGGTATCGCCTGGAGCGGCTTACTTTGGTGGACCTGTTCCCGCAGACATTTCATCTGGAGACAGTGGCGCGGCTGACTATTTGATTACAGTAATTACTGCTTCACTAACGTATTGATAGTTACATGCGGCCAGCAAATCAATTTCGTAGGATCGTCGAATCGCGGCAGAAAGTGAAGATCTGCCTGCTGAGCATATTGTAACTGGTCAAAGGTCTGGCCTGGATCGTTCGGATTCTCCACCACTTCAATCCATAGCACGCTAAAGAACTCTTTAAGGTCGACGTTCTTCTGGATGAACGGTATGTTGACTATGCCCCCGTCCGGAACCGTAGAGACATCGAGCGTTGTAGTCTTCCTGACTGTCTGCGTCTTCAACAGATCCACCAGGCCCTGCGTGTAATCGGACGGAATGAATCCGGGAGGCAGCGGATGGGAATAAGGGTCCAGATATCCCAGGCGAACCGGCTGGCCCGTGTCGGGCATGGCGCTCCTGGCCGAAATCGGTGGCGGCCCGGCGACCTCGCTGAAAGAGCCCACACACAACACTGAATCGCCATGCGGCACCGAGGCGAGTCTTGCCACCTTCTGGTCCTGGGGATTCAACGGGTCGGTCAACAGCAGCCACATGCCGTTCTCGATATGCAGCGGCGTATTCGTCTCCGAATCCGCGACGCGGATATCGTAGTGCAAGCCCGGAATTTTTTGCGTGCCCGCGGCGCCGCCTCGATTGGGGACATCCGCGCCGATCGGCGTGAAGGTGATCGTCTCGACGATGGGATTGATCAACAGCCGGAAACCATTCGCCCCCTCCGGCACGGCTATCAGGTTAAACCCCCTGTTTCCGAACCACGTGCCGACTAAGTCGGCCAGAGGCCCCAACTTATCCGCAACTTGCTCCGCCGTGCCGCTCAGGCGGATAAAATTAGGTAACCCTGCTGTAACAACCTGTTCACCGCTTACGCTCATTGATATCGCTCCAGGTAAGGACAATCCGATATTATCCGCCAAGAATTGAATTGTCAATACATTAGAGCTAGCAAAATACTTGCTTTTCTTTTCGTCGCGGGTTATTACTAACTCCGCGGCGTTGCCCAATGGCAAGCAAGACCGGAAACAGTGGGGATAACCTAATCCGAACAGAACAGCGTGTCGCTCCTCATCGGCGGCGGGACCTTCGAGGCGCTAGGAAATGAATGAGTCTCTGTCGTATGCCTGCGCATCAATCGCGCCCTTGGCGCGCACCTGTGCCGCACGAGCCCGTCCCAACCGATGAAGGTAATCGCGCGTAACACCGGCGGCCTTCAGCGCCGTTGGCCGCAGGCCCCGCACCAACCAGAATTGGCCCCGATTACGAACCGCGCTTGGCCACCAGGTCGGTGCTCCAACCACCGTCGTCGGTGCCCATGGTGAAGCTGATCTGGTCGCCGGCGATCTTGCCGTGGTAGACAAGCTTGATCGGGGTGCCCTGGTATTCGGTCATCGACCAGAAAGTGATGGAATCGCCGTCTACCTTGCCCTCCTTGATTTCGGAGGCCTCAGTGGGCAGGCCATCAATAGTTCCGGTGATGGTAGCGCCGTTAGTTTTCAAGTTGAACGTCAGCGAGACGGTGGCTCCGTTGAAATCGAACGAGCCCTTCCAAGTGCCCGCAGCGTCTGCCGCTAAAAGCGTGACCGCCGTGACCGTCAAAAAGAAGGCCGCGGCGCAGAAACGTCTGAAATGGATCCTCATAAAATAGAATTGTACCAGCCCATCCCGCAGGGGGCTAATTTGCAGGCATCAACTATTCCGGATGATTAGCAGGAGCAAGAGCGGTACCAGAGGATCGTTCGATACCTCTTTCCACTCCAGTGGATTTGCAACTCCGCTCTACACGGCGGGGTTTTCCATTTGGAGTCCAAGGGCTCCACGCAAACTTGACCGTGCGAACGTTGACGTGCAAGCCTCTTTATTTATCCACCTTCTTGTAATCGGCCGGGATAGCGAATGCGGAATCGGAAACCGGGCTCCCCGAAAAGCCGCTCGATTCATTGGTTATGTCGGACGATGCCCCGCCCATCCTCGCCAGCATCTGGTCGGCCATCGCCGCCTGCGGCCCGCCCTGCTTCTTCATTTCTTCGAATCGCGCCCGCGCCTGGTCCATCTGCGCCTGCTGCTGCGGGTTGGCGCCGCCCATCTTCATCACGGTAAGCACAGCGACGCCGTGCATTGTCGCCATTTTGTGCTGAATCTCGGCCATGCCCGACGCGCCGCCGGCCATTGCCGCCCACGGCATGCGGTCGGCGTTCTTCTGATAGAAGGCGCGCGCTTCGTCAATGCCCGGGACGTCGGAAGCTAACCAGATGTGCATCTCCATTTGCATCTGGCCCGGCTGTCCTTTCGTCCCGGACTGCCGCGCCTGGCTGTTGTCCGCCACCATCGTCACCACCATTTCTTCCGCGTCGAAGCCGTTGATGTTCTTGCGTTGGCCGGTCTTTTTAAGATCGGCATTCACGTTCATTCCGGCCGCCGCGGATTTATCGTACAGCTCGCTAAACAGCCTCACCGAGTAAGTCTTCTGCGTCTTGTTGACGGTCGTCATGGTTTGGGCGTCGAGGTCCATGATGGTCATACGATCGCCGTCGTCGGTGATCATCTTCTGACCTTTGATGTAATGCTTGCTGGTGCGCTCACCCGCGGGACTCTTGCTCACGGTGTTATAGCTGAAATCCGCGTGCGCCGCCAGGGCCGCAATCACGGTCAACATGAGAAATCTGATGGTCTTCATGGACACTCCTTCGAACGTCCTATGGTAACGTCGGAAACCTTGCGAAAACGGCGCAGTACTCGCGGTACGGTACTGGCGCTGGGTAGATGTCGATCACGGGCGAGGGCGGACCAGGGGGTCGCGCGCGGACGGGGGCGTCCGCCCTACTTTGCGAACGAACTTCCGGACTTCCATTCCGGGCGGTGGTCCGCATTCGCAAGGGTCGCCACCAACCGATTGAAGAAGTCGTTGAATTTCGCCGCTGCATCGGGAACCCACGGCTGGTTCAAATCGTCCAGCGGGCTGTGATAGCGCTTCGCATACCATTCGCGATATGCAGCTTCGTCCGGGGTCCCTTTCTCATATCCGAACACGAAGCCCACCGCCGGCACGCCGATCTGCATGAAGCTGAAGTGGTCGCTGCGCCGAAGCAAGTTGCGCTCCGGTTCCGGGTCGGGCTGTATGCGGATGCCCATGGTCCCGGCGACGCTCTTCACCGTTTCGCCCAGCGTGGATTCGTCAAGCGCGAGCGTGGTCAGTGTGCGCAATGGGAAGATGGGACGCAACTGGTCGAGGTTGATATCCGCCACCATCTTATTCGCCGGGACAGTCGGGTGCGCGGCGAAATACTTCGACCCCAAAAGACCTTTCTCTTCGCCCGTCACCACGCAGAATAGAAGCGAGCGCTTCAACGTCACATGCGCGTCATGCAGGCGCTCAGCCATATCGATCAGCGTCGCCACGTAAGCCGCGTCGTCGAATGCGCCGTTGTAGATCTTGTCGTCGCCCCACGGCTCTCCAATGCCGTATCCATCGAGGTGCGCCGAGACTACCACGTACTCTTGCGTGAGCGCAGCGTCGGAGCCGGGCAGCACGGCAATAACATTGTCCGATTGCAGGTCCGCGCTCTCCATCTTCACGTGCGCTTTCAGCGTGGCGCCCAGCGCAAACCACGGCAGCGGCTTCTGCGACTCGCTCATCTCCTTGAGCTCCTGATAAGTATGTCCCGAGCCGGTAAAAAGCAATTCCGCATCCGCCGGATTGAAACGCAGCGACAGCGGGGCGTTGCCGCCATTGCCCGCCCCGCGGCCCGCGGGCGCCTGGGCGTCGCGAATGGTCATCGCCATAGCGTACTGCACGGGCCAGCGAGGCGGCTCCGGGCCGACCAGGTTATCCACCGAGATGGTGGCGGCGACGCCGGCGCGGTCGCCTGCATTGCCGCGCCCGCGGCCGGCGCCCGCCGCTCCCATTCGCGGTGCGCTCAGCTGCACCAGAATTTTGCCCTGTAGATTGAGCCCCTCCGGCGCCGCGTCCGATCCGGCGAAAACCAGCGGGGCTTCGAGCGTTTCCGGAATCCCCATGCGCGCCGGCGCCGAGATTTGCCGCAGCCAATGCAATTTGGTCACGCCGCCCGGACGCACCAACTCCACCTCCGATTGATCGGCGCGAAAGCGCACCACATGCAATGGGACGGTCTGGTAGAAGCCGCGCTCGCCCGCCGGCTTCAAACCCGCGCGCTCGAACTGCGCTACGACGTAGGCGGCCGCCTGCCGGTAACCCTCGCTGCCGGTGTCGCGGCCTTCCAGGCTATCGTTGGACAGCGCCTGCACGTGGGACCACCAACGCCGCGTGGCATCATTCGGCTCGGTGGCAAAGAGGATGGAACAGAGGGCTACAAGAAGGGTACGGCGCAAAAGCATGTATGTAAAATATCACGCCAAGCAGGGAGGGTACGTGGACTGCGCGAACTTGGGAGGGAGACCGGGTATGACTCGATAGTCTATGCCGGCAGACAGGGTTGGTTGGCAGCCACAAAGACACCGGCGGCAAAGACCGCCGGCGCTACCAGCGGCGACACCGCCGGCGCTACCAGCGGCGACACCGCCGGCGCTACCGGCGGCGACACCGCCGGCGCTACCGGCGGCAAAGACCGCCGGCGCTACCGGCGGCAAAGACCGCCGGCGCTACCAGCGGCGACACCGCCGGCGCTACCAGCGGCGACACCGCCGCCGCTACCGCCGCGATGCCGCAGACTACGCCACTATGTTAGTAAGATGAGGTCGTCTGTCTCTATCTGTCCCACTGGCCAGATCCACCAGCTTGTCGAATTCCCGTGGAGGGGTCAGACGGAAACGCAAATCGAGCGCCGATGCGCCCGCCAATTCCCGCACCATTTCGTCCGAAGGGACCTCGGTAGTTACCAGATGGAGCTGTCCCATATCGACGCGATATGGCTGCACCCTCCAGCGCCTCGCCATCTCTGCGGGAAGCATTCGCGACGCCATGCGGTTCACCTCCCGGTCATCGGGCGCGCCCAGCGGGATGCCTGCCTGCGAGCTTAACGCCAGGTAGAGGTTTTCTTCCGTGAGTTTGTGCAATTGCACCAGATGCTCGCCAAGGCGTGAGCCGCTCGGCAGACTTTGCAGCGCGCCCTCTACGTCTTCCATCTGCAAGCAATGCATCCGCACCAACAATTCGCCGAGGCGCTGCCGCCCTTGCGCCTGCAAAGGATGTACGGGGAACGAATGATCGGTCTTCTGCCATCGCAGAGTCTGGCGCCGCCGGTGCGCGGCCGCAAATTGCGCAATCGCTTTGACGGTGGCGTGGAAGTTCACTATGTTGCCCCAAAACGCCCGCAGCGGTGAGACCGACGCGAACCGCCACCCGTAGATGCGCGAGCTGCAGTACATGCGCATCGAGATCTGGAACGCCGCGGTGACCAGCGTCGCGGCGTATAACCAGGCCATCCACGGAAATCCTTCGAGCAGCGGCCGCCAGCGGATCAAGCCATACACGAAGGTCAGATTGGCCAACGGAGCGAGCAGGCATCCCACCAGGCCCTTGCGATCGCGCCAAAACCAGTAGCGCTGCAGCCAGGGCGCGCGCCACGCCAGCCGTTCCCAGCCTTGCAGCGCGATTCCCGCGATCCAGCGGCTGCGCTGGCGGACGGCCGCGCGGCGCGTACGCGGAAAATATTCGCGCGTGGCGATGGGCTCGCCCGCATCGAACTGGACCGGAACGAAGATCTGGCGGTATCCCAACTCGTGGAGCCGGAAGCCGTTTTCGTAATCCTCGGTGAGGCTATCGGGGTCGAAGATTCGGCCTTGGCGCGATTCGGCGAGCCGCTCCAGGGCTTTCCTTTCGAAGCCGCAACCCACTCCATTCGAGGGCAGGAACCCGCCCAGAATCTGCCGGACGGGGATGTCCTTGAGCTGGTATTCGGCGAACTCGTCGCAATAAAGGCCGTGGGTGAACTCGTGCGCCGGAGTGGGCAGAGCCAGCACGGGTACCTGCACCATGGCGTAATCGGCGGAGTACCAATTGATCAGCCGCAGGGACTCGGGGTGGACCAGATCTTCGGCGTCGTGGGTCACGATGACGTCGAATTCGACGCCGTGCTCCAGCTCATACTCTTGCATGCGGCGGTGAATCCAATTGAGGTTGTCGCCCTTCGATGTGGGCCCGTCGTGCGGCAGCATGGCGACGTGGACGCGCGGGTGGCGGCTCGCCGCTTCGGAAACCGCGCGCACCGTGAGAGTGTCGTTCGGGTAGACGCCGACGAACACGTCGTAGTTTCGGTAGCGAACGGTGGAGATGGTGCGGTCGAGCATCTGGCCGGTGACCTTATGCTCGCGCCAGAGCGCCACAAAGATGGCGATGCGGCGCTCGGGGGCGCGCTCGATCTCGGCCTGCGGCGGCCGCGGCTTCTGGCGCCCCCGCGTGAAGAATGAGACGATCCCGATGAACAGGTCGTCCAGGCCGCTGAGGAGAATCCAGGCAGCCAAAGCTATCAGACACGCCATGAAGAAGGTCACTGAGTAGAGATAGTGGCGGGGAAGGGGAAAAGCTCTCAGAGAATTTTTGGGCGAGGGGACGAGTGCAGCTCACGAAGTGTGGGAAGAGTTGGCGCGACGGCGCGGCTTTGGCACGGAATAGTGTCCCCCGAATGTGTCAGGCGAACCGCGGTGACGCCGTCTCTCTCTTTCAGATCCCAGACGGGTGAGCTCTCGCGCCACTTATCGAGGCTGGCCTCAAGTCCCGGGCGGGCTGCAAGCTTACGTCGAGCAGCAGGTCTAAGAAGATCAATCGCACTTACCGGGATCCCGGCCGCCCGTTAACGGGTTCAGAAGCATCGGCAGGGCTGCTGACTGGAAGGTCCGGTGTGCGCCCCGCCTGGCTGTGCTGCAATTGGGTAAGCGCTGCGCCTTCGAATTCAAAACTGTTGGTGACTAGATCGGCAGCCGTGAAGCCCGGTTTCGAGATGCCGCTGCGCGTGTGCTCGCGGGTCTGCATCAGCATGTGATAGAACTCATGCGCGATCAGCCTGGCGATGGCTCTGCCGAGAATGAAATCCCCGCGCGCTCCCGGTTGATCGAGCAGCGCCGGCGCGAGAAACTTCGTCACGTTGCCGCAATTCACCCAGCTGAACGGCAGCACTTGTCCATCGGATATAAAAGTGGACGCAAGATCCGCCATGCCGGGTAAAGATGAGCCGGGGGGAAATTGTTCGGTGGGGGTTTCGCAATCGCCCCTAAGTTCCACGACCGCCAGAAAGGCGCCGGTGTCGACACGGGAATCTTGCGGACCGCGCCATTCGAGCTCGTAGCCCGCGGTCTGCATGAGCCGCGCGAGTTCCCGTTTCAAGGAACCCAGTGGACGCACCGATTGAGTGGCTTCTGTCTTCAGATAAACTGTCAGCTTCGCGGTAGCAGGTCGCGGAGAGGCGGCCGAGCCGGGAGACACCACGGTGATCAGTAGGCACAACAGGGCCAATAGCAGCGCAAACACGGCGCACACCCACTGGCATTATAACGGGTTGGGGGCACTGCTGCTGTGAGCACTCGTACTGACCGTACTGCTACTTACTTAAGGCTGCTTAAAGTGATTCTCCAAAGATTCTGCTCGCGCAAGTTGGAAAGCCAAATGGAGCCATGAGCTACGCGGATTGAGTCTCCGCCCGCGCCTGTCCACTGCCTGACAACCTGGTTGACCGCCGGGTCGATTTCCGAGATTGGAATCTGAAACACTGTCGCCCAAACATGACCGTTTCCGAAGGCTAACTCACCGCCGGTTCCGGGGATGCCCACTTCAATGTTCGCCAACAACTTGCCTGTCTTGGCGTCCACGCGTGAGACCGTGCCGTCGCCCTGATTCAGTGTCCAGACAGACCCAGCCCCGGTTGTCACAAAGCGTGGCTGCGGGCCCACTTCCACGGTCTGGATCACACGGTTTGTCTTGGGATCCACGCCAGTGAGCAGGTTCTTGTCCGGCGTAGTAATCCACACAGCACCTTCGCCATAAGTAGCCCCCGCCGAATTCGGCGGCACTTCTACCTCCGCGGCGATCTTATTAGTAGCGGGGTCAATACGCGATAAGACGCCCTTGGCGTCTGTGACGATCCACACAGCCTCGGGACTCGCCGCGATGCCGCCTTCGCTTTGCGAGGGAGTGGCCGCAACGGTCGCAGTAACTTCATTTGTCTTGATATCCACGCGCGAAACCGTCTTATCGCCGCAACTGGGAACCCAGATGCTTCCAAACCCTGCAGCGAGGCCCGAACATGGCCGGCGGCCTACCGTGATCGCCGCTTCCACTTTATTAGTCTTGGGGTCGAGCCGGTGAATGGTGTTCTTGGGACCATTCGAAACCCAGACAGCCTCGTCAGTGGTCACCTGCCAGTCGGGAACTCCCTCAATGGGAAAGACAGCTTCCGGCGTAATGGTAATCATCTCGCGCTTCACGCCAGGCGTAGAGACGCCGGGCTTGGGCGGGCGTGGCTGCCGCGGACCTTTCTTCATCGCTGGAACCGCAGCGGCGGGCGGCGGATCCTGAGCGTACACTGCGGCGACGGAAGACAGAACGCCCACGCAAACGGCTATGACCGCGGGGCTGACAGACGAAAGCGTCTGTCCCACGTTGGTGCGCAAGGTTTTGCATTTTTGTGGGGCAGGCGCTTTCGCCTGCCAACTGAGTGGAACTTTCATGTGACTCGTTTCAACAAGAAGTCTTGGTAGCGTCGGCGGTATTACAACCCCTTCTTATTCCGCAAGGGTCGCAATCACGCGCCTCGGGTCGATCCGCCAAAGCGTTCCCTCGTGCAGGTTTGAGAGCCAGAGTGAATTGAACGCCGATTGAATCGCGCCGCCACCCGCGCCCCAGAACTGCTGCATCACCTTGCCGGTAGCGGAATCGATCCGCGTGAGTGGGAAGCCAGGCAGGGTCACCCAAATCGTGCCGGCCGAAACTGCGATGCCGCCTCCGCTCGATCCGGCAACTTCCAGGTCGATAGTCTTAGCAACCTTATTCGTCTTGGGGTCGATCTGCTCCACCTTGCCGTCTTTCAGACATAGCACCCAGATGGAATTCTCGCCAATCGCGACAGCGTGCGGACCGGCCGAAACTTCAATGCGCTTTTCCACTAAATTGGTTTCCGGATTGACCCGGACAATGCGGTTTTCAGAAGGACAAGTGAGCCACAGCGCAGTCTCGCCGAAAGTCAGTGTGTTACAACCCGCAGCCAGGCGTAACTCGGAGACCACTATGTTCTGGTCCGGGTCAATGCGCGACAGCGTGGTCTTATCGTCCGTCAGAAGCCAGATACTGTCCGCGGTCGCCGCCACGGCCGGCGTAGCGCTGCCCACTCCCGAAGGCACTTTGGCGGTGATTTTCCACGTTTTCGGATCGACCCGCGCCAGCGTCTGCGTGTCACAACTGGGTATCCAGAGGCTGCCGAAGCCATTCGCGGCGCCGCCGCAGGGCTTGCGCAGATCGGCGATGGGGTCACTCAGCTTGTTGGTCTTGGAATCCAGGCGGACCAGTGTGCCCGCGGCCGGGTTGGGAACCAGCAGGCTATCGGCGGTGTAGGTCCAAGTTGGCGCAACCGGTAGTTCCACTTCGGCCTTCAACGAAGCAAAAGGTATCAGCACTCCCGGGGTTTTCACGCCGCCCGTGACAACTGGCGCAGGGTGCTTGAGGTCCTTCTTGGATTTCACCCCGGCCTCGGGCTTTGCGGCGGGTTGAGCCATCGCGGTGGAAAGAGCTAGCGCCAGGTACACTCCAATTATGATGCGCATAAGAAGTCGCTTCTATAGTGAGTAGGACAGTGAATACGACGCCCGACGGGGAGGTGTGACGTGACATGACGGACGGCGAACTTAGCCGCTAATTGGTTCAGTATATAACAAAAGGCGAAGCTCAAAGCATCGTTTTCGGGAAAGGCCGCCGTGTCAATCACAGTACTTCAAAATAAATTCCGGACTCGCAAACCCCGGCTCTGTGGACGGCTCGGCCTCACGCTAGATGCCCATCGGTAGCCCGCCAGGCGTCGTCCTAACCTCCAGTCACGATTGGGTTTCCGCGAAATTGGCTTCGTTCCGCACTTTTTCCGTGGCCGCCAAAAGCATCCCGGTCGGCAGCCATCTCTTAAGCGTTCCCATCCTCCAAATCTCTGTTCCACGAATTCCCCGCGCTACACTGAAGTCGGGATGGCAAAGCCGCATCCGCGTAGCGCCTTTTATCTTTGCTTTGGTCCAGCTGGAAAATCCCGAAAGCGTATGCGGTAAGCCTTAACAAAGTAATTGACATTTGTAGCGTGTGGGCGATACTAAGTAGAAGCATTCCGCGGCTGATTCGTGGCCTTTAGTACGTTCGCCCCGTCGGCGCATAGTGCCTCCTTGTTGACGCCCGGCTCCCCGTGACTCCTTGAGCCCTGTTAAACTGTCTGCATTGTGAGATAAACTATGCGCTGTTTTCCGGCCCTCCTGGCCATTTTTGCCGCTGTCCCCATCCACGCGCAGCCTTCCACTGCCTCCAGTGCGGATTTCTTCGAGACCAAAATACGGC
>JBEKNN010000122.1:0-26029 GCA_049522755.1 Bryobacteraceae bacterium | reverse complement strand
TGGCCTACGGCGTCCAGCTTCCCAGCGCCTGCCAGCCGCTGCTGGCGCTCGACCCCGCCGCGTACATGTAGGTATTCTTAGCTCCAGCGTACGCCGCCATGAACGTCACTGGCAGGTTCAGAGTCAGAGTCGTCCCCGACACAGTCACACTCGCCGCCGCCACATTCACCGAGCACTGACTGTTGCTCAACGTCGCTGCCGCCCCCGGCGCCACCGGCGAAGACCAGGCCGTGCCGGCGTCGTTGAGAAAGTACAACTGGTTCGTGGCCCTGGCATAGTAAACCATGCAGGAATTCGCCGCCGACACCGAATTGAAATCGGCGTTAAACCAGACCCATACCGACGTCAGGTCTGTAGCCCCCAGCGAATCGGCGTACTGTAACGCGAACGTCTGCTGCAGACCCGTACCGCTGTTCGGCGTCACCGACGCATCGCTCGCCACTTCGCTCGTGGCAGGCGCCGTCCAACTTCCCAGCGTCTGCCATCCGCTATCGGCGCTCGACCCCGCCGCGTACATGTAAGTATTCTTCGCTCCGGCGTACGCCGGCGCAAATGTCACTGGCAGGTTCAAAGTCAGATTGGTCCCCGACACAGTCACGCTCGCCGCCGCCACATTCACCGAGCACTGACTGTTGCTCAACGTCACTGCCGCCCCCGGCGCCACGGGCGCAGACCATGCCGTGCCGGCGTCGTTGAGGAAGTACAACTGGTTCGTGGCTCTGGTGTAGTAGATCATGCAGGAATTCGCCGCCGATACCGAATTGAAATCGGAGTTAAACCAGACCCATACCGACGTCAAGTCCGTGGCGCCCAGCGAATCGGCGTACTGCAACGCGAACGTCTGTTGCAGACCTGTACCGCTGCTTGGCGTCACCGACACATCGCTCGCCACTTCAATCGTGGCAGGCACTGTCCAACTTCCCAGCGTCTGCCATCCGCTATCGGCGCTCGACCCTGCCGCGTACATGTAAGTATTCTTCGCTCCTGCGTACGCCGCCGTAAATGTCACTGGCAGGTTCAAAGTCAGATTGGTCCCAGACACAGTCACGCTTGCCGCCGACACATTGATCGAGCACTGACTGTTGCTCAAAGTCACTGCCGCTCCGGGCGCCACGGGCGAAGACCACGCCGTGCCGGCGTCGTTGAGGAAGTACAACTGGTTCGTGGCCCTGGCGTAGTAAACCATGCAGGAATTCGCCGCCGACGCCGAATTGAAATTGGATATAAACCAAACCCATACCGACGTCAGGTCTGTGGCGCCCAGCGAATCGGCATACTGTAACGCGAACGCCTGCTGCAGACCCGAACCGGTGTTCGGCGCCACCGAGACATCGCTCACCACTGCGCTTATGACCGGCGCCGTCCAGCTTCCCAGCGTCTGCCATCCGCTGCTGGCGCTCGACCCCGCCGCGTACATGTAAGTGCTCTTCGTCCCGGCGTACGCCGCCGTAAATGTCACTGGCAGGTTCAAAGTCAGATTCGTCCCCGACACAGTCACACTCGCCGCCGCCGCATTCACCGAGCACTGACTGTTGCTCAAAGTCGCCGCCGCCCCTGGCGCCACGGGCGCAGACCAGGTAGTGCCTGCGTTGTTGAGGAAGAACAACTCGTTCGTGGCCCTGGCGTAGTAGATCATGCAGGAATTGGCCGCCGATGCCGTATTGAAATTCGAGGTGAACCAGACCCACACCGATGTCAGGTCCGTGGCCCCCAGTGAATCGGCGTACTGTAACGCGAACGTCTGTTGCAGACCCGAACCGCTGCTCGGCGCCACCGACACATCGCTCGCCACTTCGACCGCGGCAGGCTGGATGATGGTGCTGCTGGTAGCGCTGGCGGATGTGGACCCGCCGCCCGATACGCTCACCGAATTCACCTGCGGCGAACTGGCGCCCGCTCCTACATTCACAGTCACCGTGACAACCGGGTAGCTGGCGCCTGCGTTCAATGCGTCGCTGCGCGTGCACGTGTTGCTGGTGCAGCTCCAACCTGTGCCTGTCATCGAACTTAGAGTCAAGCCGCTGGGAAGCGTGTCTGTCACTGTCACCGACCCGGATGTCGGCGCGGCGCCGGCAGCATTCGATACCGTCACAGTGTAAGTAGCTGCCTGCTGGCCCTGTGTGAAGTTACCAACATGAGTCTTGGCGATACTGAGCGCGGGCGTGGGGTTACCCCCCAACAGGCCGAAGACGCCAACCCCGCTGGTGGTTCCTGCGTACACTTTCCCGTTTGCGATAGTGGGAACAATGAACTTGTTTCCAGCGCCGAATTGATCGCGTCCGCCCGCCGCTTGGTTGGTGTTATACAGTTCCGTCGCAACGTTGTTCGCGTTAAAGGCATGCAGCACCGCCGTAGCCTGGTTCTCCACCACCCATACGATTCCATTCGAAGTCCCATTGGCCGATATGGAGGGCGTCGTCCCCGGATACAGGAACGTATTAGCGGAGTGCGCCGTGAGCGAAAACAATCCGCCGGTGAATGTGAACGCCTTCAGGTAATCCGACACTCCGCCGTAATACAGCGTGCCGTTGAACCATGCCGGGCTGGACCAGGCGCCGCCGGGCAAAGCCCCCGACATTAGCTGATAGATTGAATCCATGCTCGGATGGAACCCGCCCAAATTGGTCTGGTCCAACACGTAAATGTTCGTGTCCTTGCCCGCCCCAACCACCAGCGATACAAGCGTTCCCTGTCCGTTTTCCAGGGGAGGCAGCAACATCAACCCTCCGGACCCAAGGTCGACGTCGCCATTCGACTCCGACACGGTGTTGTCCATCGTGAAGTAGTCCGCAACCGAAAGCGCGCCCGACGTAGGGATCTTCACGAACGCATTCCCGAAATCGCCCTGCGCAGGGAAGCCTGACGCATTGAGCGTGGTATCGAATGTGCCGTTGCCGGTGAGCAGAAAAACGTTCCCATCGGAGTCCACGGCGGGCCCGGAGCCTGCGCCCCAAATGCCTCCATCGTTTCCGTTGGGAACCAGATTCAGCACTCCGACCTGGGCGAGCGTCGTCTCGTTATAGCTCAACACCCAGCCCGCGTACGACCCACCGTCGCAGTGCGATCCCCAACTCGTATACACCACGCCATTCGAAATGAGGAGGCCCGGGCGCTCCACATGTACCGTGGGATTAAACGTATTTTCAGCGCCACTTCCCGGAAAACTCGCCTGTATCTCCTTTGGCCCGCCAAATTGCTCCGTCAACGTCGTCAGATCCAAGGCGTGCAACCGGTGATGATAGTTCCCGCTTGCATCCTCCGACTGGGCGATCGCGTAGATCACTCCATGCGACCCGGCGTGGAGGTCGATAGCCGGAGTCGAAGTGATGCCGCTCACTGGCGTGACCTGGCTGCAACCGTCGTTCGAGGGGACTTCACTGGCGCCGAGCAATGACACTCGCAACAGTTGTGCGAATGTGTCCGCGTCGAACGCATAGAGGCTGTCGTTCTCGGTAGCCACATACAGCGCATTATGAACGCCTTGGTTGGGAATGGTAACGGCCGATACATAAAGCGGCTGGGCATCCACTTTGCCGTCGACGCTCAGGGTGGCCAGCCGGCCGAACGTCGTCGAGTTGACATTGGCGGGCGTCAGGATCGTCTCTTGCAGGTTTTGTCCGGTGCGTGAGTTATCGTTGTGCCAGGTTAATACGCTAACTTGTCCGCTCAAGACTGCCACCGATAGGAGCATAGTTCCGCAATATGTTAACCAAGTCACTAGCGGGCCCTCCGTGACTGCCCTTGCCGCGGTTTGAAGTAACAAGTATATGGGACCTGAGGTTCCACAAACAGGGGATTTCAGCCGGTAAGTGTGACGGATGACACGAAAGCCTTGTTAATTACATATAAATAAACCAAACTCACTCAGGATCGGCATTTTGTTTACACATGCGACCGTACGCTTCAAGTGACGCCACACAGAGCGCCCGCCAGCCCTCGTTTGAGCGCGCCAATTCTCCCGCACCCAACCCATTCGGACGGCTCCAGCGATCAAACCAGCAGCATGCCACGCGAATGATTTGCGTGTTTCGTTCCCGCATCCGTCTGTCTGTGCCGCGTCGAAGACTCCTCGCCGAATTCCGGCAACCACAGCGGCCGAGCGTCGGTTCGCGGTCAGGCCGCTTTCTTCGCCGTCCCGTGAGGATCGATCACAAACTTCTTGGCGGCGCCTTTGTCGAAGTCCCTATACCCTTGCGGCGCGTCGTCCAACGAAATGATGGTCGCATTGCATGCCTTGGCGGGATGAACCTTGTCGTGTAGAATCGCCATCATGAGTTGGCGGTTGTAACGTAGAACCGGACACTGGCCGGTGTAAAACGAGCAGGATTTCGCCCAGCCCAGACCGATGCGGATGCTAAGCGCGCCGATCTTCGCGGCTGCGTCGATACCGCCCGGATCGCCGGTCACATAGAGACCCGGGATGCCGATGGAACCGCCGGCGCGACAGATTTCCTGCAGCGCGTTCAGCACAGTAGCTGGCTGCTCCGCCGCAGCGTCCTTACCGTGGCCGTGGGCTTCAAAGCCGACACAGTCTACCGCCGAGTCCACCACCGGTTCGCCGAGAATCTGCTCGATCTGCTGGGCCAGCGTGGCATCCTGGCGAAGATTGACAACTTCGCAGCCGAAGCTCTTTGCCTGCGCGAGACGCTCCGGAATCATGTCGCCCACAATCACGACAGCCGCGCCCAACAATTGGCACGCGGCCGCACAAGCGAGACCCACCGGGCCTGCCCCGGCAACATAGACGGTCGAGCCCGGACCCACGCCGGCCGTGACCGCACCGTGATAACCAGTCGGGAAGATGTCGGAAAGCAGAGTCAGATCCAGGATCTTGGCCATCGCCTTTTCCCTGTTTGGGAACTTCAGCAGGTTGAAATCCGCATACGGAACCATCACGTATTCCGCTTGACCGCCGACCCACCCGCCCATGTCTACATAGCCGTATGCCGCTCCTGGGCGAGCCGGATTGACAGTGAGACAGATGCCGGTCTTGCCTTCCCGGCAATTGCGGCATCGTCCACACGCGATGTTGAACGGTACGCTCACCAGGTCGCCGATGTTCAGCATCTCGACGTCGGCGCCCTTCTCGATGATTTCTCCCGTGATTTCGTGCCCCAGGATGAGCCCCGCCGGAGCCGTGGTCCGCCCGCGCACCATGTGTTGATCGGAACCGCAGATGTTGGTGGTCACGATCTTCAGGATGACGCCATGGGGAGCGTCCTTCCCGCCGAACGGATCACTCTCGCTCTTTGGCATCCTCAATTTCGGGTAGCCGATGGACTTCACTTCGACTGTACCTGGTTTGACGTAAGCAACTCCGCGATTACTTGGCATGTGTTATCTCCTTTCTCGTATAATCTATCAGTTCGGCGCCTTCAGAAACTCCGATGGCGCCAGCGCGCGGCGGGTCATCCGCGCCTCCAGCACCGCGCCCTTAAAATAATTCACCATATTGATGCGCGTGCCGATCGACGTGTGTCCCTCCCCTTGCGGCGCGAGATGCAGCGGACCCGAGCCCTGCAGCAGGCCGTCCACAAAGTTGCGGAATTCATGGCCGTCGTATACCGCCGCCGCAACGTGCCACGCACTCAGCGCATGCAGCTTGGTGCGATCGAGCAGCGCCAGCGATTCCACGCCCGACCTGGCAAAGCTATCGAGGGCCCATTGGTCGCCGATCACGCGGATCTCGAACAGCATCCGCGTATTGGTGTCCGCCCCCGTCTTCGGATCGCGCTCCTGGAGGTGAAAGAAACGCTGTTCCGGCGCTCCTCCAAGGTCGGGTCGGAAAATTACCTCCCACGTGAAAGTCTCGGCGCCTGCCAGCGGGTGCACATCGATATAGATCGCGTCCTGCACGCCATCGAACTGAATTGCCTGGCCCGCGGGCGTCTCGATCACGCGCGGGTGGCCCAGCAATGTGGTGGGATGTCCACCGATTTCATCGAGACGATCAAATCGCCAGATGACGCTATCCTCCGGCGACCTCGCAGGCGCCAGCGTCAACGCGCCCAAGAAAGCGCTAACTACGGTAATTGCGTAAGCGCGGGGCATAAGCCTTCGGGTGCGGCCTGAATAACCGGGATCGGCTCGTTCGGCGCAGCCCCTCCCAGGTTTCAGCATAAACGAAGATGGGAGTCGAATCGCCATACTGCTACTTCGCACCTCACCGTCTGCCCGAAGGGGTGCGGTTGGCGCCGCGGGGTCCAACTTCACCGTGCGCCAGTTGCTGCGCCCTTCACAAGCCGGATCTCCCCGGCAGCCTCGGCGGCGAATGTTCATTCACAGCACTTCCGGATTTATTTTTCACCCTTTTCCGCCCATTCCTAAAGCACTTAGCCTTCCGCCCCTCCCTCCGGCCCCAAATTCGCCTGCTAGCCTCAAATCGAGGCTCTTATGGCAACCCCTAAACAAACCGCGGCCAACCGCGCGAACGCGCAAAATTCCTCCGGACCCCGCACCACCGCAGGCAAAGCGACCTCCCGCTTCAACGCTCTCAAGCACGGCATTTACGCCGTCCACCAGATCATGTTCGACGAAAAACCCGAGGACCTCGCCGAGCTCGCCGCCGAATACCACGAACACCACCGTCCCGCCGATGCCAATCAGCGCTTCCTGGTCGATACGCTCGTCCACAACGAATGGCGCATCCGCCGCACGCGGCGCGTCGAAGCCAATCTCTGGTACCGCGCCTACGACGCCTTCGTCGTAAAAAATATCGAAGTCACTCTTACCTGCACATCAGGCGACGCCTTCGCCACCGATTCCTACACCTTCGAGCGCCTCCAGCGGATCGTCAATTCCTGCGAGCGCGTCTATCACCGCGCCCTAAAAGAACTCCAACGCCTCCAGCAAGTGGGGCAGGCGCTTCCGCCTGCCAACCCCGATCCCCACCCGCAACAAGCCGCTCCCGCCCCACCTCCGCAACCCAAACAATCGAAACCCACTTCCGCGAATTTGGGTTCGTTCCGTCAAAATCCGAAAACCCCGGTTCCCGCCGCGCCATATGCTCAGCCCGAACCAAGCGCAAACCCCGCGGAAACCCATCCACCCGCCGCGGATAGCGATCCAAAGCCCCCCGAAGCCGCATGAAGCCTCTCTCCCCGCGATTCTCCCGCGCCGCCGACCCGTTCTGTGTCCAACGCAACCTTCGCGCGCCCCCATCCGGCGGAGCAGCCCTGCCCGCCTGCTACAGTTGCTAATATGTGCGGCATCGCGGGCTATCTGCTGCGGAACGGCGGCGCGCGGGAAGATGTGGTGCGCTCCATGTGCGCCCAGATCCGGCATCGCGGGCCTGACGACGAAGGCGTCCTCATCGATGGCGGCTGCGGCATCGGCATGCGGCGCCTCAGCATCATCGACCTCAGCACCGGGCATCAGCCGGTCTCGAACGAAGACGAATCGGTCTGGGTGGTCTTCAACGGCGAGATCTACAATTACCAGGAACTGCGCGCCGATCTGATCCGCCGCGGACACCGCTTCGCCACCAACAGCGACACCGAAACGCTGGTGCATCTCTACGAGGAAAAGGGCGCCGAAGGGCTCGCTTCGCTGCGCGGCATGTTCGCCTTCTGTATTTGGGATTCGCGGAAGCGCAAGATCCTGCTGGCGCGCGACCGCTTCGGCAAAAAGCCTCTCTACTACGCGGCGCTGCCCGGCGGGCTCTACTTCGCCAGCGAGCTGAAGTGTCTGCGCGTTGCCGGAGTTCCCCTTGACGAGGACCGCGAAGCGCTGCGCCTGTATTTTCAGTTCGGCTACATTCCCGATCCGTTCACGGCGTTCCGTGCCGTGCGAAAGCTCATGCCCGGCTGCTGGCTGGAGTACGACATGGACGGCCGAACCAGCCATGGCCGCTATTGGCGCATGCCCGCCTTCACCCCGGGCGCCCCCGAGCGGATGGGCAAAGCCGAAACCTGCGTGCAGCTGCGGAATGGCTTCGATGAAGCGGTACGCATGCGCATGATCGCCGACGTCCCGCTGGGAGCGTTTCTCAGCGGCGGCATCGATTCCAGCCTGATTGTGGCGTCAATGGCGCGCCAGTCTTCCGCGCCGGTGAAGACCTTTTCCATCGGCTTCGAAGAAGCCGCATACAATGAGCTCGAGTACGCGGCCATGGTAGCCAGGCAGTATGGCACAGACCACCACGAGATTATGGTGCGGCCCGATTCGGTGGATCTGATCACGAAGCTCGCGTGGCATTTCGACGAGCCATTCGCGGATTCCTCGGCGATTCCGACCTACGTGGTCTCGGAGTTTGCGGCGCGGCACGTGAAGGTAGCGCTGAGCGGCGATGGCGGCGACGAGTTCTTCGGAGGCTACGACACGCTGGGCAACGTCGAGAAATTTCAGTCTCTGGACCGCGTCCCGCGCGCCTTGCGCAAACTGGCGTGGTGGACGGCCTCGGCGCTGCCATATTCGGCCTATGGGAAAAACCGCCTGCGGGTAATAGGCGCAGCTTCGGCGCTCGACCGCTATTTTGAAAGCAACTACACTTCCTACTTCCTGCGCAAGCGCATGCTGCGGCCGGATTGGATGCTGCCGCCCGGGTCGGCATATCTGCGCCAGATTTTGCCCGACTCCTTCCCAAGTGGGGCAGGCGCTTCCGCCTGCCAACCCCGCCCCGGCGACGCCGACGGGGGCGAGAGTGTGGCAGGCGCTGTCGCCTGCCAACGTGCCTGCCAACCCCGCCCCGGCGACGCCGACGGGGGCGAGAGTGGGGCAGGCGCTGTCGCCTGCCAACGTGCCTGCCAACCCCGCCCCGGCGACGCCGACGGGGGCGAGAGTGGGGCAGGCGCTTCCGCCTGCCAACATGCCTGCCAACCCCGCCCCGGCGACGCCGACGGGGGCGAGAGTGGGGCAGGCGCTTCCGCCTGCCAACCCCGCCCCGGCGACGCCTACGGGGGCGAGAGTGGGGCAGGCGCTTCCGCCTGCCAACCCAGCCCCTCCCCGGACGACAGCGACATCATGGCGCAAGCGCAATATTTCGAAGCCGCGGCCAACCTCACCGGCGACATGCTGGTGAAGGTGGACCGCGCCTCCATGGCGGCCTCTCTCGAAGTGCGCTGCCCGATGCTCGATCACGAATTCGCCCAGTTCGCCGCGGCGATCCCGCTAAGCTGGAAGCGGCGCGGCGGCAAGGGCAAACGCATCCTGCTGGAGGCCCTGGGCGACCGTCTTCCGCCGGCGCTATTGACGCGTCCCAAGATGGGTTTCGGCGTGCCCCTGGACCGGTGGTTCCGCGGTCCGCTGCGCGAGCTCACCTGGGACACGCTCACGGGAAAGAGATTTTTGGAGCGCGGCATGGTGGAGCCCGGCTTCGTACGCTACCTGCTGGAAGAACACGCCAGCGGCCGCCGCGGCAATCAGCATCAGATCTACGGATTGCTGATGCTCGAGCTGTGGCGGCGCAACCTGGAAGAGCCGGCGCACGTGCCGGAATCGCTAGCCCCGTGCGTAGCTCTCGGGAAATAATCTTCCGCCTGCGCCAGGAAGCCGGCAATCTGGCGCGGCTGGCGCGGCTTCCACGCGCCGTGAGCGCCGTCGAGCCGCCATTGGCGCGCTTGCCCGATGCGGCTGAGGTTGTGCGCCGCCTCGCCGGCACGCCGTATGCGGCCGAAGTGAAGAGGCTTGCGGAGCTCGTCTTGCAGCATCGCTTTCCTCTCTTGGGCAGCGAGATCGATACTGGCCCCATCATCGACTGGCGCCGCGATTATGGCAGCGGGAAATCCACCGGCCTCGATTACTTCCGCCGGATTCCCTATCTCGATTTCGAGCGCGCCGGCGATCACAAGACCATCTGGGAGCTCAATCGCCATCAGCACCTGGTCGTCCTGGCGCAGGCGTGGCGTCTCACCGGCCGCGACCAGTTCTATCTGGAAATTGAAGCGCAGCTCGAAAGCTGGTGGGCCGCCAATCCATACGGGCGCGGCATCAATTGGACCAGCGCGCTTGAGGTGGCATTCCGCGCGCTGTCGTGGATTTGCGTATATCACATAGCCGGAGAACGGATGAGCGCCCGCCTGCGGCGCCGGTTTCTGGAATCGCTGTATGCGCACGGCCGGCATCTCGCCGGGAATCTCTCGGTGTATTTTTCCCCGAACACGCATTTGCTGGGAGAGGCCGTAGCGCTCCACGCCATCGGCACGCTATTTCCGGATTATCCGGAATCGAAGCGGTGGCGGCAGGAAGGCGGCGCCATAGTGCGCGCGCAGATGGATGCGCAGGTGCGCGCGGATGGCAGCCACTTCGAGCAATCCACTTACTATCACGTCTACGCGCTCGACATGCTGCTGTTTGCGGCGTCAATGGAAGAGATGCCGCCGGATTATTCCGCGAAATTGGAACGCATGGCGGATTATCTCGACGCCCTATTGGGGCCGCAGCGGCGCCTCCCCTTCCTGGGCGACGACGATGGCGGCCGTCTGTTTCATCCCTACGGCGCGCGCGACTGCTTCGGAAGGGCTTCCCGAAGTGGGACAGACGCTTTCGTCTGTCAACCCCAGGATTTCCTCACAGCTTCTCTTGAGGGCCCGGCCGTACCGCAACAGAAATCCCGCCTCTTCGAAGACGCCGGAATTGCCATCATGCAATCCGGAGACACGCACCTGATCGCCGACGCCGGACCGATGGGCCCGGGCGGCGCCGGCCACAGCCACGCCGATGCTTTGAGTTTCGTCTTGCGGCGCGGCGACGAGGATTTGCTAATCGACGCGGGCACCTTCACTTATGTAGGCGACGCCAGCTTGCGCAACTGGTTCCGCGGTACCGCCGCACACAACACGATCCGCATCGATGGGCTCGACCAGGCGACGCCGGTAAATCCGTTCCGGTGGGCGAATAAACCCGATGTGGTAGTCAATGCGTGGCGGACGAATTCCGAGGAGGATTTTCTCGATGCCACCTGCCGCTATCGGGGGCTGGAGCACCGGCGAGTCATTCGGTTTGCCAAGCCCGCTACCATCTTCGTTTCGGACGAAGTGACTGGCGCTGGAGGCCCGCATTTGCTGGAACAGTTCTGGCACTCAGGCGAAGATGTAACGGAAGAATCGCCGCGTAATTTTCGTCTAGGCCGCACCGCCCGGCTGCGGTTATCGCACGATGCCACGCTCCAAATTGGCGGCGCACACGGCTGGCGTTCCCGCGTATTCGGCAACAAAGAACCCGCTGCGGTAATCTGCGCGGCCATGAAGCAGGAACTACCCGCCAGTCTCCAGACAGTCATCGATCTTGACGCTCAGTAGGGCGGACCCCCTGGTCCGCGCGGGTCCCCCTGGGCCCGCTCTTCGCTCCGCAAAATCAGCCTCGTGAAGTCCCCGAGACGCAGCCACGCCGTCACACCACCGAGTCGACCGCCGCGCCATCCAACACGCGCTCGCGCCTGCCGGTGAAAAACAAGTCTCCCCACAGTTGCAGATTCAACAGCCGCCAGATGCGGTCCGTCGCATCCACGGCCCCGCTGCGGTGGCGCCCGAGCAGTTCCGCCACCGGCGCCAGATTCAGGTACTCGGCGATAAACCCGTCGCGGTGAAGCAAGCTCTCAACCATGGCGCTGGCGCGCTCTTCGCGCAGCCAGGGCTTAATCGGCGTGGGGAATCCCATCTTCTTCCGATACAGGATATCGGGCGAAATCAGACCCTCCGCGGCCTTCTTGACGATATACTTCCCGATGCCCTTGTGCAGCTTCAGCCGTTCCGGTACGCGTGCGGCAAACTCGACCAACGGATGGTCCAGAAACGGCACACGGCTCTCGATGGAGCACGCCATGCTCATCTGATCCTGCTTCATGAGCAACTCCACCATGTACGTTTTCTGGTCGGCGTACAGCAAGCGGTTCAACGTAGACGAATCGCTCCGCCGGTTCCAATAGCTCAGGAAATTGGCGTAAGGCGGCGCGCCGCTGCGCTTCATCAACGGCGCCAGTTCCGGACCCGAAAACGCGGAATAGAAGTTGTCGAGGTAGAGCGATTCGAATTCAGCGCCGCGTCCCAGAAACGTGTGTCCGAGTTTTCGCCGCAGATCGCCCGAAAGCAGCCGCGAGTGCCGGATGCCGGAGCCGATGGCGTTGCGCACATAACCCGGTAGTAACTTGTAAGCGCCCAGCCACCGGCTGTTGAGCAGGTAATAACGGTACCGGTCATAGCCGGCGAATAACTCATCGGAGCCCTCGCCCGTAAGCACAACCTTCACCTGCTGCGCGGCCAGCTTGGAGACGAAGTAGAGCGAGACGCTGGAAGGCCAGACCACGGGTTCGTCCTCGTGCCAGATCAAGCGCGGCAGCGCCTGGAAGAATTCGTCGGCGCCCACGGTCACTTCGTGATGATCGGTGCCGATGCTTTCCGCAACCTGGCGCGCGTACCCCAACTCGCTGTAAGCCGTCTCGCGGTAACCCACGGCGAAGGTCTTCACCGGCCCCGATGCCATCCGTTTAATCAGCGCCGCGATGGTGCTGGAATCCACGCCGCCGCTCAGAAACATACCCAGCGGTACATCGCTCATGAGCCGGGTGCTGACGGCCTCTTCCAGCCGCTCACGGCATTCCGCAATCCACGATTCGTCGCTGCGTTCTTCCACTTGCCCCGGTTCGGGAATCTCCCAGTACTGGCGGATCACCGGCGCTGCGCTTGCGTCTCCCAGGCGCAGCGTCAGATGATGGCCCGGCATCAACTTGCGGATACCCGCGAACAGCGTCTCCTCTCCGCTGCAATAGCCGAAGGTCAGATACTCGGGAAGCAGCGTCTCGTTGAACGTCGGCGAGATCGCAGGGTGCTCGAACAGCGCCTTGATCTCGGAGGCGAACGCCAGCAGTTTTCCATCCCAGTAGTAGTAGAAGGGCTTCTTGCCCAGCCGGTCGCGCGCGCAAAACAGCGTGCGATTCGGCCGGTCCCAAATGGCGAATGCGAACATGCCGCGCAGCTTCTGCACGCAGTCCGCCCCATACTCCTCATAGGCGTGAACAATGGTCTCGGTGTCGCTGCGTGTGGCGTAGCGGTGGCCGTTCCGCTCCAGATCGGGCCGCAGATCCGCGTGGTTGAAAATCTCTCCGTTGAAAGCGATAAAGACGTCGTGGCTCTCGTTGGAAAGCGGCTGGTGTCCCAAGGCAAGGTCGACTATGCTGAGGCGCCGGTGTCCCAGCGATGCGTATTCGTCCTGGTACGATCCGCAATCGTCGGGACCGCGGTGACGGATAGCGTCCGTCATTCGTTCCAGCAACGCCGGCGAGCTATGGCCCGGTTCCGTTGTGGCGAAGCCCGCTATTCCGCACATACCGCTTCAAACTTACCACGAGGCCAAGGTAGGGTATGCTTCAGCTTGCCCAAATCGGGGCGTTAACTAACTTATCGGGGCTGGGCTTCCGCAGCGCCACGAATAGCGACTGTCCGAACGGGGGCGGAACCGCAGCCTCCACGCGCGACGCAATAGGCGCTACGAAGCGGTCGAAAAACTCGATCTGTCCGGACGATTGGGACTCTCTCCGAAACAAGTGTGAGTTCGCCCACCATCCGAAAAATCCGGCCACGTTCATATACCGGGCCGTCTTCACTTCAAGGCCCGCGGCGGCGGCGAGATCGGCCATCGATTGCCGTGTGTACCTGCGGTAGTGGCCCAGATTGTGATCGAGTGGGCCATACAGAGCTTCAAACGCGGGAACGATCAATACAATCGCTCCCCCCGGCTCCGTAATGGACGCCATGGCCGCCAATGCTCCGCGGTCGTCCTCGATATGTTCCAGCGAATTGAGGCAGACGCACGAGTCCGGACGGAACCGGCGTAGATCGGCGAACTCCGCGCTGCCGGCATCGCAGCAAGTCGTATACAGGTTGGGGCGATTGGGGTAGCGGGCCTGCAGCCGCTCCACGCAATCCGGCTCGATGTCGATCGAGACTACCATTTCGCGGTCCAACAACATGCCGGTGAAATTGCCGGTTCCGCAACCCACCTCGACCACCCTTTGACCCAGTTCCGGCATAACCAGGCGGCCCTGCCAGGCGAAGTAGTTCCGCGCCTTGGCCATCCGCGCCTGGTCCTCCAGAATGAAGGAGACCGATGGGTGAAGCGACATCCTGGGGAATCTTCCGCGCGCGGCCCTCTCCATGAATATCCGTGATTTTAGCGGCATTGCCAAGGCCACGACGCGGGACGCCTCAAGATCGGTTCCACGTTGCTCAGTTCCACGTTGCCGCCATCACTGCGCCCGCCAAATGGATGGTTGTGCCGGCCTTCTTGGTTTGAGCGTGCGCCGGAACACCCCCGAGACCGCCGGGAGTCAAGCTCATCCGGCGCCGCGTTACCTTTTGGTCCATCGGTTGCATGGAACCATAGTCGCAAAATATGATTGGGGTAGGCGGCGTGAGGCAGTCTGCGCGGGCCGCGGAGGCTGCCAGGAATGTCAACCAGTGAACCCTCGGCGATTCGCGAGGTAGTACAACGCATCCAGCAGTTTGTAAGCCTCCGGCGCGCCGAGATCGGCGCCCTCCTCAAGGAGACCGTCAACGCCTGGGTCGACGACAACGCACCGCGCCTCGGCGCCTCCCTGGCGTTTTACACCATGCTGTCCCTGGCCCCTCTCCTCGTCGTCGTGGTTGCCGTCGCCGCGCTGGCCTTTGGCCAAAAGGCGGCTCAAGGTCAATTGGTATGGGAGATCCAGGATCTGGTCGGAACGGAAGGGGCGCGCGCCATCCAGAGTTTGATTCAGTCCGCTTACAAGCCCGCAACCGGCGCGGTGCCGACTGTACTGGGCGTCCTCACACTGGCTTTTGGAGCGTCCGCGGCAGTGGCGGAGTTGCGCGACGCGCTCAATACCATCTGGCATGTGCCGGTGGCGCCGGCCTTTTCAAGCTTTCACAGCGTTCTTGGTCTGGTAAGAGAGCGGTTCTACTTGTTTGGATTGATCTTGAGCGTGGGCTTCTTGTTGTTGGTCTCGTTAGCGCTGAACGCCGCTATTACCGCCTTGGGTATCTTGTTTGGTTCGCTGCTGCCCGCCTCCGAATCCGTATTGCGCGTGGGCGTATTCCTGATCTCGTTTCTGGTGGTCACATTCCTGTTCGCAGCCATTTACAAGTTTTTGCCGGATGTTCCATTGAAATGGAGCGACGTAATCGTCGGAGCATGTTTTACTTCCTTATTGTTCACAATCGGGAAGCAGCTCATCGGAATCTATCTCGGCAAAGCGAGTTTTGGCTCGACTTACGGCGCTGCCGGTTCTCTCGTCATCGTGCTCGTGTGGGTGTATTACTCCGCCCAATTGTTCTTCTTCGGCGCCGAGTTCACAAAGGTCTATACGGAGAAATTTGGTTCTCGCCTGGACGACAAACTCAAATTGCATCCTCCTAAGCCTCCGGGCGTAATTGTAGATCCCACTTCTGGCTTACCGGCGGGAAAAGGCAACGAGCAGCCGCGCGTCCTTTCCTTTGGACAAATCCTTGCCGAATACGCGTCGAGAGATCCCCAATAGCGATGATTTGGATTTAGAATTGAAAATAGGCTTGCCGGAAAATCGAGGCTAACGTATATTCAAGAACTTGACGAGGTCGCTGCGGAGGGGCGCGGCAAAGGCCAGAAAGATTATGTTTTTCTCCGCTGAACACTCTGGGCTCGGACGCCGCATCTCTTACCGAGCTGTTCCTGGTCCTCCTGATGCAGGATGTGGCGGAGCAGCGCGGGGACCTCGATCGGCGCCCCGTTTTATGGGCGTCATACTTGTCGCCGGCGCCTGGTACGCTTACACCACCAGGTCGGTCGGCGCCGCTTTGTGTATCGGCATGATCCTGCGCGAAGTGTGGCGGAGTTGGCCTCGCAGGGGCAGTTTGCGAACCTGGCTGTGTCTGGCCGCACTAACGGCGACATTCATTCCCCTGTCATTAGTTTCCAGCCATCTGTGGCACAGTGACTCCACTTACGGAGGCCGGTTTCTCTTGTCGCCAATGATAAGGCTGAGTCACCTGATCGGATGCCTGAAGCTATTCTCTTATCTTTGGATCGACGCCTTTAGTAACTCGCTCCGGATCGCGGCTTGGGCTGTCACTCTGCCGCTGGCATTATGGGAGGCTGTCTTAATACCCTATTGGAACCCGGTCGACCGGTATCTGGGCCCGCTGTATTCGCTCTATTTGATCTACGCATGGGATGGGCTGAACGCACTCTTGCGCTACACTCGCACCGGCATGGCAACCACCCTGCGATATGCGGCCGCCTATATCCGGAATAACGCGCCGGACGACGCACTGATCGTCACTCACGAGCCGCGCTGGGTGGGGCTGTTTACCGGGCGGCGCTCGTCCATGCTGCCCTATGACTCGCGGTTCTCCGGGGTGGCGGATCGGGCGCAGCGGCATGTAGGCATTTATGAAAGTGCGGACTTTGAGATCTACGAAGCGCGCCCCAGTGCGACGCACGCAAACTGCTTTTCTACGGGATGGAATCTTTGAACCAGCTGCGAGCCTTTTTGGAGACCTTTCCGTCGCACCGTTTGCTGGTTTTAGGGGACGTCATTCTGGACCGCTACTGGTGGGGTGAGTGCGACCGTCTGTCCCCGGAAGCCCCCGTGCCCATCGTGCTTAAGCAGCGCTCCACCGTGCGGCCTGGAGGCGCGGCGAACACGGCCGCGAACCTGGTGGCACTGGGCGCGGCAGTTGCGGTCGCCGGAGTTGTGGGCGCCGATGGCCCGGCTGCCGAATTGCGGAATGTGCTCGAGGCATCGAGGATTACCGCGTTCCTCGTGGAAGATCCGGCGCGGCCCACCACCAGTAAGACTCGCATCATGGCGCTCCATCAACAGGTTGCGCGCGTCGACGAAGAAAAGACCACCGCTCTGCCGGACGAATTGGCCGAGGCGGTGCTAAGGTGGGTCGCCGTGGAATTGCCGCGCTGCCAGGGCGTCGTGATTTCGGATTACAGCAAGGGGTTCCTGACGCCGGGCCTGCTGGCAAAGGTGATCGCCCTGGCGAACGAGAAGGGCTGCCGGACGTTCGTGGACCCCAAGGGGCCTGACTACAAGAGGTATACCGGCTGCTTCCTGTTAAAGCCGAACCGCTTGGAATTGGGACTCCTCACGAACATACCGGTCCGGAATCGGGAGGAGACTCTGAAGGCGGGGCGCCTGCTGGCGTCGTGGATGCCAGGCACGACGATCCTGGTAACTGAGGGAGCCGACGGCATGACGGTCTTTTCCCCCGACGGAAGCGAAGAGCATGTCTCCTCGGTCCGCAGGCAGGTCTTCGATGTGACGGGCGCGGGAGACACGGTGCTCGCGACAGTCTCTTTGGCCATTTGCGCCGGAGCCACGCTTCGCCATGCGGTGGAGCTGGCGTCCGGCGCCGCGGCCATTGCTGTCAGTGGAATGGGAACGGTGGCTGTGACGCGCGAGCAGCTGGCTGGCGCGCTGGACGCGGAGCGTAGCGAGCCCGGTTGACTTGGGCGGGAGTGAGGCTCGCCGGCCGCGAGTTAGACCGCGCGGCCCTTGTACGGCGCGCTGTAGTGCGTGTTCCAATCCACCAGGTTGATGTTCAGCAACTCGTGGGTCACGGCTTTCGTGTCGGCTTCCACAATCAGATAGGCGTTTTGGTCGTAACGCGTGGCGGCCATCACCAGGTGTTGCGGGCCGTACGAGCGGCCGAATTCGAACCAACGGTGCCAGTGGCCCGACACCACGCGCTGGATGCTATCGCGATGGCGCTTCAGCAGGGCATGCACGCCGTAATCTTTCACTTCCACTGGCGCCACGATGGACAGCGGAAAATGAATGAAGACGAACGACGGCTTTTGTTCCTGCAGCTCCGCTTCGAACCAGTTCAACTGCTCCTCGCCCAGCGAGCCCACGGCGGTGTTGAACTTCGCATGGCCCTTGTTCCAGGTGTCGCCCAGGAAGTTATTCAAGTGGATGAATTTCCAGCCGCGGTATTCCACGGTGTAGTAGGGCTTCAACCCCAGCTTGCGGCGGAACAGTTCGTGCGAAGTTTCGCGCGGCATCCCCGCGGCCCAGTAGTCGTGATTGCCGAAGCCCACATGTACCGGCATCTTAAACGCATCGGTGAGGGCCTTGGCCTTATCGATGCGCGTCTCGTTCTTGAAGTAGAAATCGATGTCGGGCGACGGGTAATTGTGGAAATAGTCGCCCACCAGGAAGACCCGCTCGATTTTGGGCTCGAGCGAATTGATCAGCGTCCGCGCGGATTCCAGGCGCTCGGTGGTCTTGAACATCGATTCCGTGTCTTCCTGATTGCTTTCCGGACCTTTATAGAAGCCATCGATGATGTGGGTATCGGCGATGAGGGCGAAGTAGAATTTGGAGCTGTCCGCGGCGGCGGATGCGAATGGGCGAATCCACAACGAGGCCGCCGCCGCTCCACCCACGCGCAGAAATGCATTTCGAGTCATCAGATATATTCTCCTTCAGTTTGGGATCAACCGGCAGTATAGCCCCGGCGCGGTCACAGGAAGATGAACGGCGCGTTTCAATAGAAAATCGATTATTTACCCCGGCTTCGATATGCGCCCCAAATCCTACTGAAAATTCCCGGTTGACTATACGATGAAGAACTGAGCTAAAATGAATAAATCTCAATCTTTGAGAAAAAGGCCGGCCGCTCAGGCGGCAAGCTGGAGGCGTATTTGTGAGTTACCAACCCGAAACGCCCTTTGACAATATCGAGGGATCGCACGAGTACGTAGCGCTGCTCGCCGAAGCCCTTGAAGAAGCCCGGCGCGATGTGGAGGCTGAAGTTGCCTCTGCCGACCGCGATGGCGCGGGCCGCCGTAAGCAGGCGCTCCTTCTGGTCTCATACAACCTCGCAAAGCTCAACCTGCACATCACCACCAGCCGGCGCATCTTAAACGATTTGCGGTCTCTGCGGAGACTCCTTCTGTCCGAGCGGGGCTTACCCGCAGGCGCCGAGGAGTCTCGTACCATGAACGGCGGGAGCGACTAGCGGCCACCTGCATAGACGACAGATCGCCGCCCCCTGCGGAGGCAACACCTCTGCAAGGTGTACCTTATGGCTTGCGCCGCCCGTTCCGCGCCGCGGAAACGTTCCTTCTCCGGTTTTCCTGTCACGCCTCAACCCCACGCCAAATGCCGTGTTGCTCGGTTAACACCCCCTTGACAGAAGCGGTACATGAGCGTACTATTCAAGAGTTGTAACGTTTCAAAAACGACAGCACTTGACATCGGTGGTTGTGGGGGTCACCGTATGACATTTCAGATTGGCGATAAAGTGGTTTATCCCAACCAAGGGGTTGGGACTATTGAGAACATCAGCATTCGTTCATTCGGCGCGGCATCTGAAAGATTCTATCTGCTGCGCCTCGGCTGCAAGGCCATGACGGTGATGGTGCCGTTTTCCAACGCCGCCGATATTGGCCTCCGGAGAGTCACGAAAGACCGGGAAATTTCGCGCATCCTATCGTTCCTTTCGAATGGCTGGTGCTCGATCAATCCCGATTGGAAAGTCCGTTTCAAAGAGAACACCGACAAGATGCAGAGTGGCGATCTGCTGCGGGCCGCCGAGGTCTTCAAGGGGCTTTTGCAGATTCACGTCGAGAAGCCGCTTTCGTTCCGCGAAAAGAAGATGCTGGACCGGGCGCGGCATATGCTGGTATCCGAGATTTCTATCGCGCGCGAAGTCTCCGAGATTCACGCGGCTGGAGTGCTGCAGCGGTCCTTGTCGAAAGCTGGGTTGACCCTGCCGGCGAATCTGTAGACGACGCCTTGATCCTTCAGCGGGTACTTCACTGTTCCGCCCGGCCCGACGGGGTGGAATACGGCGCTTTATGGGACCTTCTTCGGGATCCACTAAGCGCCAAGACAGCTAATGAAGGTGTCAAACACCCACGCCGTGATCGCGTACGCCGTTGGCACAGTGCTCATGGTCTTGGGCTGGCTCGGCGCGCAAGTGCAAGGAGACGCCGCAGCGGGACACCCCGGAACCACTGGAATAATCGCCGCCTTTGCGGTAGCGCTGGCGCTTCTTGCGCCGGCAGCGGCCGGCCTGTGGCGGGCGAGGCGCGGACTCCGAGTGCTGCTGCTCGCTGTTGTCGGCCTTCAGGCGCTTATCTGCCTGTACGTCGTCGTCGCCGAGTTCATGCTCTAACCGGAAGAACCCAACGATCGTTGCCGGATTGGATTTAGAAAACCCGGGGGCGCCGCATAGCCTCTATCTTCCAAGGGGAGGGCGAGCAACGCCCCCAGAAGGCCGTCCCATATAGCGAGCTTCTGCTTGCCGAGGCCGCTCACTGCGGGCGAATCGAAATGCCGATCTCGCGTAGTTGCCGCTCGGGCACGGGGGACGGCGCGTCGCACATCAGGTCGGCGCCGCGAGCGGTCTTCGGGAACGGGATCACATCGCGGATGGAAGTCTCGCCGGCAAGAATCATCACCAGCCGGTCGAGCCCGAGCGCGATGCCGCCGTGCGGAGGGGCGCCGTATTCCAGCGCGTCCAGCAGAAAGCCGAAGCGGCGGTGGGCCTCTTCCAGAGTGAAGCCAAGCGCGCTGAAGACCTTCGACTGCACGTCGCGGCGGTGAATACGAATCGAGCCGGAGCCCAGCTCGACGCCGTTCAGCACCAGGTCGTACGACTTGGCGCGGCAGCGGGCCGGGTCGGCAGTCAGCTTCTCGATGTCCTCATCGTGCACCGAGGTGAACGGATGATGCGCGGCGTTCCAGCGGTTCTCCGCGGCGTCCCACTCGAACATCGGGAAATCCACCACCCATAGGAACTGAAAATTCTTCGGGTCCAGCAGCTTGTGGCGGTCGTTGAACTTCTGCGCGCAGTGCAGGCGCAGCTGGCCGCACGCCTGGTAAACGGTCTCTTCGGGGCGCTGGCCCTTCGGCTCGCCCGCCCAGGCGGCCAGCATCAGCAAGTCGCTTTCGCCCGCGCCGCAGCGCTCGCGGACCTGCGCTATCTCAGCGGCGTATTCCTTCTCGAGGCGTTTCAGGTCGTCGAACACGCGCAGGCCGCGCTCCTGCCCGAATGCCTTAATATCGTCGCGCTCCTTACGGCTCAGGGCGCCGGTGGCGGGAATGTGGATCGCCAGCAGCGGGAGTCCTCCAGACGTCAGCGCCGGCAGCAGATCTTCCACCGGGTGCATCGGCGGCACGCGGCGGTCCGGTTTATCGCTGCCGTAGAGTCGCATGGCTTCGGCGTAAGTGATGCGCGGAATGGTCGCGCCCACGGTGTATCCCGCTACCTCGCAGACGCGCTGGATGAGCGGCTGGATCACCTCGAACACCTGCTCCTGCTGGGGAAACGACATTTCCAGATCGATTTGGGTGAATTCGGCTTGCCGGTCGGCGCGGAAATCCTCGTCGCGGAAACAGCGCACAATCTGGAAATACCGCTCGTAGCCGCCGATCATCAGCAGCTGCTTGAATATTTGCGGCGACTGCGGCAACGCGTAGAACGTGCCGGGCTGCACGCGGGATGGGACCAGATAATCGCGCGCACCCTCGGGCGTGGACCGCGTCATGAACGGCGTTTCGATTTCGAGAAAGCCCTGCGCGTAGAGCGATTCGCGCACCGCGAACGATATCTTGGACCGCAGAATGATATTGCGCTGCATTCGCGGCCGGCGCAGGTCCACGTAGCGGTATTTGAGGCGTACCTCCTCGGCCACATCCACTTCGTCTTCCATGGGGAACGGCGGCGTGCGCGATTCGTTGAGAATCCAGATCTTCGCGACGGCCACTTCCACTTCGCCCGTCGCAAGGTTGGGATTTATGGTGGCGGCCGAGCGCTTGAGCACGCTGCCTTCGATGGCGATCACGTACTCCGAGCGCACCTCGGTGGCGCGTTGGAGCACGGTGGGCTCCACATCCTCGCGGAAAACAAGTTGCGTGACGCCATCGCGGTCGCGGAGATGCATGAAGAGCACGCCGCCCAGGTCGCGGCGGCGGTGGACCCAGCCCATGAGGACGACGCTCTTGCCTTCGTCGGAAGCGCGCAACTGGCCGCAGGAATGGGTGCGGCGAAGGTTGCCGAGAAAGTCGAGTGCTACGGATGTTTCCATATTCATTCTGCCGTTGAGGTTAATTTCGTGAAGCCACGAGCCGCGCGGCAATTTCATCGGGCGTGAGGCTTTCCTGTTCGCCCGAGGACATATCCTTGAGCGCGAAGCGTCCGGCGGCCAACTCATTGTCGCCCACAATCAGCGCGAAGCGGGCGCCCAGCTTGTTGGCCAGTTCCATGCCACGCTTGAGCTTGCCTTCGGAAAGCTCCACTACAAGCCCGGAACGTCGCAGGTCGCGCGCCATCACTGCGGCGCGTCGCAGGGCGGGTTCGCCCATAGGCGCGATAAACAGATCGAGCGCTGCCAAGGGCTGCTCGCCTTCCACGCTCATCACCAGGCGGTCTTCGCCGATAGAGAATCCGATGCCCGGCGAGTGAATCTTCGAGCCGAGCATTTCCGCGAGGCCATCGTAGCGTCCGCCGCCGAGCACGGAATTCTGCGCGCCAAGCGAGCCGTGGACCACTTCGAAGGTGGTGCGCATGTAGTAATCGAGGCCGCGCACCAGGCGCGGGCGCACTTCGTATTCGATGCCGCGGTCGTCCAGATACTGGCGGACGGCTGCGAAGTGGACGCGGCAATCGTCGCAAAGGCAATCGAGAATGCTCGGCAGTTTCTCAATGATCGGCTGGTCGGCTTCCACTTTGCAATCGAGCACGCGCAGCGGATTGGTTTCGGCGCGGCGCTGGCAATCGCCGCACATCTGGTGGGCGACGGATTTCAGCTCTTCGCGCAGCCGCTCGATGTACTGCGGACGGCAATTGTGGTCGCCCACGGAGTTGATAATCAGCTGAAATCCGGAGAGCCCGGCGGCCTTCAATACCTCGATCACCAGCTCGACGACTTCCGCATCCACGGCGGGCGATTCCGAGCCGATGGCCTCGGCGCCGATCTGGAAGAACTGACGGTAGCGGCCCTTCTGCGGTCGCTCGCGCCGGAACATGGGGCCGATGTAGTAGAGCTTCTGCACGCCGGGCCGCTGGTCGAGGCGATGCTCGATGTAAGCGCGGATTACGGACGCGGTATTTTCCGGGCGCAGCGTGAGGGACGATCCGTCGCGGTCGTCGAAAGTATACATCTCTTTGGTGACGATGTCGGTATCGGCGCCGACGCCGCGGGCGAAGAGCTGCGTCTCCTCGAAAATGGGCGTGCGGATTTCCCCGTAGTGGTAGGCGCGAAATACGGCGCGAGCCGCAGCTTCCACGCGGTTCCAGACTTCGGTGGATGGGGGCAGTAAATCCCTGGTTCCTTTGACGGCTTTTATCAAGATAGTTGGAAAATCCAGGGTAACATGCCGTTTACAAAGTAGGGCGGACCCCCTGGTCCGCGGCCGGCCCCCCGGCCGGCCTCGCCGCGCTGGACCACAAAAATTCGACGGCATCCTGAGCCAGCCCGGCGCGTACCGGGTTGTCCTCGATATAGGCCCGAATCTTCTCAAACTCTACAGCCCGCACCAAGTGATCGTAGCTTTCCTCTTGCCAGAATGAACTTCCCGTCAGCCCGAGCATCGCATTCGCCCGTTTGGAGGTTATACCTTTCAGCGATCTGGTGAGCTTCTGCAATTCCACAGCAGGCGTCGCCAACAAGTGCACGTGATTCGGCATCACAACGAAGGCGTGCAGTTCGTAGTGCCCCAATACTGTGGCATTGAAGTGAATGGCTTCAACCACCATCTGGGCCAAAGCTGGTTGACGAAGGTAAAGGGGCCGGATTGGGTTTCGTCCAGTAGGCGATCCATTGTGGCGAATGCCTTGCCGGAGGTGACCGTACTATCAGGAAACGCCCTGTTTGGCGGCAAACTTCCGTGAAGACGCCAGGTGAGGAAGACGGGTTGGCCGGGTTCGTCGATATGCGGAAGATGCCGCCAATAGAGGCTCATGACAGAATAGTTCTTTACTGGCCGCAGAATTCTCGGAAAAAAGAGCCGGCCGGGGGGCCGGCTGCGGACCGGGGGGTCCGCCCCACTTATGAAAATTCTTGTTCTTAATTGCGGAAGCTCGTCGCTGAAGTTCCAGCTGATTGAAACCTCGCCCGATCAAATCGCCGCCAATCAGGATCGGCAACTCGCCGTCGGCGCCATCGCCAAGATCGGCAGCGCGGATTCCACTATCGCCTTCCAAGCCGGCGAGACAAAGACCAAAGACACGTGCCCGGTTCTGACGCACAAGGATGCTATTACCGAGGCTTTCAAGCTGCTCGAAGGCTCTGGAGCGGCGAAGCTCGATGACGTCGAAGGCGTGGGACACCGCGTGGTACACGGCGGCGAGCACTTCACCGAATCCGCCATTATGGACGACGATACGGTGCGGCGCATCGTAGCCGCCAGCGAACTTGCGCCGCTGCACAATCCGCACAACCTCAAGGGATACTACGCCGCCAAAGCGCTGCTGCCCAAGGCCACGCACGTGGCGGTTTTCGATACCGCGTTCCATCAGACGATGCCGCCCGAAGCGTATATCTACGGCATCCCGTATCTCTATTACACGCGCGATAAGATCCGGCGTTACGGCTTCCACGGCACTTCGCACCGCTACGTCTCCTACCGTTTCGCCTACCTCCATACCGCCACGCGCGCGCACTACAAGCTGATCACGTGCCACTTGGGGAACGGCTGCTCGGTGTGCGCCATCCGCTATGGCAAGTCCGTCGACACTTCCATGGGGTTGACGCCGGTCGAGGGCCTGATCATGGGCACGCGGCCGGGCGACCTGGACCCCGGCGCGGTGCTGTACATGGTGGGCCGCGAAGAGATGGGCCTGCACGAAGTGGACGTGACGCTGAACAAGTACAGCGGCCTCTATGGCATCTCCGGCACATCCAACGACATGCGCGATCTGCTGGACGAAGCGGGCAAGGGCAACGCGCGCGCGCAGTTGGCCATCGACGCATTCTGTTACCGCGTCAAGAAATATATCGGCGCTTACTTCGCGGCAATGGATGGCGCGGACGCCGTGATCTTCACGGGCGGCATCGGCGAAAACGCAGCGCCGGTTCGCGAGAAGATCTGCCAGTCGCTCAGTTCGTTGGGCATTCGCGTGGATGCGGCGAAGAACCAGGCGGCTATAGGCGTTGAGCGCGAGATTGGCGAAGATGCGGCGCCCACCAAAGTCTGGGTGATTCCGACGGATGAGGAACTGCTCATTGCGCGCGATACGCTGCGCGTCATTCTGAAGATTCCGCATCCGTAGTGTGGGCCTCTACAAATTGTGGGGCCCCCTTGTCCGCGACTTGGTCCGCCCAGGTCCCTTTGGACCCGTTGTCCGCCCTTGGGCAGGAGGTCGATCTCACCGATCAGAATGGGATGGAAAATCGGTGAGGTGTCCACGGCGGCGATCATTGCTGGGAGGCGTCACGAATTGCGAGAGTGGTCAGAAGATGGACAAACGGATGAAGGCGCAACGCTCTTAAAGCAACGAAGGAATCGGAGTAGAAGGGCAATCGAAAACCCGACGTCAGCAGCCTGCGGCCGACGGCAACCAGAAACCGGTCGCGCGTGGCAAGTCGGCGCTCCGAAGCTGATTGACTCGATCTTAATTTCGGTGGCAGCCTTCGGCGCTCGCGAGAAGTTGCCGGCCTGCTTATAAGTTGCCGGCCTGCTTATAATAGGTTACCTGAAACTGACCCAGGGAGCGTGAGCCCGATCTCGGTGCGACTTGAGTTCTCCGGCACTCTCGATCCGCAAAATTCTTTCTACCCGGGGACATTGTCATCCGGTCTGCAGCGGCCCCATAAGGTTCCAACAAGGTCCACTTCGGCCCCGGCAAGTATAAGGTCCAAAAACAAAATGGCCACTCCAAACCTCGGTGGCCCATTTCTCATAACTTACTTAGAGTCTTTGGTGCGGATGAGAGGACTTGAACCTCCACTCCCTTGCGAGAACTAGAACCTGAATCTACACGAGCGCTGCCGTCCTTTCCCCTAGAGTCCCCTTTTCAAACACTTACAGCGAGCGAGTTCCCCCAAACTCCCCTGATAAACCCTCATTACCCATTGCCAGCGCTACCATTTGCGCTACCCTCAGCGTAACTTGCGGCCT
>JBEKNN010000121.1:0-26049 GCA_049522755.1 Bryobacteraceae bacterium | reverse complement strand
GTATCGCGGATGAATTCGCGGGCGGCAAAGGGCACCTTACGACGCGGCAGAATGTGCAGTATCACTTCGTGCCGCTCGAGCGCACCGCCGACCTGATGCACATGCTCGCCGACGCCGGCCTTACCAACCGCGAGGCTTGCTATAACACCGTCCGCAATATCACTACGTGCGTCTGGAGCGGCATCGCGCGCGACGAGGTTTTCGACGTCCGGCCGTACGCGCAGAAGCTGGCCTATGCCATGCTGCGCAAGGATCTGACGCAGAACCTGCCGCGCAAGTTCAAGATCGCCTTCGACGGATGCAATGGCAAAGACTGCATCGCGGGAGCGATCAACGATCTGGGGATTCGCGCCGTGGTTCGCGATGGCCAACGCGGCTTCCGCATCGTGTTCGGCGGCGGACTGGGACCGCTGCCCTGCGAGGCGCAACTGCTGGACGAGTTTCTGCCGGAGGACCTGCTGATCCACCGCGTGGAAGCGGTGATTCGCGTCTTCAACCAGCACGGCAATCGAAAGAACCGCAATACGGCGCGCTTGAAGTTCCTGGTGCGCACGCGCGGCGCGGAGTGGGTGCGGGAGCAGATCGAGAAGGAGTACGCGGATATCCTGGCGAACGGCGGGATTGCGTGGCCCGAGATTGTTCCCGAGGGTTTCGGCGGCTACCAGTCGAACCCGCAGCCGCTTGGCAACGGCGCGCTGCTGCCGGTGGTGAATGCGAAGAAATCGGGCGACGCGGCATACGACGCATGGCTGGCGACCAATGTGGTGGAGCAACGCCAGACCGGCTATGCGGCGGTGATTGTGAAGGTGGATCAGGGCAACCTTACGAGCGATCAGTTTCGCGGTATTGCGCGCCTGGCGTCCACTGCCGGCGATGGAACCGTCCGCGTGGATATCGACCAGAACCTGGTGCTGACATTCATCCCGCTGGCGCGGCTGCCGCAGGTGTATCTGGCGCTGGGCGAGCTGAGTCTCGCCGAGGCCGGCGCGCACCAGATCGACGACGTGGTCACTTGCCCGGGCGCTTACTCGTGCAACCTGGCGCTGACCAAGACGATGAATCTGGGCGCGGCGCTGCAGGAAACGGCGCGCCGCTATACCGATTCGCAGGTGAAGAGCCTCTCCATCAAGGCTAGCGGATGCCCGAATTCGTGCGGACAACATTGGATCGGCGATGTTGGGTTTTATGGCAACGCCCGCAAGATCGACGGGAAAGAGGTGCCTTACTACCAGATGCTGCTCGGCGGCGGTTATGACGAAGAGGGCATTGTGCGGTTCGGCCTGGCGGTGCAATCGGTGCCCGCGCGGCTGGCTCCGGAAGCCTTGACGCGCGTGCTCGACCACTTTTTGGCGCATCGGGAAAACGGCGAGACGTTCCGGCAGTACGTGCTGCGTAACAAGGTGGAGACGTTCCGCGCGCTGACCGCGGAACTGTCCAAACCCGCAGAACTGTTCCCGGAGATTTATCAGGATTGGGGCGACAGCGGGGCTTTCTCGCTGCAACTTGGCCGCGGCGAGTGCGCGGCTTAGGCGCGGCTTAGTAGGGCGCCCATGCCGGACGCGGCGCTTGGTTGCGACGCGCGTTCTAATGGCGATTGCCGATCGCGGCATGCCATCCGGGGGTAATGTCCGCAGGTGATTTGCTGAAAAACGGCAAGCGATGGAGGCGGGAATTGCAGATCGCGTTTGGGGCGTGCGGGATCTTTTAGAAGCAGCGTGATGGGTCTCAAGCTGACTTTCGTAATACGATCGCTGAAGCGGCGCCCATTAATGAAGATACTGGCCCTTGCTCTGTTATTTGTTGCGACAGGATTTGCGCAAAACGACGATTGTGATTCCTTGGATGCTTGCGAGAAGATTATTCAAGTCAATCCGGGCAACTCTCTGGCGCATTACCGCATTGGCGAAATATTGCTCCGAGAGAGGAACTTTCAGAAAGCGGCGAATCAATTCCGCTCGGCTCTTAGCGGTAATCTCAACCCAAAGTGGACCAAGGTCTGGTCATTCCTGGAGTTAGGGAAGATTTTTGATGTGACCGGCCAGCGAGACCGCGCCGTGAACCAATATAAGATGGCGCAACGGACGCAAGACAACACTCGGGCCGCACTGGAGCAGGCTGCCAAATACCTCGAAACGCCGTATAAGGGCGATTAACGCTTTCAAGCAAGCCCCTAATGCTCGCGCAGTTCCAAGGGCGCGGAATTGATCGCGGGGCTTCGGCCCAGCATGGCGCGGACGACGTAGAACGAGCACCCGATCGCCACGGCCAGCGCGGCATTGACCACCAGCACGGCGACGGCGGTGGAGAGGAACGCTAAAGCGTCCACACGTCCCATTTTCGGGAGCCTGCGCCAGGCGCTCCAATCGAGCAGGCATAGGCCCATCCAAGCGGTAACGCCCGCGAGCGCCGCCAGCGGGATGTGAGAAACGAATTCCCACCCCAGCCGAAGAATCAGGATCAGAAAAACGGCGTGCATCAGGTTGGCCAGGCGCGTCGAGCCGCCGCAGCGCACCACTGCCAGGCTGCGGGCCGGAATGCCAACGCTGGGCGGCGCGCCGATCATTCCCGCGAATACATTGGCGATGCCGTAAGCGCCCAGCTCGGCGTCCGCCGCGGAGGCATTCATGCGCTGGTGGCGTCCGCGGAAATGCTCCACTACGCGCGATGTGATGAGAATATTGACGGACGATACGAAGGCTAGCGCGAAGGCCGAGGGAAGCACGGTGAAGGCGTCGCTGGGATTCCACGAGAACCCGACGAACGCCGGCAGCGCGGCGGAGATCGCGCCCACTTCTTTTTCACGCACGCCCAGAGCGCGGGCCAACAGAACCGCCAGCACGATGCCTACGAGCGGGGCCGGAATGCGGTGCGAGTAGCGGGCCACGAAGCTGGCGGCCAGGATTACGGTAAGGCCGAGGGCTAGAGGAACGGCGCGGACGTCCCCCAAATGGCTCAGCGCGGCGGTAAGCTGGCCCAGGGCGGACCGGGCCTGGCGCGAAAAAGGCGAGGCGACTCCCATGATGGTGTCGAGCTGCGAAATCACCATCATGGCGCCGATGCCGCAGGAAAACCCCGTGACCACCGCGTGAGGAACGCGCGTGATGTGCCGCCCCAGCTTCAAAACGCAGAAGCCCATCATGATTACCGAGGCTACGATGGAGACTTTAGCGGCGCCGCCTATGCCCTGGTTGCGCACCGCCATGGCGATGAAGGGAACGGTGGCGCTGGCGGTGCCGCCGATCAGCACCGGGTTGCGCCCGAGCAGCGCGATCACCGGCGCGGTAAGAATGGAAGTGAACACCCCGAGCACCGGCGGCAGGCCCATCAGCGCCGCCATGGCGAGTCCGTAAGGCAGGGCAATCAGGGCGGCGATGAGCCCCCCCGAGCAGTCTCCAAAGAACTGCGTCCACCCGTAAGGGCCCTTCCGCTCGCCATGGAGGAGCGCAAGATTCAAGCCATCACCTTGAGAAACGCCGTTTTGAACTTGTTCATTTCTTCCTGCGTGCCGATGGAAACGCGCACGTAGGTGGGCCAGCTGGGCCAGACGCGACCGATATAGATCTTCTCCTTGCGCATGGCTTCAATGATCTCATTGCCGGGGCGCTTGACGTCGACCATGAACTTGTTGGAGACGGAAGGAACGTAGTGAAAGCGGTTCTTTTCCAGGAATTCGAAGACGTCGCCGCGGACGCCGGCGATGATCTTACGGCGCTCGGGCACGACGGTCTTCGACTTCAGACTGGCGGCTGCGCCGGCCATTCCGGTGACGGGCATCGCGCCCGCGGAATAGTTCGCGATCTTCTGCAACAGGTCGGGACGGCCGAGCGCGGCGCCGGCGCGCAATCCGGCCATGCCGTAAATCTTGGAGAAGGTGCGGAGAATTACGATGTCCTTATCCTTGGCCACCAGGTAAGAGCTCATGGGCGCGCCGGCGATGTGGATGTAGGCTTCGTCGAGAAGCAGCACCGAGCCCTTCGGCTTATTCTCAAGCAGCCACTCGATATCTTCCCGCGACGTCAGGGTGCCGGTGGGGTTGTTGGGATTGCAAACGTAGATCAGGCCGGCGTTGGGATCGGCCTTGGCCATGGCTTTGACGTCGTGAGAATAGGACGAAGTCAGCGGAATGGCGATTACTTTGGCGCCGACGAATTTGGCGGCGCGCTCGCCGGCCTCGTATCCCGGATTGGCGGTCACGAAAGGCTTCGAGGGCGAAGTGAACGCCAGCACGGCCTGATGCAGCGGGGCGCTGGAACCGGCGTAGGCTTGCACGTAGTCGGGCTTCAGACCTTCCGTTTCGGCCATGGTTTGTTGGAAGCCGAAGGTCTCTTCATACATGTAGCGGCCGCCCTTCTGGACAATCGCCTGGATGGCGGCGGCGGCCTCGGCGCACGGGCCCAAGGGGTTCTCGTTGGCGTTGATGCGCACCGCGTCGGGCGGCATGTCGCGAACGGCCGAGAGCTGCGCCAGGGCCGGTTCGTTATAGAAAGGCAGCGACGCGCCGGCGGCGAGCATGGCGCCGAGCCGGCCGAAATGGCGGCGGGAAAAGCCGCGCGTTACAAATTCGCTTTTTTGCTGGTCGGTCAAAACCGTCATCGTACACCCTCTCTTGGTAAAAGATTGTTGCGCGGCATGCCAGGACGGCATGCGCTCACGACGGAGGAGCGGAGTTCCACGCCGGCTTGGCGTAGCAGCCCCTAGGCGAAGCCTATCAGAGGCGGCGGGAGGTGTCGAATAAATAGAATTTATCGGGCCGATCAGAAGTGCTGGGGGGGCGGGATGTTGGCGGCCGTCAACGGTCCAGGTCTAGCGTGCCGGGGCGCCCCCGGCGATTTGGGATTGGCGAGGTTCCGTCCGGTAATTTCGTGGGCGGACCTTTGATGAATTTTGTCCGCAGTGAGGCAACGGGAAATGATGCCGCTGGTCTTCGTCCACGATTCCTACAACGCGCATTCGGCCAGTTTCGTAAAAGCGGTTCAGGACCGCCAACTAATCGACCACGGGAGGCGGCAGCGACTCACGGACTGCGGCCCGAACCTTCGATGCCAGCGCAAGAGCCCGTTTGGCATCACTCAATTGCGGTTCGCGCCAATCATCCGCATAGCGAACATCGACGGCATACCGGATTCAGTTCGACAAGATCTTCCGCCCGTAGCGGGAACTTCCAAAGGAATGAGCGCCGCGAGCGCTTTTCAGGTCGTGGGTTCGGGGCGCCTGAATGCCCAAGTAAGTGAGCAGGCATTTCAAGTACTTCTCGGCTGCCTGCTGACAATGAAAACAGACCGTATCGAAGGGGCAACCTTCCTCGGTTGCCATGATCCGGCTTGCCGCTTCGAGGTCATGCTCCGCTTTACGAACCCATTGCCGGAGTACTTCAACAACCTCAGGCGGCACGTTCATAGAGGACTTTGCCTTCACGCGAGGCCGGCCAGTAGACAGTATTGACCACGTTCCGGTAACGTTCGAAACGGGAAGTGGTCGAAACGACGATGTCCATGGGGCGGGGAAATTCCACCAGCGATGCGTAGAGTTCCGCCGCACGCTTGTTTGGATCGCCGACCTCTGAAAACAACACCAACAGGTCGATGTCGCTATCCGGACCCGCGTCGCCCCGCGCGCTAGAGCCGAAGAGGATGATCTTTTCGGGGGAGAACCGCTCTGCGATTCGCCGGACCAGATCGTCCAGAACTGTCGGGCTCTCGGCAACTTGGCTCATGGCATTCATCATAACGTGCGGCGCTCCGGGCTTCCGAATCTTTGCAGCGTAGACCGTGGTCTGATCGAGCCAGTGCAAATTCCTTTCTGGCAATGGCGTCCGCGCGAAATGGCTCCCCCATTCAGACTGGTTGCCTAGCCGAGACCGTTCTCGAATTCCGGGGCCGGTGAAAGCGACGCAGCACCCCGAATCGCACATAGCCACGTGAGGGCGCCCCGTGCGCCACGGCCCGTTTAGTGATCGCGCTCAGTGATTAACTCGGTAACTGTCATCAGCGCACGCTGGTATGGCGACTCCGGAAATTCGCCGATAATGTTGCGGGCCTTATCCGTGAAGGTCTGCGCGCGCTCTTTGACGCGCTCAATGCCGCGATACTTTTCGAGCAGCGCCAGGATGCGCGCGAACGGCACTTCGTCGTAGCTACGCTGCTGCAGAATGACTTCTACCAGACGGCGTTCGCCGGGAGACGCGCACTCCAGCGCATACACCAGCGGCAGCGTCACCTTGCCTTCGCGCAGATCGCCGCCGACGGGTTTGCCGAGCGTCTTCTCGCGGGCCGTGAAATCGAGCACGTCGTCCACCAGTTGAAACGCCATGCCCAGGTTCCAGGCGTATTCGCCCAGCTTTTCCTGGAGTTGCGCGTCCGCGTTCCCGGCCAGCGCGCCCAGGCGGGCGCAAACGGAAAAGAGGCACGCGGTCTTGCGGTCCACCAGTTCCATGCAGTCGGCTTCGGTGACGCCGATGCGGCCGATGCGCTCGAGCTGGATCAACTCGCCTTCCACCATCATCTGGGTGAGGCCGATGAGCAGTTCCAGAATCTGGAAATTGCGCTCGCGCAGCGCAATCTGGAACGCCTGCATGTAGAGCCAGTCGCCGGCGAGCACGCAGGTATGGTTGCCCCACTTGAAGTTGGTCGAGGGGCGTCCGCGGCGCGTCTGCGCGGCGTCGATGACGTCGTCGTGCACCAAAGTGGCGGCGTGGACGAGCTCTACCACCGCGCCCAGTTGAACCGCGGTGCGTCCGCCGTTGCCGGCGAGTTTGGCGGAAAGCAACAGCAGCGCGGGGCGAAGACGCTTGCCACCGGCCGATTGCAGGTACTGGCCGATGGCAGTCACCGCCTCGACGGACGCTACGGATTCCGAGGAAATCCTCTGTTCCACCAGTTCCAGCTCATGCTGAATCAGGTCGAAAATTTCCCTGGCGGAGAGGGCTTGCCCCAACTTGCCTAAATTCATCTAATGCTAACCAGTTTACCCGTTAGGGGGCGTACGCCGCAAACATAAGTGCTGAAAGTTACGCGAGGTTTGCTCCGCGATGGCCTCCGGCGCGCATCCGCGAACCGCCGCGAGACGGACCGCGGTATCGACGATGAATGCGGGTTCATTGCGCTTTCCGCGCCGCGGCACGGGCGCGAGATAGGGACAATCGGTCTCGACGAGGATGCGATCCGCGGGCGCGATGCGCGCGGCCTGGCGCACGGTTTCGGCTTTCGGAAACGTCAATACGCCGCCGAAGCTGAGATAGAACCCCAGGTCGAGCGCCTGGCGCGCCTGCGCCTCATCGCCGGTGAAACAGTGCATGATGCCCTCGCCGCGCCAGTGCGCGCGCAGCACTTCGAGCGTATCGGCCCAGGCTTCGCGCGTGTGGATCACGATGGGCTTGCGCGCTTCGGCGGCCACATCGAGCTGGCGCTCGAAGACTTCACGCTGCACCAGGCGCGGCGAAAAGTCGTAGTGATAATCGAGGCCCATCTCGCCGATGGCCAGCACTTTGGGATGCTGCGCAAGCTGGAGCAGGCGCGCGAAAGTTTCCTCAGTGGCTTTCGACGCTTCGTGCGGATGCACGGCGACCGTGGCGTATATAAAAGGGTAGCGATCGGCCAGGCGGATGCCGGCTTCGAGATCGGGCGGACCATCGCCGGCGCCTATCGCCATCATGCATTCCACGCCGGCGGCGCGGGCGCGATCGATTACCGCCTCGCGGTCTGCGTGGAACTGCTCGTGATCCAGGTGACAGTGCGAATCTGTCAGGTTCACTTCAAACGTGCTCCGGCGGGGATGTCCTCATGGAACCCCGCCAGCACCGGCTGGCCGCCCTCAATGGACGCCGCGACAATCATGCCGTTCGATTCGATGCCCCGCAACTTGCGCGGCTGCAGGTTGGCGACGATCACTACTTTGCGATTGAGCAATTGCTGCGGCGTATATGCCTCGGCGATGCCCGCGACTATGGTGCGCGGCTCCGGCTCGCCGATATCGACTTTCATGTGCATCAGCTTGTCGGAACCTTTGACGCGCTCGGCGGAGAGGACCAAGCCCACGCGCAGGTCGACCTTGAAGAAATCGTCGGCGGGGATCTTGGCTGATTCGGCGGCTTCTTTTTCGGTTGGCAGGCCATGGGCCCGCCCCACCAGGACCGCTTGCTCGGCGGAGATTTTCTCTTCCAGGTCGCGCATCTTTGCGACGGCTTCCTTCAGTTCGATTCGCGGAAAAACTCCGACCACCTCGCCGATCTTCTGGCCGGCCTGCAAGCCGCCCCATTCCAGCGCGCCGAAGCGCACCGATTCGACGGATTCCGTCATACCGAGCTGCGCCCAGATCTTGGGAGCCGATTGCGGCAGTACCGGCGAAAGGAGCGCCGTGGCAATGCGCAGCGCCTCAGCCGCGGTATAGAGCGTGGAATCGAGCTGCTGGCGCGCTTCGTCGCCGGGCTGTTTCGCCAGCTTCCACGGGGCGCGCTGCACGATGAATTTATCCACCGCCGAGATCAATCCCCACACGGCTTCGAGGCCTTTGGAGAATTCGAAGCGGTCGAACGCGTCCTGCACGGCTTGAATGGTGGAGTTCGCCACCACGCCGATCTCGGCATCGGCGCCTTCGGGAACAACGCCGCCGCGATACTGATGAATCATGGTCAGCGTGCGGCTGGCAAGGTTGCCCAGGCCGTTGGCGAGGTCGGAATTGTACCTGCCCACCAGCGCGTCGTAACTGAAACTGCCGTCCTGTCCGAAGACGATTTCGCGCAGCAGAAAGTAGCGCAGGGCGTCCGCGCCCATCACTTCGCGGATGGGTTCGGCGCGCACGATGTTGCCGCGCGATTTGCTCATCTTGTCGTTTTCAAACAGCAGCCAGCCGTGCGCGAAGACCTGCTTGGGCAGCGGCGCGCCGCCGGCCATCAGGAACGCCGGCCAGAAGACCGCGTGGAAGCGCACGATTTCCTTGCCGATCAGGTGCAGGTCGGCGGGCCAGAGATCTTCGCCATCCACGGCGCTCATGTAACCGATCAGCGCATCGAACCAGACGTAGAAAACGTGCTTGCCCTCCACCGGCAGAGGGATGCCCCATTTGAGAGTGGTGCGGCTGATGGACAGGTCGTGAAGACCCTCACGCACAAAGGAGATTACCTCGTTGCGGCGCGATTCGGGCTGAATGAAACCGGGCTGCGATTCGTAGAGTTCGAGCAGCTTCGCGGTGAAAGCCGAAAGCTTGAAAAAATAGTTTTCCTCGGTAACGGTCTCGGTGATGCGGCCGCATTCCGGGCAAGGGTCCCCCGGCTTGGCGTCGTTAACGTAGAGCTCGTCGTAAACGCAATACTGGCCGGTGTAGCTGCCCTTGTGGATGAAGCCGTTTTCCATGCAGCGCTGGAACAGCCACTGCACCACCTTGTGATGGCGCGGGTCGGTGGTGCGGATGGTGCGGTCCACGCGGATGTTGAGCTTCTCCCACTGCTTGCGGAATTCGGCGGAGATGGTATCGGCGAACTCCTGCGGCGATTTGCCGGTGGCTTCGGCGGCGCGCTCCACCTTCTGGCCGTGCTCGTCGGTGCCGGTGAACATCACCGCGTCGAAGCCCTTCATGCGCTTGTAGCGCGCGATGGTTTCGGCGGCCATGGTGGTGTAAGTGTGGCCGATGTGAGGCGCGGCATTCACGTAATACAGCGGAGTGGTGAGATAGTATTTCATCGGGATAGGTTGAGGTATGCGAAATTGGCTTCGGCGATGACTTGTTTCAGTGCAACGCCGGATGCGAGCGCGAGTCTGCGGCAGTCCTCATATTCTGGAGCATAAGCGCCTTCGCCGGCGATTTTAACACGCACTTTTCCGTAGGGCGTCGCGACTTCCGTCCAGGTGCGCGCCTGCACGCGCCGCTCGGCGGAATAGATGCGCAGGCCCAGGGTGGATGTTTCCTGGAAGACAATCTGCGCCAGCGGCTCGCGGTCTTCAGGCTTGGCGATGACGCGCAGCAGATTGCCGGACCGGCCCTTCTTCATGAGGATGGGCTGCAGCGTCACATCGAGCGCGCCCGCTTCGAACAGACGCTCCGTGGCGTAGGCTAACACCTGCGGGTTGGAATCGTCGATATTCGCCTCGATGACGGAGACACTTAGCGCTTCCTGGGCGCCGGTGGCCTGGCCGAGGATGACGCGCAGTACATTGGCTTGCCCGGGAAATTCGCGATCGCCGGCGCCGTAGCCGGTGCGCGCGATCTTCATGGATGGGAGCGTACCGAAGCGCTGCGCCAGGGCGGCGGCGATGGCGGCGCCGGTGGGCGTGGTCAATTCGAAAGCGGGCCCCTGCGAGTAGACCGGCGCGTCGCGCAGCAGCAGGGCGGTTGCGGGCGCGGGCACGGGCAGCACGCCGTGCTCGGTATTCACGGCGCCGCTGCCGACGTTCACCGGCGAACACACGATGGCGTCGACGCCGAGCGCGTCCAAGGCGACGCAGGCGCCAACGATATCGGCGATGGAATCGGCCGCGCCCACCTCATGAAAATGCACTTTCTCGATGGGAACCTGGTGTACCTCGGCTTCGGCTTCGCCGAGTTTGCGAAACACGGCGATGGCGTTCTGTTTCGCGCGCGGAGACAGCTCCGCGGCTTCGATCATCTTGACGATGTGCGGCAGATGCCGGTGTTTGCGGGTCTCTTCGGCCGCCACGCGATACTTGGTGGCGCCGATCCCGCCCCGCTTGACCTTTTCGAACGAGACGGCGGCGCCGGCATTGAGCGACGAGACGGCCGCGGCAATGGCGTTTTGGTCCGCGCCGGCATCGGCCAGCGCGCCTACGGTCATATCGCCGCTGATCCCCGAGAACGCGTCCAAGTAACAGGTGAGGGCCACGCTTCAATTGTAGCGGGCTGCGTTCGGACCAGCGACCGGGCAGCGAGGCGCGCATTACGGGATAAGCCAACCGGAGCCGAGCGGCTCTTTCCAGGCTCTGAGCCGGTGGTCACAGCCGGAAGTTCACATCAATCGTCGCTTTCGCCGTTACGGGTGTTCCGTTACGGGTAGCGGGTTTGAACTTCCACTTCTTCACCGCTTCGATGGCCTTCTCATCGAGTCCCAAGCCAAGGCTACGAATCACTGTAATGTGACCCATAGCTACCTTGCCGCCAGGATCTATTTCGACTTGTAACACTACCACTCCCTGGACTCTCGCTGCGCGGGCCTCCTCAGTGTATGCGGGCTCGACTTGTCTTAGCAGCAATGGAGGCGACGAAAGGAGGCCCCCGGCGATTGGATAGAATCCCGAGTCCGACGCCGGGGATAACTCGATCTTGGAAACTCGATCGCCAAGACTAGCTTCGCCGCGCATCAAACCATCTGTGAGAGCCAGCCGAAACTTGACTATCCGATTGGCATTGTCATGCATCTCGAATGTCACTGTATCGCCCCGGATCTCCCCGTTCTCAATGGGCGAAGGCTCGGTATCGTCACTGGTCGAAATAGAACCGGAGAGTTCCTGGCCATGTTGGCTCAATGTCACTACGATGCCGATTTGGCCGCCATGCATTTCCACAGTTCCGCTCCATCTTCCGCGCACGTCGGCAGCCGGCAGATTGCTCACTGTGGCAATTACGAGCAGCAAGAGGGGCCTGACCGCACTGTACAGCGAGCGCCGAGCCGGCTCAGACACGCTCGGAGCTCCTTCGATGGCGCATCGCGAGGCGATATTCCCTGCGTTCCGCCGCCTGGCGATACCAGCGCTGTTCCTGCTCGGTTTCGGGAATCACGGGTGCGACGGGAGTGACTTTGCCATCGGCGTCCAGAGCTACAAACGTGAGATAAGCCGAGCAGGTATGAACCGTGTCGCCCGTGAGAAGATTCTCCGCGAAGACCTTCACGCCCACTTCCATGGATGTGCGGAATACGCGGTTCACCGAGGACCGCAGAATCAACAATTGGCCGATGCGCACGGGGTGCAGGAAGTGGAGACTATCGACGGAAGCCGTGACCACGGCCCGGCGCGCGTGCCGCATCGCGGCCATGGCGCCGGCGAGGTCGACCAGATGCATAACTTTGCCGCCGAGGACGTTGCCGAGACCATTGGCGTCGTTGGGTAGCGCTAACTCGCAGTATTCCGATGCGGATTCACGTGCGGGCTTGCCTTCGATCATACCGATACAGATGCCGGGGGGACGGTTGCGGCGTCGGATTTCCGCCGCAAATAACTTTCGACATAAGCTTGGGCCTGGCGGCGCAGAGACGGGCTCTCCGGGGGCTCGTCGAAGACTGCGATGGCGCGCGACCAGGCGAGCGGGCCGTGCGCGAAGGGGTGGTGATTGCGCTCGACAACGTAGTAGAGTCGAAGAGTGGCGCCATCGTCGCCGGAGATGGTGAAGCGGACGGCGTCGGGCCCGTCGTCATCCGGAAAACGGCTGCAGGCGCCGCGGGCGTAGCCGAGATTGCAGAGCGGCCGCAGAGTGGCGGCGTCGGGCTGCCAGGGATGATCGGGCGCCGCGCGGCAGGCGCCGGACCAATCGTCGCCCAGGGGAAGCAAGGCGGCTTGCGGATCGGAAGGCAAGGACCGCGGCATGCTGGGATAGAAATACGGGCACGACATTTCGGAGGTATCGTAGCACAACCATGGCGAGCACACGGTTAGAGACGCTGAAGAGCATGCTGGAACAGAACCCGAACGACGCATTCGCGCGGTATGGGCTGGCGATGGAATACAAGAATGCGGCGGATTACGATGCGGCGATGCGCGAGTTCCACGCGCTGATTGAAGCGCATCCCGACTATCCCGCGGGGTATTTCCATGGCGGGCAAACGCTGGAGAGGATGGGGCGGACGGACGACGCGCGCGCGATGTACCGCGACGGCGTGGATGCCGCGGGGCGAAAGGGCGACGGGCACGCGCAGAGCGAAATGCAGGCGGCGCTCGATATGTTGGATTGAACGATATACGGCGTTGTATAATACAAAGGTTCGGGCCGTGGCGCAGCCTGGCTAGCGCGCTTGCTTGGGGTGCAAGAGGTCGCGAGTTCGAATCTCGCCGGCCCGACCAAAAAACCCCTCAGAATTGATGCTTCGTCTCCCTTTGGAGTGAATACAGGAAGGCAATTGTGCCAAAAATGTGCACAAAATCGTTTTAGCTTGCCTTCATCGTGCACAAAACTCCCCGCTCGTTCGCCTGCCGGTCCAGCTTGGTAAGCGCCTCGCGCATCATTCCGAGGTTTGCCTGACTGTACAGCTTGAAGACCTCGGCATCGCCCTGTCTTAACATCTGCGTCACCATGTGATCGGCGACGCCGCCCGCACTCAGCCGGGTAGCGAACGTGTGCCGAAGTTCGTATGGGGCGAAATTTGGTCATATACGGTTTCTGCGTTCCCAGCTTCGGGCTGGGGAACAGGTAGTTGCTTCCCGCCGTCTCGTCCATTTGACGCCGGAACGCCTCGATGGCAACCTGGGTCAGTGGCATATCGCCAATGCCGTTCGCCGTCTTCGATTCCGCAATGTGCACCAGTCCGTTTTCGAGATCGACTTGTTCCTTCTTCATCGGAAGGAGTTCTTTTTTGTAACGCAGCCCCATTTCCGACAAGATTACAACGATGTTCCTGAAGTAGCTGGGCGCGACCATCTCGATCTTTGCTTGCTCGGTCGCCGACATGTAGTGCGGCTTCCGGGTGGACTTCCTGAGCTGTGGGCGCAGGCCGGATTTGAGGGATCGTAATCATGCGGCAGCGTGGCCGAAGCGACGTTCCCAGAAGTCCTGAAAGCGTCCGCTGAGTTTCGAGCAGCGCAGAGCGATGATGGCATTTGCGCCATTGACAGTCCAGTGCATGCCAGACCGTTTGAGGCGAGTTCCAATCGCCACTTTGCATCCAGCCTCAAGGACGCCGGTGGAGGTACACAGACCCTGGGCGTGAAATTTCGGGTAGCGCATGCGCGCGCGATTGCGGAATATGTACAGCGCACATTTGGTAGCCTCAGCGGAAGCGGCGGCATGCGGCCGCAGAGCGTGGACGATGGCGTGCAGTTGGCCGGCATCCAGCTCCGTGCGGCGCGCTGTTGCCCATTGCTTGCCTTCGCTGGTTGCGCCGAAGATGGATTGAGCGGCGCGGTGCAAAGATTCTTTGGCGTGGTACCGATCAAGGATCTGAGTAGCTTGGGGGAGAATGCGACTTCGGTGACGATGGCAGTTTGGCGCACACCTCTGCGCAGAGAACAGAGAGTTCTAAGACCCCTTGAAATCCGCTTAAATGCGAGTTCGACTCCCTTTAGCGCTACCAAAGACTCATACACTTACTTACAGACTTCGGGTGACCACTGGCGACCACGCGCGGGGGCCCAGAAGACCCAGCCGATGGCGGCCAACCTCGACTCCGTAAAGCTCATGCCGGTTAAATCGCCACCGAGAGAACGCCAGTTCATCGAGATGCTCCTGTCCGCCTACGAAGGAGGCATGTGGAAAGATGCTGTCCGCGATTGGGTGGAGGAGAGGCAGGACGGTGGCGCTGCAGGAGATTAATAACTATCTCATGGAGCACATTCAGCCCTCCGGGTTCTGCCGCAACGTCGCCACCGGTTGCTATCTCGGCGGTCATATGATGTACGATAACCAACAGGCCTATCGCCAACTGAAGAACGACGCCGCCTTCCTCCAAAGCGCCGTGCGATGATTCACGCGGTGAGACAATTCGGAAAGGAACATTAAGCCATGGGTGTATCCCGTCGAGGTTTGCTCCTCGCCGCTGGGGCAGCGCAGCTACAATCCCGGATGGGTGCGGCAACCACCGTTCCAGGATTGCCGGCGAAGTCGGAATTCGGCGTCGTGAAGGCCGAAACCTGTCTCAACAATGCGCGTTGGCATCCGATCGGAATTGGCGCAGCCCGGGCGGTTCAGCAATATCTCGAATACAAGGCCGGCGGCGGCGGAGGCGTTCCGGATTATGCCGGCGAGTTGCAGAACCAGGCCAAGGCTCAGTTTGCCAGACTGATTCATGGTCAGCCGTCCGAGATCAGTTTCGTGCCCAGCACAACAGTTGGCGAGAACCTGATTGCCGCGGGCCTCGATCTGCCGCGGAGCGGCGGGAATATCGTTACCGACGCCTTGCACTTCGAAGGCTCGCTGTACCAATACGGCGAGCTCGCGAAATCGGGTCTGGAAGTCCGCATTGTTCGCCCGCGCGAGTGGCGCATCGAATTGGGGGACCTCGATAAGGTCATCGATTCAAAGACTAAGCTCGTAGCTGTGTCGCTGGTCTCCATGATTAACGGGTTTCAGCACGACTTGAAAGCGGTGTGCGATCTGGCTCATTCCCGCGGCGCGATGGTATATGGGGACGCCGTGCAGGCGGCCGGAGCGGTTCCCGTGGATGTCCGGGCCAGCGGCGTCGATTTCCTGGCTTGCTCCAGCTACAAGTGGCTCATGGGCGATATGGGCCTCGGGTTTCTCTACGTGCGCGAGGATCGCCTGGACCGGATTCAGCGCAGCCAGTACGGATTCCGGCAATTGGCTCAAATGCAATATCACGTCTTTCCGTACGACCCGCCCGGCGAAACCGTGATGGACTGGAAGCAGGCCGGCGGGGCCGGCGGCCATTTCGAAGTCGGCACAGTTTCAAACACAACGGCAGCTTGTGTGAATTACTCGCTGAACTACATCCAGCAACTGGGCGTCGAGAACATTCAGGCCCACCGGAAGCCCCTTCTGCTCCGTTTGCATAAAGAGATGCCGCGGCTCGGGTTCGAACCGATGACGCCCGCGGAGAGCATCTCCCCGATCGTGACATTCGCGAAAAAAGACGCCGGAGACTTCGCAGCAAAGCTCAAGCGAGCGAACGTCGATATTGCAGTCTACCCCCACCGCGTCCGCATCTCGCCCTCGGTGTACAATGACGCGGCCGATATTGACAAAGTTCTCGCCGCGTTGACTTAGGGCGGTGTCTGAAATAGCGCGGGCAACTCGTTCGGCATCGGGAGCTACAAACGCTTAGGTCAGCGGCCAGCGTCCGCGTTGGACTTTATCGCCTGGCGTCGATGGTGGCGGGCAAGGCGCAAGCCGTTTCAGGTATTCCGGGGACGCGCTCCCATTGGTAGGCTTCGACAGTCTCTCCGCGTGGCAGATAATCGAGCGGAAATTGCTTTCCATCGCGCAGAATCTCCAGATGGAGCAGTGCGGTCTGATCGCCTTGGATGCCATCCTGCGGCACTGGCTTCAGGATGTGATCGCCGTTACGTAGTCCCGCCCGCTCCGCCGCGGAGCCCGGAATCAGTCCTCGCACAATGCGCGCCGGCTCGATGAGCACCTTCGGCTCGAAACCCAGCTCGTACCGGCGGAGCATTTTCGCCGTGCGACGAAAGCATGGGCCGAAGGCGGACGATGCAGGCAGAACCGGGTCGCCTCTTAACATTGCATCGAACTCGTAGATGCCGGATGATCCCAGCTCCTTCGTGAGGACGGCGCGCCATGCAGCCTGGTCCATGGCCAGGCCGCCACGCTTGCGGCCGATCATGGCGAGAATCAGATTGTCGAGCGAACGCTTTCCTCCAGATGCGGCGCGCACCCGGCTATCGACTACGGAAAGATACAGGGAACCGCGGTCGTAAGGAAGGACACGGATGCGTGTGTCGGCCCAGAAATTGGCGGCGATCTCGCTGTTGGGAGTGTGGTTGAGCGCGTCGGTGTAGTAGCGCGCCGCAGTAGAGTTGAGATTGTGCACAAACTCGTCGGCTGAGATGAGGCCGGCGCGCAGAGGCAGCAGGCGTTCGTAGTAGACCGCTGCGCCTTCGGCGTACCAGGAAGCATCCTCGCCCGGGGAGCCACCTAGATTCCCCACAAACGTAGGCACCATCTCGTGCGCCAGGGTCAGCTTGAACGGGTCCACTCTAGTATGCGTATCGAAGGTACCGATAAAGGAGTTACCCATCTCCACGCCTCCGCCCGCGTTGATGGGATTGCGGCGCAGCAGAACGGCGAAAGGCTCGACATGATCGGGCCTGAAGAAATCCAAGTAGTAGTTGTAAAGCTGCTCTGTCCATCGCATCAGCTGTTCGCCGTCAAATGGGGGTGATCCCTGCCAGGCGGAAAAGAATCCCTTTGACGTGGGCTCTGATGGAAAACGATGCATCGTGCCGCCAAAGAAGTATGCCTCATCATTCCGGCGAACCAGATCAGTCCGATCTCACAGGAACTGTTGAAGTACTACGACGCCGCGCAGTTGCCCGGCTATGTGAACAACTACGTCCAGAACAACCAGTCTCCCTTCAACCGCAGCGGATTCGTCATCCGTATGGATTTCATCGAATCGGATAAATCGCAGTGGAGCGGCCGTTATAGCTGGGGCAACGAGGTTCAAAAGAGCGGCGGACTGAGCATCGCTGGAACCAAGGTCACTACCGGATACGAGCAGTACCTCGGTTCGAACACGCGCACTCTTTCGCCCAATGTCGTGAACGAAGCGCGCTTCGGCTACTCGCGCATCTTTAACGCGATCAGCACGGCAGACGCCTTCAGCGTCAACACCGTGGGATCGCTGGGTATTCCCAATTTGGAGGCAGGCCCGCCCGTACAGTGGGGCGTGCCATCCATCTCGTTCAACGGAGACGGTTTCAGCACCCTGGGGGACGGGACCGACGACCCCTATCAGATCGCCGACAACACGGCTCAGTTCGTGGATAACCTGTCCTGGATTAAAGGCAAACATACCTTAAAATTCGGGTTCGAATACAATCGCCAGAATTTCGATACGTTAGGTAATCAATTCCTGCGGGGTAGCTTTATGTTCCAGCCCAACGCCACCCAGAGCTTGACCCATACCGGGGGCGACGCCTTCGCCGAATTTCTGCTGGGCGACATTTATCAATCCTCGGTGGCGTTTCAGGACGCCGTGGCGAATTTCCAGCGCAATGCGGAGGCGGCGTACATCGACGATACCTGGAAGATTACGCCCAAACTCACCCTGACATTAGGGGCCCGGTGGGAGTTGACCCCGCCCTTCACCGACACCCTCGGGAACTATTTCGATATCGTGCTGCCGCACATCTACGCGTCCTCCAACGCCCCCACATCCCAGGAGCCTTACTTCATCCGGCAGGGAAACTGCTCGAATCCCTATACAGCCAGCCCTCCCATTCCTTTCACCTGGTCCTCTACGCCCGCCGTCTGCAGCAACGGCCTGGAGAATTATGCCCTCGCTCAGACGAGATACAACGACCTTGCGCCGCGCGTCGGCGTCGCCTATTCGCCCGATTCGAAGACCGTAGTCCGAATCGCGTACGGAACGTTCTTCGTCCAGGACGGCGGCAACTCCATGTACTTTGACATGGCGCGCAATTTGGGCGTACGTCTGAACCTGACTGCAAACCTTGGTCAGCCAACCTGGAGTACAGGATCCGGCGTCCTGACGGGACTGCCCGCCACATGGGCGAATGCCGTCACCCCGGTTGGCGCCGGTGGCTCAGGGCCGGCATTTCCGGCGCCTTACGGGTACGCAAATTCCTATAACAACTTGACGGCGTATACCGAGCAGTACCTGGTGAACGTCCAGCGCCAGGTCAATTCGAATTGGGCGATTGAGGCCGGCTACCTGGGTTCCGAGAGCCATCATCTATACGGGTTAGAGGACGTCGACCAGGGTATTCCCGGAACCGTGGGCAGCGCCATCTCGCGTCTGCCTTGGTCCGACTTCGGCGTTCTCCAGTTGGTCGCGGACGGCGTCAACGCCAACTACAATTCGCTGACCTTCAAGGTTACCAGGCGTTTCAGCCATGGCGTGAGCGTCATCAGTTCCTACACCTGGTCCAAATCGATCGATGACTCCAGCGGCATTCGCGTGCAAGGCTATGACACGCTTTTCCCGCAGAACAGCTATTGCATCGAGTGCGAGCGCGGTCTGTCGGCGTTCAATGTGCCGCAACGCTGGGTCACGTCCGTCCTGTACGACCTGCCGGTCGGCAAAGGAAAGCTTGTGAATATCACCAATCGGGCGCTCAATGGCGTCATCGGCGGCTGGCAAACCGGCGGAATAATGACCCTCCAGGACGGCGTACCGGTGACTTTGACGATCGGCGGCGTAGACAACTCGAGCACGGACGTGGGCCACGATCGGCCGAACTACGTGGGCGGTCCCGCTAATGCTTCGCCCCAAACCACCTCGGATTAGTACAACCGGGCTGCGTACGTCGAAGCTCCTCCGGGACAGTTCGGTAATGCCGGAAGGAACACGCTCACCGCTCCAGGGACCTTCGATATCGACGCCGAACTGCACAAGGCGTTCCTCATACGCGAACATCACCAGTTCCAGCTTCGTTTCGAGGAATTCAGCGAGGCGCTGTACGCTGCGCCGTAAGAGCTGCCGCGTCTCGAAGCTCACAGCGCAGGGCTTTGACTCGCGATCGGCGCAAAACTCGGTTCCGCCGATTCAAAGGCGCAGCGCTCACCGCCGCCCAACAACGTCAGCGCTCCGGCCTCGGCCACTGGGGGCGTTGCCGGATATCGCGACATCCAGCGCAGAACTTTCATACCGGCGCGCCGCTTCTCGTTCCAAGCAGCGGCGGCCGCAAAGACCCTTACTCGAATTGCCGTTCTAGGTTTAGGACGACCCTGGGACCTCAGACGTGACTTGCAGGCGACAGCATTGTCGACATAGTGACGCGGTGACTTATGCGTTTCGGGCAATTTGCTTGATTACTAAAGGGTGACTGATGGCGTGCATATTGCCTAGTTTGGTTTGGTCAAGCGGCCGCGACGGCAAATGAACAAAACGAGTACGAAGACGATCCGCTTGGCTCTTGCATGTCCGAATGGAACGGCCCCACGCGCCCTGGCCGGCTAGTTGGATCACAGGACCATCTTCACGTTCAGCGGTCCGGTAGAGTTTCCGGGCCAGGCCGCCAGCGAGAACCTATGTGTTCAAGCGGGCGTTTGTAGCGATTGTGCATTTGTCTCGTTAGTCAACTAACCATTGACGCCAGGACCAAGCATCGGGAGGGTGCTAGTCGTGACCAGAGCCGCCACACGGAAGGTACCAGCTCTCGCGGTCTATTGTTTCGCAACGGCAATCGCCCTGGCTGACCCCGCGCATGGACCTTCGAGCCCGACAAGCATATTCAGTCCGGTCTCAACTCCGGCGCAATCGATCTATGAGCTGTCTCTTTTTGTACTTGCGCTTACGGCAGCAGTGTTTGTCCTCGTATTCGGCTTGCTCGCTTACGCAGTAATGACATTCAGAGAGAAGGCTCACGACGATAAGCGGGAACCACCGCAGGTTTACGGCAGCTCTCAAGTGGAAACAGCCTGGACAGTAATCCCGGTTCTGATTGTCTTAGTTTTGTTCCTGGCGACCGTCCGAGTGATTGCGAACGTTCAGGAAGCCGCGAAACCTCACGATGCCATCGAAGTCACTGTCATCGGTCATCAGTTTTGGTGGGAGTATCGCTACCCCGGACTGGATGTCGTGACTGCGAATGAACTGCACGTACCGGTAAGTGATCCGGCTCACCCAACTCCGACTTTCCTCACGCTGCTTTCCGCGGATACGGATCACAGTTTTTGGGCGCCACGTCTTGCAGGGAAGACGGACCTCATCCCGAATCATCCGAATAGTATGTGGATCGAGCCGCACGAAACCGGCGTTTATCTGGGCCAATGCGCACAATACTGCGGAGTCCAGCATGCCAAGATGCTCCTACGCGTTTATGTCGAAAAGCGTGCGGATTTCGACCGATGGATTGAACAACAACGTCAATCCGTGTTCGTCTCCGACGCTGTGTCTCAAGGAAAGGTCGTCTTCGAGACCAACCCGTGCCTGGTCTGCCACAGAGTGTCGGGCATAGCCGGGAATGGACGGCTCGGACCCGATTTAACGCACCTGATGAGCAGAGATACGATCGCTTCCGGGGCAGCGCTCAACACGCCTGAAAACCTTCGTAAGTGGATTCAAGATCCCAGTTCCATTAAACCTGGAGCACTGATGCCCGCATTTCAGTTAAGTGACCGGCAGATAGACGAACTCACTGCGTACTTGGAGGCTCTCCGTTAGTGGGGAGAAGGAGAACGGCCGATGGCTAGCGGATCGCTACTGAACAAGGTCTACGGATGGTTGGCCAAACGTTTGTCCGTAGCTATGCTGATCGGCCTCCAGTCCGTTTCCTTGCCGGGCCAAAGCCGCCACGTTTCGGAGCCGGCCGTCAACCTCGGCGATACCAGCTTTCTCGACGGACTAGCCGGACCAGGATTTGTCGTCGAGCAGATTGGGGATGCGGCACATGACGGAAGAATCACGGATTCGGCCGGAAACGCTGCGGGCGCGGGCGAAGTGAACAGCATCAGCGGTTTGACGCACATTGCATGGCTTAGCCATAAGCAATTTCTCGGAGGCTGGTACGGCGTGGAAGTTGTCCTCTCAGCAGCGCATGTGAATGCTGGAGCCTCGGGCGAGGCCGGGGGGTTGGGCGCCACGACGGTAGGGCCGTTCATTCTGCAATGGCCCGAACATCGAGTTTTAGGCATGGCAATCGACCAGCGTGTAGTGGCGGATTTCGACCTGCCCACGGGGCAATATTCGCGAACGTCTAACGTTAATATCGGGAGTAACGCCTTCACCGTTCATCCCTATTACGCGATCACCGCATTTCCGGCAAAACGGATTGAAACGAGTTGGCGGGTTCACTATCTCTGGAACTCGACAAACAATAATCCTCCAATAAGCACGGGTGCGCAAACCACTCAGGCCGGCCAGGCCATTCATTTCAACGCAACGGCCGCGTACAACCTTTGGAAAGGCCTGTGGATAGGCCCTAACGCCTACTACCTGAAGCAGATTACCGACGGAAAGATCGACGCTGTGGCGCTTCCCAACTCGCCCGAACAGGTGGGTGCGATAGGGCCCGGAATGGTTTGGAACAGCGGAAGCTGGTTCTTTTATGCCAACGGGTATCAAGAGTTTGGGGCGCAGAATCGCGCTACCGGCCATAAGCTGGTGCTGCGAGTCGAGAAGACCTTTAAGTGACCGGGAGACAGATGAACTCACAGCGTACTTGGAGACTCCGATGTCGAGCGAATCAATAGCGTTATCCGAGACGGTAGCTGCACCCCGCCCGCTGGTGGACAAGGTCTACGGATGGTTGACCACTGTCGATCATAAACGGCTCGGCATCTTGTACATCCTGTTTGCCCTGGCTTTCCTGGCCATCGGCGGCATAGAAGCGACGCTCATGCGCCTCCAGCTTATCCGGCCGCTGAACGATTTCGTCTCGCCAGAACTCTTCAACCGGATGTTCACCATGCACGGGACCACGATGATCTTCTTCGTGGCTATGCCTCTTGTCTTTGGATTCCCAAATTACATGGTTCCGCTAACGATCGGCGCGCGAGACATGGCTTTCCCTCGTCTGAATGCATTCAGCTTTTGGATGGCGGCCTTTGGTGGGTTGATCCTTTACTCGAGCTTCTTTGGCGGTACCGGATTTCTCGATGGCGGAAATGCTCCCGACGTCGGATGGTTCGCTTACGCGCCCTTGACGTCGCTTATGTTCTCGCCAGGCCACAGCTCGGATTTCTGGACGCCGGGACTTTTGCTTTCCGGGGTTGGCAGCGTCGGTACAGCCATTAATATCGTGACCACCATTTTGGTCATGCGGTGTACGGGGATGACGCTGGGGAGAATGCCGCTTTTCGCCTGGCTCAACCTGATCATGGGGTTCCTGGTCATCATGGCCATCAGTACGCTCACGGCAGCGCAGTTGATGCTGCTCATCGACCGTTATCTGGGCGGTCACTTCTTTGATATCGCGGCTGGCGGCTCAGCGGTTCTCTGGATGCACTTCTTCTGGATATTTGGGCATCCCGAAGTCTATGTACTGATCCTCCCTGCCTTTGCGATCGCTTCGGAAATCATTCCAGTCTTCTCTCGCAGAGTGATATTCGGTTATCCAGGGATGGTTGGGGCCACCATCGCCATCGGATTCGTAAGCATGAGCGTGTGGGCCCACCACATGTTTGCGGTCGGGATGAATGCAAATGCGAATACCTTTTTTGTGTTTACGACGATGGCGATCACAGTGCCTACCGGAATTAAGCTTTTCAACTGGCTCGCGACCATGTGGGGTGGGAAGATTCAGTTCAAAACGCCGATGCTTTTCTGCATCGCGTTTTTGTTCCAGTTCCTGGTGGCAGGCTTAACCGGTGTCATGTTGGGCTCTGCACCGTTCAATTGGCAACTCACCGGTTCGTACTTTGTCGTCGCGCACTTCCACTACGTGATCGTCGGCGGAATTCTCTTTTGCCTTTTTGGCGCCTTCTATTACTGGTTTCCCAAAATGTCCGGAAGGATGTTGAACGAGAACCTCGGGAAAGTACACTTTTGGCTGCTCGTGGTCGGATTTCATCTCACATTCGATTTCATGCACGTACCAGGCATTCTTGGAATGCCCCGGCGAATCTACACCTATGAGCCAGGCCGGGGTTGGCAGGTATGGCATCTCATCGTCACGATTGGTGTATTTCTTCAGGTCGCGGCGATGTTGGTCTTTGTCGTGAAGCTGCTACGGTCCTATTTCAGGGGAGAAAAAGCCGGGATCGATCCATGGGACGCGTGGACTCTGGAGTGGTCCACCGACTCACCGCCAGCGGTGTACAACTTCGCAGCGATACCCGCAGTCAACAGCCGCCGTCCGCTTTGGGACCTCAAGCACCCGGAGGACCCGGACTGGAAATATGAACCGCCTGGACCGATCGCAGATATACAACCCGAACCCGATGCCGTCGTATCGTTACCGGCAAATACTGTATGGCCGCTTCTCTTCGCGCTCGGACTCGCATTGGCATTGAGGGTTTGGTCACCACGGCATTCGTTAGCATCCTCGGAGCAATATTCGCCTTATGCGGTTGCGTCCGATGGGTCCGAGACGTCTTCCCCCACGAGAAGCAGGAATCTGTCCCGACACTCATAACCGTTCCTGCTTCCACGGAACGCTCGGCAATAACCGAAACCGATCGAATTACCGGCCAACAGCATCGATCGCGGTTGCCGCTTGAGATCCACCCGGTATCGGCGGGAATTAGAGGAGGATTGGCGGGAGACTTCGTCGATATATGTCTGGCGATGATTTGGGGAGTGTTCAGCCACAATGGCGTTTGCTATCCCGTGAACCTTCTAACCGCCGGATTCTTCCCTGAGAGAGCGACGATGCCTCAACTGATGGCGTTTCATTGGGACGCGCTTCTGATAGGAACTGCGATCGTTTTGTTTGCGGCGGTGCTAATCGGACTCTTGTATGGCGCTGTACTACCCATGCGCGTTGGCCAGACTCGCCCGGGCGGCCGCTTCCTGGCCTGCGGCACGCTCACCCCCAACGACGCGCCTCGCCTCCAGGCCATGGCCGATCGGATCGCGAAGCTGCAACAAAAAATTCGCGCCCGCAACGGTGGGCAAGCAATCCAGCCTCTCAGAACCCCCTCCGGCGGGCCACTGATCCTGCTGGGTCTCGAACAGACGCTCGACCTGCTGCGCATGAGTCTCTCCCCCACGCCTGGTCAATTGTTCGCGCTCGACAAAATTTACCCCGCCCCTCCGGCACTCCTTAAGCCCGACGCTTTCCGGAACCCCGAGCATCTCAACTTTGCTCTTCGCGGCTGCCTCGCGTCCACCCTCTGCTACTTCCTTTTAAACGCCGTCTTCTGGCCCGGACTCAACAGCTCGCTGTTCACGTGCGTTGTTACCGCCGTTACCAGCATCGGCTCCTCACGGCAGAAGCAGTTGCTGCGCTTCTCGGGGGCCATTTTTGGCGGTGGCGTGTTGGGTATCGGTTCTCAAGTCCTGATCCTCCCGATGCTCGACACCGTCGCCGGCTTCACCGTCATGTTCGCCACCGTAACTGCGGTCGCAGCCTGGTTCCTCACATCGAGTCCGCGCCTTTCCTACTTCGGCAGCCAGCTCGCCCTGGCGTTTTACTTCATCCAACTTCGAGGTCCATTTCCTCAGACGAACCTGGCGATTGCACGCGACAACATCATGGGTATCATGCTTGGGCTCCTGATGATGTGGCTCGTCTTTGAAACGCTCGGCGCCAAGCCTGCGGTGCAGGTTATGCGCGAGTTGTTCGCCGAGAACCTTCACCTCATGGCCGAATATGCCCGGCCCTGGCCCCACGGGAAGCCGGCCAACCTCCAAAAGATCCGCACACTGCGCGAGAAAATCAGCCGGAACTTCCTAGACGTGAACTCACAGGGAGACGCGGTTCTATTCGAGATCGGCCACTCGCGGAACCAAAGCCTCGCGGTGCGCAACCGGCTGCGTGGCTGGCTGCCTCAGGTCCGTTCCCTCTTTCTGATGGAGGTTGCACTGTTGCAGTACCGGCTGCAGGTCTCTCCGCCGCATCTGCCTCCTCTCGTCTTGCGTGCGTGGATACACTTCGACGGTGAGGTCAGCGCGCTATTGGAAGGAATCGCGCGCGCCTTTCGGTCGGAAGACAGGTCGTGCAAGCCGCACAACATTCAAATGGCCTACGCCGATCTGGAGCACGCAATACTCGACGCTTACCATAACCAGCCAACTCCCCTTGGGCGGGCGCTCCTTGAAGTCTCTGCCCAGCTCATCGAACTGGCATCTCGGCTCCTTGCGGAGATCCAGGCAGCCCCTTTCACTGGGGCGCCACTGGTACGGAAGTGACAGCGGCGACAGTCTCGATTTGGCTGATCTCTAAATCCAATAAAGAAGACGGGTTCGGCTCCAGGAAGCAAGCATTGGCGAGGGCACACCGCCATGATGCTTCGCTTCGACCGTCTGGTTATCACGTTGCACTCGTGCGGATTCACGGGTTTTCATCTCTCTCTCATGCAGCAGCTGCACGCGTTCCCCCTTGCACATGTTTCCCCGCCGGTGTAACCCTGGATCGACAGAACTTCGCAGGTTTAGTCGTATCCCAAGTCTTATCGCATCCGCCAGGAATGTGATCGGCCGGGGCGAGGCCCGCTCGCATGCGCCGACCTCCTGAACGTAGGCCGCGTTACGCTGTGCCGGGTTCTGGCTGTGCGATGACTAAATCGGCGGCACTCTCCATGAAATACTCGAAAGCGGGTCGGGTCCGACCGTATTCCAGCTTCAAAGCA
>JBEKNN010000120.1:0-26334 GCA_049522755.1 Bryobacteraceae bacterium | reverse complement strand
GACTGTGTACGTGATTAAGGTCGACGGAAGCCGCTTCACCGGCACCATGCTGGTGAACCGCGGCATGTCCGACATCGTCAATGGCGCCATTCAGGGGGCCCAGATTACGTTCGAGAGATTCGAGGCCAGCGGTCTCAAGACGCCCTACAAAGGCGAGCTCAGTGGCGATCAGTTGACCGTCTCTCCCGTCAATCCGCCGGCCGCGGGGCAGGGTCGGGGTGGCCGCGGGCCGCAGGGCCCAGTCGTGCTTCAGAAAGCGTCGAGCGAGACCGAATACAAGCTGCCCCCGGAACTGGCGCACAAGCCGTTCCCGGAGTTCAAGCCGATCAAGGCGAATGGCCTGGCCAAGACGCCGCCGATGGGTTGGAACAGCTGGAATAAGTTCGCCCGCGCAGTCGACGATCAATCGGTACGCGGCATGGCCGATGCCATAGTTTCGAGCGGCATGCGCGACGCGGGCTACATTTACGTGAACATCGACGACACTTGGGAAGGCGAGCGCGATAAGGATGGAAATATTCAAACCAACGAAAAATTTCCCAACATGAAAGCGCTGTCCGACTACGTACATGCGAAGGGGCTGAAGCTGGGCATCTATTCGGGGCCGGGGCCGAGGACCTGCGCCGGATTCATCGGCAGCTACAACCATGAAGAGCAGGACGCGAAAACCTGGGCGGCGTGGGGCATCGATTACCTGAAATACGATTGGTGCAGCGCATCCGAGGTGGAGCGTCCCGGAGAACTGAAGGCGGCCTACCGGAAGATGGGGCTGGCGTTGCGCGCGACTAACCGGCCGATTATTTTCAGCCTTTGCGAATACGGCTGGCAGGATCCGGGCGAGTGGGGTCCTGGCGCGGGCGGCAATCTTTGGCGCACCACGGGCGATATCAATGACAGTTGGTATTCCATGTCCACCCTGGGATTCGATAACCAGATCGGGCGCGAGAAGTTCGCCGGGCCGGGACACTGGAACGACCCCGACATGCTGGAAATCGGCAACGGCCACATGACGGATACCGAATACCGCACGCACATGAGTTTGTGGGCGATGCTGGCGGCCCCGCTGCTCGCGGGCAACGATATCCGCAGCATGACCGATTCCATCAAGGAGATCCTCATGAACAAAGAGGTGATCGCGATCGATCAGGATAAGGCCGGCGTGCAGGGCCTGGCGGTGCGCAAAGACGGCGATTGCAGCATCGCCGGCCGGGGCGGCCAGGAGACCAAAATCGCATGCCAGGAAGTATGGAAGAAGCCGCTGGCGCAAGGCGTCGCAGTAGGTTTGTTCAATCGCAGCGGAGACGCCGCGAAGATGACGGTGAAGTGGTCCGAAGTGGGCGTGACCCGGAAGAATCCCAAAGTGCGCGATCTGTGGGCGCACCAGGACGTAACCGCGCCGGCTGAGCTATCGGTCGACGTCCCGTCGCACGGCGTAGTATTGGTGACAGTGAAGTAGGACAGGCCTCCCGGCCTGTCCTTTGCGGATCGCACATCGCACGCCCCCTTGGGGTAAATCCCCCGCGCCCGCCGCGGAAACGATCCCGCCGCACGGCACACCATAGAGAAGGGATACGTCCCCAAGAAGGAGAAAAGATGGCTACCCCCAAAACTGTAACGCCGCAACCCGCCAGGATCCCATCGTTCCGTTCGAGCCCGCCGGCTAGCGAGCTCCTCGCCAACCTGGGACCGCTTGCCGAGCTTCCCGGCACGTGGTCCGGCAGCGGATTCAACCTCATCGCGCGTCCGGATCACCAGGGAGGCAACGATATCTTCCTCGAGCTCAATCTCACGGAAGAGACCCTGGTGTTCGATTCGATTGGCGCTCCCATCCCCAATCGAGGCTCGAGCCAGAACGATATCCAGCTGTTCGGCATCCATTACCTGCAAAAAATCAACGATGCCACCAATCACGGAGCGCTCCACATCGAGCCTGGCATTTGGGCCAACGTGCCCGTAACTACGGTTCCCTCCGAAACGGCCAGCGTGGCCCGAATGGCCTGCATTCCGCATGGCAACTCGCTGCTGGCGGAAGGTCAGTCCTTCACGGTCGCGGGGCCTCCCGTTTTTTCGGCTGTCAATACTGTGCCCTTCTCTATCGGCACGAACACGCCGCCGCCGGGAGCCGTGAATACGTTCCCCGAGTACAATCTGGCCGCCCCCAACGCGTTCCGCACCAGCCCGCTGCCCGCGGCCATCACGCAGGCGATGGTGACGAACCCCAACACCGTTCTGGCCGCCGCTATTGCAGGCCAGACCATCGAGCAGACAATAGTGCTCAACATCGGGACCGTTCCCAGTTTCACCATTGGCACGACTCCCCCCACGGTGGTTTCGATCTCCGACGGCGGCGGCGGCGTCGAGAACATTCCCTTCCTCACGACCAACGCAACCGCCACCACAGTCCTCGCAACGTTCTGGATTGAGAGGGTCAAGCATCCTGAAGGCGTCGGGCACTTCCTGCAGCTTCAGTACGTGCAGACAGTGCTTTTGAACTTCCTGGGATTGAGCTGGCCGCACGTGTCGGTGGCAACCCTCGTGAAGCACTGACCCCGTAGGACAGGCCTCCTCGCCTGTCCCCAGAGTTTCCACATTCCGGGAGTGATCGGGCCAATTTGTAGGGCAGGCGCTTTCGCCTGCCAACCATTCGCCTGCCAACCACCGCGCGCCCGACCAAGGCCAGGCACGGGGATTCGCAGGGCCGGAGCTTCCCGCGCCCTCCAAATACGATTTTATTCGTTGACATACGTTTAAAATCGTTGTATGGTCGCAGTAGATGCCTGCGAACCCCTCAAAGCCCCAATCGCCAGCGCCGCCGCTTCCTACCGGCGCCGAAATCGACATCCTGGCCGTTCTATGGCGGCTAGGCCCGGCGACCGTGCGTGAAGTCCACGAAGCGCTCGGCAAAGATAACGGCTACACCACCACGCTGAAGCAGATGCAGTTGATGACCGGGAAAGGACTGCTCATTCGCAGCGAGCGCTTCCGGTCGCACGTCTACGAATCCGGCGTCCCCAAGGAGCAAACCCGGACACAGATCGCGGCCGACCTGCTGAAACGTGCGTTCGGCGGATCGGCCGCCAGCCTGGTCATGGGCGCTCTCGCAGCGCAGCCCGCTTCGAGCGACGAGCTGGCGGATATCCGCAAAATGCTGGCGACCTATGCGAAAGAGAAAGGACGGTCCCGGTGATCGCCATTCCATTACTCTCGTCACAGCCTTGGGTGGAACGCCTCGGCCGGACCCTGGTCCACTTCCTCTGGCAGGGCTTCTTGATCGCAGCTATATACGGCGCGGCGCGTCGATGGATAGCGAGCGCGCCCCGCTCGAACACACGATACATCCTCGCCTGCGTTGCGCTGGCCGCGATGATGACGGCGCCGCTGGTTACGTGGAGCCTGATGCGCCCATCGGCCGCGGTCCCAGTCGCAACTCATCTTACAGACCGGGTCCCGTTTGCGGCTGCCGCTGACGTCGCCACTTCGCCCGCATCCCTCCTCGAAACAGTCTCGCGCGCGCCCTCCGCACAACTCCTGCCATGGGTAGTTGCGATATGGCTCATGGGCGCGATCACTCTTTGGATTCGCCTGATAGGTGGCTGGATTGCAGCGGCGCGCATCGGATCCACGCTGGTTCGCCCGGCCCCGCTCGAATGGCAGCAGACACTCAGCCGTCTCAAAGCCCGCGTCGGAGTCACTCGTCCGGTTCGCTTACTGATCTCCGCGCTGGTACAAGCTCCGGCGGTGGTCGGCTGGCTCCGCCCCATTCTGCTCGTGCCCATCGGCGCGCTCACCGGGCTGCCTTCCGGGCAGATTGAAGCGCTGCTGATTCACGAACTGGCGCACATCCGGCGGCACGATTATCTGGTCAACATTTTGCAAAGCATCGCCAAAGCGCTGCTGTTCTACCATCCCGCCGTCTGGTGGGTGTCGGGACACATTCGCTCGGAGCGCGAGTTATGCTGCGACGATGTAGCTGTCTCGCTCACTGGCGATGCGTTCACTTATGCGCTCGCTCTAGCGGAGATCGAATCGGCGCGCCCCGCTCACCTCACTGCCGCCATGGCCGCCAATGGCGGGTCACTGGCGGACAGGATCGCACGTTTGCTGGGTCAGTCGCGGCCGGTTTCGCGGACACTCCCGGGGCCGGCAGTTATCGTGAGCGCGATTCTCCTGGTGGCCGCAGCTTATGGCATGTTCGCCCAGTCTGCCGCTGCGCCGCGATTCGACGTTGCGTCGATCAAACGCGATACATCCGCGCTTCCACGCCATACTGTTCGCCCGCTTCCTGGAGGCCTGCATACCGAAAACGCAACTGTCCGCATGCTCATGCAGAATGCATATAGTCTCCAATCCTTCCAGATTGTGGGCGGTCCGGGTTGGATCGAATCCGAAGGCTATAACATCGACGCGAAGGCGGAAGGCAACGCCAGCCGAAGCCAAGTTTTCCTCATGTTGCAATCGCTTCTGGAGGATCGATTCCAGTTGAAGGTTCACCGCGAAACAAGGGAGCTTCCGGCCTATGCGCTGACCGCGGCGAAGGGCGGTCTCAAGTTGCCGAGTCCGAAAGAAGGGGGTTGCGCGAGTTCTACCCCGGACGCGTCGACTTGGGCAGGAGGCAGAATGCCGCCGCCCGGGCAGGGGCAGCCGACCTTGGCGCCATGCGGCAGCGTCCGGGTGTTCTTGCTACCCTCGGGCGCGCGGATGCAGGGCGGAAGGATACCCATGCCGGAGTTCATCCGGATCCTTTCGATGGCGCTCGGCAGCCCGGTAATCGATAAGACCGGGTTCACGCAACTCTTCGATGTCCGGCTGGATTTCCTCCCGGATGAAACCACGGCCGCGTTGCCAGCGCCCCCAAGCCCGCCGGACGACGCCAATCCCTCCATTCTCTTTGCCATCCAGCAACAGCTCGGACTGAAACTGGAATCGACGAAGGGTCCTGTCGAAGTCCTCGTCATCGATCGCGTCGAGAGACCCACGGAGAACTGATCTCTATGCTCCCGGTGAATGTCATTCCATTACTCTCGTCACAGCCGTGGGTGGAACGCCTCGGCTGGACTCTGGTCCACTTCCTCTGGCAGGGCTTCTTGATCGCAGCTATATACGGCGCGGCGCGTCGATGGATAGCGAGCGCGCCCCGCCCGAACACACGATACATCCTCGCCTGCGTTGCGCTGGCCGCGATGATGACGGCGCCGCTGGTCACATGGAGCCAGCTGCGCCTATCGGCCGCGGTCCCAGTCGCAACTCATCTTACAGACCGGGCCCCGTTAGCGGCTGCCGCCGGCGTCGCTACCTCGCCTGTGTCCCTCCTGGAAACAGTCTTGAGCGCGCCGTCCGCGCACTTCCTGCCATGCGTAGTTGCGATATGGCTCATGGGCGCGATCACACTTTGGATTCGCCTGATAGGTGGCTGGATCGCTGCGGCGCCCATCGGCTCCACGCTGGTCCGTCCGGCCCCGCCTGAATGGCAGCAGACACTCAGCCGCCTCAAAGCCCGCGTCGGAGTCACTCGTCCGGTTCGCTTATTGATCTCCGCGCTGGTACAAGCTCCGGCGGTAGTGGGCTGGCTCCGCCCCATGGTGCTCGTGCCCATCGGCGCGCTCACCGGGCTGCCTTCCGAACAAGTAGAGTCGCTGCTGATTCACGAGCTGGCGCACATCCGGCGGCACGATTATCTGATCAACATTCTGCAAAGCATCGCCGAGGCGCTGCTGTTTTACCATCCCGCGGTCTGGTGGGTGTCGGGACACATTCGCACTGAGCGCGAGTTATGCTGCGACGATGTAGCTGTCTCGCTAACTGGCGATGCGTTCACTTATGCCCTCGCTCTAGCGGAGATCGAATCGGCGCGGCCGGCCCACCTCACTGCCGCCATGGCCGCCAATGGCGGGTCACTGGCGGACAGGATCGCACGTTTGCTCGGTCAGTCGCGGCCGGTATCGCGGACACTCCCGGGGCCGGCAGTCATCGGGAGCGCGATTCTCCTGGTGGCCGCGGCCTATGGCATGTTCGCTCAATCCGCAGACCCGCCGCGATTCGGAGTGGCGTCCGTCAAGCGCGGGGAAATGTGGACCATGGAGGTTCCCATGACCGTTCGTCCGCAGCCAGGCGGCCGGTTGACCACGACCAACGCTCCGCTGAAGGTTCTTGTCCAAAAGGCGTATGGCGTGCAGGCCTACCAGATTGTAGGAGGCCCGGCGTGGATCAATTCCGATGGCTACGATATCGAGGCCAAGCCGGGAACCAATGCCGATCAGAAGCAGATGTGGCTGATGCTGCAAACGTTACTGGCCGATAGGTTCAAGCTGAAGGTTCACCGCGAAACGAGAGAGCTTCCTGTCTTTGCGCTGACCGCCACAAAGAGCGTCCCCAAGCTGCCGCAGCCGAAGGGAGGCCCTTGCACCGAGACCTTCACGGGCCCACCGCCGGCGAAAGGCGAGGCGCGCCCGGCCCCTCCTTGCGGCCCCGGCATATTCGCGTCGGGCACGGGGCTGACGATGCAGGGGATCAACGTAACCATGGCAAAATTCACCGCGTTTCTAGGCACGATTATTGGCCGGGACGTAATCGACAAAACGGGGTTCGCGGGAAAGTTCGACCTCCATCTGGAATTCGCATTAGACGATGCCATCTCCGGACTCCCATTTCCCGCCCAATCAGCCGATTCCGATCGGCCTGCCGAACCTTTGGCAAGACCGACGATTATGATCGCCATCCAGCAACAGCTCGGACTGAAACTGGAATCGGCGAAGGGTCCTGTCGAAGTCCTCGTCATCGATCGCGTCGAGAGACCCACGGAGAACTGATTTCTGCGGGTTTTGCGGTAGTCTGGTTTGAGTGAGATGTTGAGTGAGACTGCGTGAGCCGATCGTCTGCACTGGCCTTTGCCTGCTTGCCACGGGTCTGGGCGCGCAGACTGCGATCGACACCAAGGAAGTCAGCGTTCGCAGCAGCGCTTACACGCTGCGGCTGGCGACCGCGCTCCAGGTGGACGCCACTCTGGTAGAGACCAACGTCGTGGTGCGCGATGGCCGGGGGCGCGCCGTTCCGGGCCTGCAGCGGGCCGATTTCGAAATTCGCGACGAAGGGAAGAAGCGCGAAATCCGCTCGTTCGTCGTCCAGACCGCCGTGCACGCGGGCGCGCCCGACGCAACCGGCGACTCCCCGGGCGCCGCGCCATCCGCCGCGAATCGGACGATCCGCACGCGCTGGGTCGGGCTTGTTTTCGACGACCTGAACTCGGCGGCGGCAGATTTGGTCTCCGCGCGAGCCGCCGCCGTACGCTTCCTGAAGGAAGGGCTGCAACCGGGCGACCAGGTCGCTGTCTTCACCACCTATGGCCGCCAGATACTTCCCTTCACTACCGATGCCGCCGCGGTCGCGGCCGCGCTCGACAACCTCGCGCCGCACGCCAGGACGCCGAATCGTGGAACGTGTCCCAGCATGACGCCATACGAGGCGTATCTCATCGATAACCGCCAGGACCCGTCGGTTCTGGCGGTGAAAGTCAGTGAAGCCCGGCGATGTAGCTTCGCCTCTCCGGGGGCGGTCGTGCAGATGGTGCTGGCGCAAGCGAGCCAGATTTGGGAAGAGGTGCTACAGAATTCGCGCAACACGCTGGGCGCGCTTCACGACATTGTGGATTTCATGGGGCGCCTTCAAGGCGACCGCCTGGTGCTAGCGGCGTCATCCGGTTTTCTTTCCAGCACGCTGGAAATGGAACAGGACAATCTGATCAATCGCGCGCTGCATGCCGGCGTGGTGATCGATGCGCTCGACGCCAAGGGGCTCTTTACGCAGACACCCGTGGAGAGCGTTCCGGGGATGACGCAGCGGTCGGTAACCATGCAACAGAGCATGGGCACGAGCCCGCAAATGGCGAGTAACGATGCGCTGGCGAACTTGGCCTACAGCACCGGCGGCATCTTCTTCCACAACAACAACGATCTAACGGCCGGCATCCGCGCGATGATGGCGCCGGAAGTGACTTACCTGATCGCGTTCGCCCCCGAGGGATCTCCCGATGGAAAGTATCACAAAATCAAGGTTCGAGTGAGCACGGGACAGAGCGTCGATGTGCAGGCGCGGCCGGGGTACATGGCATTAGCCGCGAAGAAGGAGGCGCGTATGGAGCCGCGCAAGATCGACGCGGAAGTGCTGGCGGCGGAAGACCATCGCGACGCGCCGGCAACCTTTGCGGTAACGGCAGCGGACGGCGAAGCGGCCAAGACTGTCTCGTCGGTATTGCATATCGATCTGCAGCGCCTGACGCTCAAGGAAATCCACGGCGTTCACAGCCAGAAGCTGACCTACATCGCGGCGCTGCTGGACGCGCAAGGCAATTTCGTCATCGGCAAGGAATACCAGATCGATCTGGCGCTCAAGGAGAGCACGCTGGCGCAATACCTGGAGCGCGGACTCAACCTGACCGCGCAACTACAGGCGCCAAAGGGAAGCTACCGGCTGCGCGCCGTGCTGGAAGTAGCCGGCGACGGAAAGATGTCATCGGCGACCCTGCCAGTGGAGATCCAGTAACCCAAACTACTGCCCACTAACACTAACATGCGCGTTAGTTAAGTTAGCGCTTCCTGTCTTCCAACATAGCCCGCAGACTCGCGATTTCCCGCTTCAGTCGCCGCTGGCGCCCCACCATCATCAACACATAGACCACCAGGATGATCCACGCCGCCACTAACCCGTAGCTCAGGAATTGATAGTTGCGCTGCAGCCGGCCAATCTCAAAGGTGATATCGTCGGACGAAACCTGCGCGAGAAGAAGTGGGAATGATGTCAGCATTGGCTCCCTCAAAAGGCGTGCGCCATGCGGCGCATCGATTCGATTTCCCGCTGCGATTCTTCGTCGCGCAGGCGAATGATGGTCAGCACGGTTCCCAGCAGGATCATGGCGAGCAATTGCCACAGGGCGACCCATAACCAATCCGTCGGGATGCTGCCTCCGCCCCAGAACACCGGCTGCGGATGCTGCGTGCGCCACCACTTGATGGAGAAGATCACAATGGGAACGTCGATGAAGCAGAAGATGGAAAACACCGCGCTGAACGTGGCGCGCTGCGTGGGTTCGTCGATGGCGCGGCGCAGCATCAGGTATGAGGCATAAAGTATCCAGCACACCAGCGCCGAGGTAAGCCGCGCGTCCCAGGCCCACCAGATGCCCCATTGGTTGCGGCCCCAAATGGAGCCGGTGATCAGGTTAGCAGCCAGGAACGCTAGGCCGACTTCAGTCACCGACACGGCCAGCGCGTCGTAGAAGAAGTTCTTAGTCGCCAGAAACAGCGCGCTCGCAATCAGCGCCACGCCGCAGGCCGTCATCGCCGTCATCGCCATCGGCACGTGGAAGAAGATGATCTTGAAGATCGCGCCCTGTGACTTCTCGGGCGGCAGACCTACCATCACCAGGATGTCGCGCGCCAGTATGGCGACCGCTGCGATGCCCAGTATCCATAGAATTTTGTCACGCATATTTCACTCCGCGTCTTTCATCCAACCAGCTCATCCAACCAGTACGAATTCCACCAGCATCAATGCGGCGGCCGTATACATCACATCGAAGCCAATCAGCAGCTTCAGCCACAAGAAAGTATCTTTGTCGATGGCCGTACCTAGAACAAGTCCGGTAGTTAGCCGCATAGCTCCCATCAGCGCCGGCGATAGTATCGGGTAAGTCAGCATCGGCAGCATCACTTCGCGCAGGCGGATATTGACCGTGAGCGCGCTGAACATAGTTCCGATGACGGTGAGAGCCCACGCCCCCAGCGCCAGCACCAACAGCAGCTCCGGCAGCTGCGCGCCCAGATGGACATTGTAAAAGATCGCGAACACCGGCAGCGAGACCAGCTCCACCGCCAGCACCAGCGCATAATTCGCCAGCGCCTTGCCGAGGAAAAGCGCCGCTCCGGAAATGGGCGCCGCGATCAATCCATCCAGGCAATCGTTGGGCAATTCCCGCGCGAAGCTGCGGTTCAGTATCAGCGCGCCGGCGAACGCGAAGACTATCCACAACAGGCCGCCGGAAATTTCGCGGGTGGTGTCGCTCTCCGGGTCGAAGGCAAAGCTGAAGAGCAGCAGGATCACCAGCGCGAACGCCAGCGATGCGTTGACCGCTTCCTTGGTACGCAGTTCGGCGCGTACGTCCTTGTGGGCGATCACGAAAACCTGCCGGAAAAATTCCATCAGCCCTCGCCGTAGCGCGCATACACATAGCCCGGATCTTCCACCATCTCAGAGGTGCACTCGCCCTCAAACGCCACCTGCCCGCGCACTAGCAGCGCCACATGCGAGGCCAGTTCCAGCGCTTCCCGCAATTGGTGCGTGGACATCACCACGGTTTTTCCCGCCGCCAGCGCCTGGCGCATCAGATCCTGCAGCACCGCGATAGCGCGGTCGTCCAGCGCCGTGAACGGCTCATCGAGCAGCAGCACCGAGGGGTCGTGGATGAAGGCGCGCGCCACCGCCAGCCGCTGCCGCATGCCGCGCGAGAATTCGCGCACCAGGCCGTTGCGCACGCGTTCGAGGCCGGTGCGCTCCAACCACTCCATGGCGGAACGCTGCGGATTGGGGAGGCGATAGAGACGCGCGTACAGCATCAGATTCTCGAACGCGGAAAGCTCGTCGTACACCGAGATGCCGTGGCCGATGAAGCCGATGCGGCGGCGCGCCGCGGTCTCGCGCGGCTCATCGCCCAGGATCTTTACCTTGCCGCGCATGGGCCGCGAAAAGCCGGCGATGATGCGCAGCAGCGTGGTCTTGCCCGCGCCGTTGCGCCCAATCAGCGCCAGGCACGATCCGGGTGCGGCGCCAAGGCGTATGTCGCGCAGGGCGGGATAGTCCCCGTAGAACTTCCAAACGCCCTCAACCGCGACCGCGTCCATTATCCTCCTTGCGGTAGAGCAGCGCAAAACCCAGCCCCAAAATGCCGAGTGCGATAGCCAAAATCGGCTTGACCTCGCCCAACACTCGCGGCATGGTCGCCTCGATTTCCGGACCGGCGCTGGCATCTGGCGCCGCTCCCTGGGCTGTACTCTGGGCCGCTCCCTGAGTCGCATCCGGCCCCGCATCGGGCGTCGCCACCTCGGCCCCAGTGAGCTGGATGTTATACGCCGTGCCCGGCAGTCCGAAGATATGCGCCTTTGTGCGCGGCTCCTGGCCAAGGTCGGTCAGGTTCTCGGCGGTGAGAGTAACTCCGTCAGGCACAATCAGGTAAGTGTTATCGTCTTTAGTGACAATCTTACCTTCGTACTGCGAGCCTAAGGTATACGGAACGTTATAAGTCAAATCGAAGCGAGTCTCACCGGGCTTGATGGCGAAATCCACCTTGTAGACATCCGGCTTGGTAGATTTTGCCGCGGTAGCGGGGACGTCCACGCCGCCCGGAGCCGTCGCGCGGATCTGAAACTTGCTATGCGCGTCGGGCAGGTAGAAATGCAGCGTGCCATCTTTGGGATCGTTCCAGGTGGTCTGGCCGTCGTTCTTGAGAAGGAATGTTTCGTTGACGGTCATCTGCCCGCCGCCAGGCTCGAACAGCAGCATATGCTTATCCACTTTGGCGGCGCCCGGGCTCTTCGAAGAGTTATACACGTCGAGGGTGATGCCGCTCGACGGAGTGCCCGGCCGCAGCATATGGCTGTAGGTGACGCCGTCCCAGGTGGCGCGGAGAAGCGTGGGACCGTCCACGGATGCGGTAAAGGCGAACTTGCCTTGTGCGTCGGTCTTCCCGCTGCCGGCGTTGTCGCTTAGCATCCCGGTCTCGGCGCTCATTTTGCTGACGGTGACGGCAACTCCCGATTGCGGCTGCCCGGTGGTGCGGTTGATCGCCACTCCATCGATGGAGGCGGCGGCGGACGCGCAGCAGAGAGAGAACAGGATAATGCGATTCATTGCGTAACTACCTTCATTGGTTTGCCGCACTCGCCGCAGAATTTCAATTCCGTTTCGAATGTGGCGCCACAGGCGGAGCACGTCCGGCCGTCGCGCTGCAACGTCTGCGGTGCGGAGCGCTCCGCGACCCGCTCGGAGCGCTCCGCGACCTGATCGGAACCGCGCGCGTTAGCAAGCGGTTTAGCCGGCGCGGCCGGCGGCGCAGCGTTGCCGTTAAGCTGGGCCTTCAGCTTGTCCACCTCGGCCATCACTCCGGCTAACTCTCTTTGAAGATCCTGTTTTGTATGCTGATAATCCGCGTCGGAAAGCTTGCCCACGCGATACTCAAACTGTAAGTCGCGCAGATTCTCATAAATGGAGGCCTTGCGCTCGTCAAGATGCCGGAAAGGCGATGGCGGCTCCACGTCCGGCAGATCCTGCGGACGCACCGTCAACACGAAAGCGATCACGGCGATCGCAATTAGACAGGTTAGAGCGATGATCACCGGAGGTCACTCAAACTTAGCCAGATCTTTTTCGATCTGGTCTCTGTATTTCTCGAGCGCCGGGTCGTCCAGTTCCATCGGCCCGAGCTCAACCAGCGGCTGCGGCTTGCGATATTTCGCGAGGTACCACCAGAGGCCCACTAAGCCCAGGCCGACGGCAGCATACGGTACCACCCAGCCGAACGCATTGGGCTTTGAGAGATACACGCCGGCGCCGTAATCGCGCACGAACGAATCGATAATCTGCGCATCGTTCATCCCCAGGGCCTGCATGCGCGCGATGCGCTCTTTGGCGGGCTTCGAGAAGCTGCACTCCAGCATGGCGCAGGTAGCTACGGAATCCTTGCAGCCGCATTGGCAGGCAAGACGCATGCCTACGCGGCGCGTATCCACGCTGGGTTTTTCCGCGGCAGTCTGAGCCATTGCCAAGGCGGCGGCGCCGAGCATTACGGCGGTGAGCAGTTTAATTCGCATATATGTGGGGCAACCAATCCTGGCTGCAGCCGGCTTTCAGCCGGCTCTGTTTTCGCACCGGGCCACAGTCTGAGATCGTCAAGCTAACTCTGAACCGGAGCATGTTTCCTGGTTACGCCGATCACTTCCGTGCGGGCGTATTGCATCTTGACTTTGCTTGGAGTGAGGCAGATAAACGTACCGCCTATCAGCACCAGGCCGCCAATCCAGATCCACGAGACTAACGGGAAGACATAAGCCTGTATCACCGCCCGCTTGTTATCGTCCGACATGCCGCCGAAGTTCAAGTAGAGATCTTCGTTGGGCCGCTGGCGGATGCCCACTTCCGAAGTTCCCTGGCGGCTGGCTTTGTAGAATCGCTTCTCCGGCTTGAGCGTGCCTAAAGTCTCGCCGTTCTTTGAAACCAGCATGATGGCGCGATGCCAGCCATAGTTTTCGTTGTCGCCCATCTGCAGGTCGATCATCTTCAGGTCATACGCGCCCACGCGCATCGTGTCGCCGGTGTTCAATTCCTTCACTTCGGCCTGATTGAACGCGTGCCCGGTGAAGCCGATGAACATCAGCACGATGCCCATGTGTACCAGATACCCGCCGTAGCGGCGCGTGTTGCGATGCGTCAGCTCTACCGTGGCGCGCAGCAGGTTCATAGAGCTCTTGGCGGCGATAGCGCGCGCGCCCTTGTAAAACTCCGCCAGCACCGTCAGGATCACGAACAGGCAGAAGCCGAACGAGATGATCGCATAGAAATTGCGCATTCCCAATGCCACCAGCACAATGGCCAAAACCAAGGCCGCCAGGCCCGGATACTGGAAGTTGCGCCGCAGACTATCCATCGAAGTGCGCCGCCACGCGAACAGCGGCCCAACCCCGGTGAGCAGCAGCAGGAACAGCCCGATAGGCACCATCAGGCGGTTATACCAATCGGCGTCGAGCGAGATTTTGTCGCCCGAAACGGCCTCGGAAATCACCGGGAACAGCGTGCCCCACAACACCGCGAAACAGCTCGCCAGCAGAATCAGATTATTGAACAGGAAGCTCGATTCGCGCGAGATGACGCTCTCCAGCTGCGATTCGCTCTTCAGGTATTCCAGCCGGTCGAGAATCAGCCACACCGTGGCCGCGACGCCGATGGCGATAAACGTCACAAAGTACTTTCCGATATCCGACTGCGCGAATGCGTGCACCGATTGCACGATCCCCGAGCGCGTCAGGAATGTGCCCAGAATGCACAGGAAGAACGTCGCCGAAACCAGCACGATGTTCCACACCTTCATCATGCCCTTCTTTTCCTGCATCATCACCGAGTGCAGAAACGCCGTGCCGCTCAGCCAGGGCAGCAGCGAGGCGTTTTCCACCGGGTCCCAACCCCAGTAGCCGCCCCATCCGAGTACGTGATAGGCCCACGCCGCGCCCAGCATCACGCCGCAGCTCTGGAAAAGCCACGTGACCAGAGTCCAGCGGCGCGTGGTGTGGATCCACGCATCGCCCTTCTGTTTGGTGATCAGCGATGCGATGGCAAACGCGAACGGAACCGTGAAGCCCACATAACCCAGGTACAGCATAGGCGGGTGGATGGCCATCGCCGGATATTGCAGCAGCGGGCTGAGGCCGTTGCCATCCGGCACGGAGGTGATCAGCTTATCCACCGTCAACATCTGGAACGCGTTGGCGACGAAGTTATTGAGGATCAGGAAAAAGGTCTGCACGGTGGCCATCACGGCGACCACGTACGGCATAATGTCGCGATGCTTGCGCCGGTTGGTGACCACCACGACTACGGCGTATGTGGAAAGCAGCCAGCTCCACAGCAGCAGCGAGCCTTCCTGCCCGCCCCACCACGACGCGAACTTGTACAGCAGCGGCATGGCCCGGTTGCTGTGCTCGGCGACGTAGGCAAAGCGGAAATCGCTGGTCATCAGCCGCGAGACCAGGATGCCCGCCGCTAGCGTGATCAGCGCCCATACGGCAAAAACGGCGCGCTCGCCGCTAACGATCAGGAACGGCTTGTTGCGCAGCCGCCCGACGGCCGAAGCCACCGCGGCATACACAGCCACGCAGAAGGCCATCAGAATGGCCAGGGAACCCACGTTTTCCATGCTTACCTCTTAGCTCTTAGATGGCGCTTTTGCCGGCGTTGATATTCGGAGGGGCCTCGCCGGGTTTGAGTTGCCCCGGTTTCGCCTCATACTTAGACGCGCATTTGGCCTGAATCTTCCCTGCGCGAAAAACGCCGTCGCGGTCGAGCTTGCCGTCCGCCAGCGCCTGCGCGCCATCGCGGAACGTATCGGGCAGCGGTTCCGAGCCGGTATAGGCCACTTTGAGCGTGAGTTGGTCCTGCGTCAGCACGAATTGAACTTCTTTGCCCACCCGCTGGATCGATCCGGCGGCCACCGCGCCGCCCACGCGCAGCCGCTTGCCGTAAGCCTGCCCGCCCATCTGGCCCATTTCGGAGATGGACTTATAGTACGTCTGGCTCCCGCTCATCCCGGACGCGGCCAACCAAGCCAGCGTCCCAACGACGATCACGATCAGCGCTGCGAATTTGCCGTACTTTCTCATAACTGGTAAAACCTCAGTATAGCTCTATTCTCGAATGCCGCTTCGAACCGATTAGACGCGCGCAGGGCGTCCCAGCTTCCCGCTTATTCTCCAGAAGGCAGGGCATTCGGGATTCCATCCGCTCCGAGCCGGCCGAATATCGTGGAATTGCTTCCAAACCCTTGGCATCGTGGAACGCGGACGGCTGGTGGAATCCGCAGCCTGTTGGGTCGGAACTGGGTGTTGACGCCGAGGCGCTGCGCCATTTGGCGCACGCCCGCTCAGTTTCGTTCGCGACGGACTACGGGACGCCGCGGATTTGGCTTGCCCGCCAGCCGCGGGAAGCTCAACGCTTTACCCGCGGCGACATCTTTTTTGGATTGCACCAGAGCCGGTTCCATACTCTGAAAGCGAGAGAGCGAAACGAAGCGAGCGAGGCGAACATGGCAGATCTCGATTGGTCACAATGCCCCGGCCGTTGAGAGCGTGCCAGGACGATGAAGCGGCGCATGCGTGTTTCACGATGCTCATCCTTCTTGACCACGTAACGCCTCGCGGCTGGCTCCGATTGGATGGCACAATCCTGACCGATGGCTCGGCCAAAAATCTATGCGGAAGGGTTGGTGGGAGTGGCGAACGCCGCCGTGGGACACCGCCTGGGAGGATTCCATGGGTCGACGGCGGCTGCGCGGCGGTCCGCGATTACACTAGCCAGGAGAGTAAGACGGCAAGCCCTCCGTAGGACTCGTACATGCCCCGACCTCGGGACTAGTACCCTACTCCGACAATCCACTTGAAAAAGCGCATAGGGCGTATACAATCAGGGGTAGCGGGGAATAGCATGGCGATCTCACGAGACCTTACGCAAAACGAAGTCGTAATGCTTCGGTCGGTGTTTGGATCCGGCATTACGTATTCGAGTGTTAAAATCCACAATGAAAAGTGGCACTTCTTCCAGCCGAGTGACACCACAATGACTCCGAACGGCGAAGAGTACTGGAACCCTGGCGATTACCTGGCCGATTTCTCACCGGCATCGGTGCCGCTAAGTAAGCGGGCGTGGTTTATTCATGAAGGGGCGCACCTCTATCAATACTATGGCCTCAAGTGGAGTGTCATCGCTCGAGGGATAGTGTCGCGCAACTACGACTATAAACTCGATCCCGCGAAAACTAAGCTCAGCGACTATAAACTGGAAGAAATGGGCGATATCGCGGCTGACTATTACACGCTAAAAAATGGCGGGACAATTAAGGCGAGTCGCGCTTATAGTTTGAAGGATTATGCCGCTCTCTTACCTATACCCTGAGGCGTTGACGCGAATGACTGGGGCGCGCGTGGTTCTCCTGGCGGTCGCCTTATGGCTGATCGCCTGTCAGCCGCAGACCGCGCCAACCGCGCAGTCCACGCCGCCCCAGAAGACGAGTGACGCCTCCAAGCTGCCGGACGCGTCGTCCGAATTCAATACGCTGGTAAGCAAGGGCGACTACGCAGGCGCAATTGCGTTTGTTGAGAAATCGGGACTCGCGGCTGACGAGAAGGACGCCATCACCGGGACCTTGATCCTGGATGGATTGGTTGACCCGGAGGCCTCCACGCGTCCCCCGTACCCGCTTGGCGAAGGCTTCACTCGTATGGAGCGCGCCGTCTCCGCCGGACGTACCAATAGCGTGGCGGATTTGCGGGCCAAATTTACCACCGGAATTAACTACCAAGGGAAAAACATCCTGATGCCTCCTAATGAGGCGCTTGCCAACTGCTGGACCAACGTCGAAGCGGGCAAGGAGAAAGCCGCCGCTTGTATCGCGATGCGGCGGCGCCTTCGTGTTCCCGAGCGGTAGCGGGTAAGACTCCAGGCGCGGCTACTCATAGCGCAAGCAAACCAACGGAACCGTTGTGGATCACGGGAACTTCAAGGTGAACGCGCCGCCTCCGGACCAACCCTGCACGCGGACGCTACCATGGTGGCGCTGAAGAACTTCATTAGACGGCTCGCGGTGCTGTAGGACCGGCTCCGCTTCGTCCAGAAGCAATCGAAATTCGGTTGACTTCCCGGCCGGGAAGAGTGATAAATCGTCAGGTATGAAGCACACCAACAAAGCTCAGCCGCTATCCGCAGCCGGTCCCTCATAATCCCTCAAAAGGTAGTACACTGCTGCTGTGATGAGATGACTGTTGCGCGCAGGTGATTCTCTCGCCGGCGATCTAATTATGAGACCTGCCCGTTTCTTCTCTCTGTTGCTTTGCCTGGCCGCGGTGGGCTTACGAGCCCGACAGAGCGATTCGGGTCAAACGGTCCTAACGGTGCGCTCAACATTGGTGCAGGTACCTGCCCTCGTGAAGACCAAGGGAGGACAGGTGATGCTTAAACTCACAGCTGACGACTTCTTCCTCACCGACGACGGCGTACCCCAGGCTCTCACCCTCGATCAGGGTACTGATTTGGAGCCGTTGGCGCTGGCTATCGTCGTTGAGACTGGCGGCGCGGGAGCAAATCACCTCGTTGATTACCAACAACTGGATGCGATCCTCGACGCGCTGGTCGGCGCCGTGGAACATCGAGTCGCCGTCATTGGCTTCGACAGTAAGCCGCATCTGCTGAGGCCTTTTGAGCCCGGCACAGCCCATGCCTCACAGCAATTGGCGAGCCTCCGCGAAGGCGACTCAGGGGGAGCCATTTTGGATGGGGTGGCATTCGCCGTCGCGCAGTCAAGGGCACAGCCCGCCCGCTTTCGCCGTGCGATCCTGTTGCTCAGCGAAACGATAGACCATGGCAGCAAGACAACCCTCAGTGAGGCTCTGCGCCTCATCAGCGACACGAACACGACCATGTACAGCTTCGGCTTTTCCAGTACGCGCTCGGCGGTCTCCCATGAGGCATCGAAGTTCAACTCTACCGAGCAGGGCCCGGCGCACGGCTGCTTCAGTCGCGATGGAGCCGATGCCGAATACGAAGGCCACTACGGCAAGCAAGTGCTCGACTGCATCAGCCAGCTTGCTCCGCCGCTTCGCCTGGCCACCATGGCGTTTCTTGCCGCACGCAATGCGCTGCGGACCAATACCGCGGAAGCAATCGCGCAGCTCACCGGAGGCGAGTTCTTTCACTTTCACGAGGACAAGGACCTGAAGGCGGGTCTCATCGCGGTATCCAACGATGTACCGAACTATTATGTGCTGAGTTTCCGCCCGACTCCTCTCGCGCCCGGCCTGCACGCACTGCATCTGGAGATCAAGGATCGTTCCCACTTGGTGATCAAGTCCCGAAGTGAGTACTGGATGGACAGCGATTCTGCCCGCTAGAAGGGGCCAGGCGCAGTGGGCGAATGCGGTTGCCCGAATAGCTTAGCTTAGCCAGGAGAGTCTATTGCTGGCCGGGACGATTCGACCATCGGTTCAGCAATCTTTCCGGCGTAGGCGGCTAGTGTTTTTCGTGGGAAAGGGCCGTGATGCCTGTCCTCGCGAAGGTGTTACGTCTGCGCGATCACCTCGAACACGTAGCCGTTTACCGGCTCGCGGAAGAAGAAGCGTTCGTGCAGGCTGGGCCGCAAGGGTTGCATCACGTGCGCGCCTGCGGCCAGCAGGCGCTCTTTCAGCGCCGCGATTTCCTGAGCCGGGCGGAAGATTGCGATGTGCCTTCCGAACTCGCCCTCGAAGGGCGAGACTTCAAAGCCTTCGACGTAGACGATGTGCATCTGCTGCCCGCCACCTGCCGCGAGCCAGACCGTTTCCACGGGCGAGTTGGCCGGAGCTGGATCGCGGCTGTAGCCGAGCGCCTGCTCAAGAAACCGGGCGGTGCGTTCGACGGCGAGTGTCGGCAGCGTGAGATGCGCAAGGCTCATGGAGCGGTTAGGCGGAGAAGCCTTGGGCCAGCCACTTCGACCAATAAAACGTCATCTGCGTCGATCCAGTGTTGGTAATGCCGTGCAGCGTGTTGCCGGCGCAATACATCATGGCGCCCGGCCCGACCTGCGTGACCTTGCCGGCGCACTCGATAATTCCGTGGCCGTCGGCAATGATCAGGATTTCCTCTTCCGGGTGGCGGTGCGGCGGGTGGGGGCTAGCGCCCGGATCGAGAGTGGCCATCCCGGCGCACATCCCGCTCAACTGGTCGGTGGGTCCGTTGTAATGGACGAGGACGCTACAGCCCGGTTCGCGGATGGGCGCGATTTCGGTGGCTGCGATTACGCCATCCTGGAGTTTCGGAGTGGTGGTCGCGGCGGCGACGACGTTGTTGGTTTCCGGCACGAATTAATTATAAAACAGGCTCCCTTACTCCGCGCTCCGATTGGAATCCCGCTTTTGCTCCCTTGAGAACCGCGCAGCCGGACCAAATCGTGGCGCACGCATGCGTGCAGGGTTCAGACGCGCGTGAACGCGCGTCGAATCGGCGGCGTTAAGTGAATAGTGTCGGACCCAGCCCGCATTTCTCACCGGGTCTAGCTCAGCTGAGCAAGACAGGCGGCCGGGTATCGGGCAGGCAAGAATCCCGGCCGCCAACAAAATCAATCACTACCCTATTTTGGCATCAGGCCCTATTTTGGCATCAGGCCCTACTTTGGCAACAGGCGCGGCAGGTACGCGCCGGCGGCATCGCCCAGCAGGTCGCGGTGCATGCGCATGTAGTCTCCGAAAAATGCCTCGCCGACGCTGCCGTCGAGCAGGTGTGTGCCAAGCAAATCGAGAGCCTGCGGTTCCTCCCAGAGGGCTTCGGCGTACACCACCCGCCGGCCCTCTCTCGGCTCGTGCAGCAGGCGAAGGAAGTACTGCATCACCACCAGGTCCTCCCGCGGCATATGCGGGCCGACGATCACCACGTGTAACCGGTCCCATTCCTGCGGACTCAAGTCCCTGCGCCAAGCCGCGACTTGGGCGTGGATGGCATCGAGCTGCGCACGCGCGGCCTCCATGACATTCTCCATAACCAGCGGAGCCATGCCGCGGGTGAACGCCAGCAGCGAGGCGCGCGCGAACTTACCCCTGCCGGCCACATCGTCGAGGAAAGCCAGGGAGTCGGCCACGATCCGCTTCTGGCGCGCGAGTGTGGCGGCGGAGAGTTTCAGGGTATCGAGGCTGGCCTCGGCGGGCGGAACGAGTGCGCGCAGGCCGGCGAGGGTCTTGAGTCGATCCTCGCCGACAACTCCGTCGCCCGGCGTGAGGGTCACATAAATCGCGAGCGGGAGGTGTGCGATGGTCTTGACAGGGTCGTAGATTGGGGTTCCAGTATTGGCTTCGACGCGTCGCCCGTCGCGCAGCAAGGCGAAGGTATCGCCGTTGACGATTAGGGTTGGACCCGCAGATGCCAGGACGCGGCTCTTTGCTTCTGCGTAGGCCGCGCGAAACGCGTTGTTGAGCGCGGTGAGGGCCAGCGGCTGTACCGGCGCGGCGGCAACCGGCATAGTTTGGGCAAGGACCCCAGCCGCCGACGTGAAAAACACCAGGGCAGTCAGGATCGGGTTTCGCAAAGGCATGGTTGATTATCGCTTGACGGGAACCCGATAAAGGCGGCTCCTTCGGTCGCAAGCCGCCGAACTCGTGCACACTTCACCATATGCCGTAGCGGCGGAATGCCCGGGCGCCTACAGCGCGGCGGCTTTCACCGGCCACCCCAGCTTCACCGCGTTTTCCATCAGCTTGAGCCCATGATCGCCTTCCGCCGTGAGGATCGATTCCGGGTGAAACTGCACGCCCTCAATCGGCAGCTCGCGGTGGCGGATGCCCATGATCACGCCGTCCTCAGTCTCGGCCGTGATTTCAAGGCACGCCGGAAGGGTCTCCCGCCGCGCGAACAGCGAATGGTAGCGGCCTACCGTGAACGTCTCGGGCAGTCCTTCAAAAACGCCGATGCCGCGGTGTCTCACCACCGACGGTTTCCCGTGCATCGGGTAATCCAGCACTCCCAATTCGCCGCCAAACGCTTCCACGATTCCCTGCAGGCCCAGGCATACGCCGAATACCGGCACGCCCAGCCGCACCGCCGTTTTCACCAGCGCCGGCACGCCGAAATCTTCCGGACGCTTGGGTCCGGGCGAGATCAGAATCAGGTTCGGCGCGATCTTCGCTATCAGCTCGGGCGGGAACCCCGCGCGATACGTGACCACCTCCGCGCCCGCCTGCCGCGCGTAGTTCGCCAGCGTGTGGATGAAGCAATCGTCGTTATCCACCAGCAGCAGCTTCGACCCCGCGTCTTCCGTTTCGGTCTCCGCCGCCGCCGTAGATGGCGCCGCTTCGCCAGCCCCCAGCACGCGGAAGAAGCCGGTCGCCTTGAGCCGCGTTTCGCGCTCTTCCATCTCGGGAATGGAGTCGTAGAGCAGCGTCGCGCCCACCCGATAAGACGCCACCCCGTCCCGCAAATGCGTGGTGCGAATCAGGATTCCGGTATTGATATCGCCATTGAGCGAGATCATTCCCACCGCGCCGCCGTACCACCCGCGAGCGTCCTTTTCGAGCGCCTCCACCACCTGCGCCGCCGCTTTTTTCGGAGCGCCGATCAGCGTCACGGCCCACATGTGGCTCAGGAACGCGTCCAGCGCGTCGAAGCCTTCCTGGATGATGCCCTCCACGTGATCCACCGTGTGAAAGACGCCGGCATACGATTCGATCAGCCGCCGCCCGATGACGCGCACCGTACCCGGCTCGCACACGCGCGACTTATCGTTGCGATCGACATCCGTACACATCGTGAGCTCAGACTCTTCCTTCGCCGATTTCAATAGCTCGCGGATATTATCGGCGTCGCGCATTGGATCGCCCGTGCGCTGCGCGGTTCCCGAGATGGGGCAGGTTTCCACGCGATGCCCCTCCACGCGCACGAACATTTCCGGCGACGCGCCCACCAGTTGCTCATCGCCGAACTGCAGCAGGAACTCGTACGGGCTGGGGCTGGCGCGCTGCACGCGCCCGAATAACTCGGACACCTTCCCCGAATAGGGCGTGTGGAACGTCTGGCTCAGAACCACTTCGTAGTAGTCGCCGCGCCTGGTTCCTTCGCGCACCGCCTCCACGTTCGCCATGTATTCTTCGGGCGTGTGATCGCAGACGATTGGGCCGGGCGATCGCTTGCGCGGCGGCGCCACCTTTTCGCCGTCGCGCGCCAAACCGCGAGTGGATACGGATGCGCGCGTGAACTCGTACTGATACCGCTCGATCTGTTCCTTCTTACGGTCCATGAACCAGATGTCGTCGTAGAGGTAGAGGTGCAAATCTTTGTGGCCGTGGCGCGGCAGCTTCTTTTCGACGGGCTCGAACTGAAACAGCAGGTCGTAGCCGAATGCGCCTACCAGGCCGAGGCGCAGGTCCTCCGCCCCGCGGAATTCCTCGATCAACGCGCGGAGAATCGAAAACACCGAGGGCTGTTTGCTGCGTTCCTCCTCGGGAAATAGCGGCGGCAGCGGCTTGAGCATGCCTTCGAGAATGCCATTCGAGGCTGCGAAACTTTCCCAATGCGGATGCTCCGCCAGCACCGGATGCAGAATCTCCAGAATGCGGCGGCCGCGCTCATTGAGCGGGCGAAACTCTACGCGGCGGTCATAAGAGACGATCTCGAGGGGCGGACAGGTGGAGCCGAAATCCCAGCGCGAATATCTGCCGGGATACTCGTAGCCGGAGGAAAAGTAGACGCCGCGGCGGCGGTCGAGATCGCGCAGCAGATGCGTCAATCCGCGGCGGTAGTTGATCTTCGATACCGTGTGGGCGACCTGGATTCCGTGCGGAGTGGTATAGCTGTATTCACGCATGGGTGGTGTTCCCTTCGGGAATTATCCCCAGCATAGCAGAGCCGCGGGCAGTGGGGCGGGCCCATGGCCTTCCTTGACCGAGCCGCTCCGAGCGCTCGGTTCGAATGGCGCGCCACGCTGTTCGTAAGCGCAGGGCGACCCGCCGACTTTGCGATAATGCGAAATGACAGCGGGTGATGATGAATACCATTAAGGTAGCCGGATTGATGGTCTGCGCCATAGCTGTATCTCAGACTCGGACAGGGCCGCAAGCCACCGATGCGGTAACTCCCACGTTCGAAGTGGCATCGATCAAGCCAAACACATCCGGTGGGCCCGGCGCGGAAATGTATCCGGGCAAGAGCGAGGTCAGGATAAAGAACTATTCTCTGAAGCAATTGATCCAGGCAGCGTACAAAGTGAAGGACTATTCGTTTGCCGGACCGCCCTGGCTCGATTCCCAGAGATTCGATATCGTCGCTAAGCTGCCGCCGGGAGCCACTGCCGATCAGTTCCCGGCCATGATGGAAACGCTGCTGCGGGAACGCTTCCAACTGGTGGTCCATCGCGAATCGAAAGTCATGACTGCGCTCGCGCTGGTAGTGGACAAAAATGGACTTAGGATCAAGCCGGTGGAAGCCGGACAGGGCGGTACGTCGTGGGGACGCGCCATGGTCAAAGCTTCCAAGGTTTCCATGACGCAGTTAGCGGATCTGTTATCGGGCGTCATGGATCGCCCCGTGAAAAATCTAACGGAACTCCCGGGCGTATATGATATCGATCTGAAGTGGATGCCCGACGATGCCCCATCAATGGACGCGGCAGGCGGCGGAGATCGCCAATCGCCAACCGGCCGCGCGCCCGCCACGTCGGTCTTTTCAGCGGTACAAGAGATTGGTTTGAGACTGCAAACCCAGAAACTGCCGGTTGAAGTCCTGGTAGTTGACCACGTGGAAAAACCCTCCGCAAACTAACGCTGCCTCCCCGGCGTCTTTCTTCCTCCGGCTTGACGAGAGGCCACCTTGTGCGAGACGGAAGCGCCATTCCATGCAGCCCTCAGAGGCCGTCCGCCGCCAAATTAGTTAAGCATACGACGACAGACCACAAATGGCGACGCTCTGCATCTACCTGCTAACTTGGTGTGTCCGGATGATCTCTTTCTCTAATATTCATAAGCAGTATGGCAAACAGCTAATCTTGGTCGACGCCTCCTTTCAATTGAATCCCGGCGAGAAGGTGGGTCTGGTGGGTCCCAACGGGTCCGGCAAGACTACCCTCTTCCGCATGGTGGTCGGCGAGGAATCCCCCGATGAGGGCGAAGTGTCGGTTCCCAAGAAGCTTACGATCGGCTACTTCCGCCAGGACGTGGAGGAAATGAAGGGCCGGCCCGTGCTCGACGAGGCCATCGCCGGGAGCGGCCGCGCCGGCGATCTGCACCATGAGTTGGAAGACTTGCACCAGGCGATGAACGATCCCTCGCGGGCGGGCGATATGGACCGCATTCTGGCGCGCTTTGGCGAAGTGCAGGAGGAGTACGAGCACCTGGGCGGCTATACGCTCGAAGCGCAGGCCCGCGAGGTGCTGCATGGGCTCGGCCTCAAAGACGATCAGATCGATGGCGACGTGGGCGCGCTTTCCGGCGGGTGGAAGATGCGCGTGGCGCTGGCGCGCGTGCTGCTGGGGCGTCCGGACGCGCTGCTGATGGACGAACCCACCAACCACCTGGACATCGAATCCATTATCTGGCTGGAGCAGTTTCTCAAATCGTATGCGGGCGCGCTGCTGATGACTTCGCACGACCGCGAGTTCATGAACCGGATCGTTTCGAAGATCGCCGATATCGACGCGGGTGAGATTGTGTCGTACTCGGGCAACTATGATTTCTACGAGCGCGAGCGCGCCATCCGCGAGAGCAATCAGCAGGCGGCATTTGCGCGGCAGCAATCGATGTTGGCGAAGGAGCAGCGCTTCATCGATCGCTTCAAGACGCACGCGGCTAAGGCGGGTCAGGTGCAGAGCCGCATCAAGGCGCTCGACAAGATCGAGAAGATCGAGCTGCCCAAGATGCGCCAGGTGGTGAAGTTCGAGTTTCGCACGCCGCCACGCTCGGGCGACCAGGTGGCGGTGATCGAAGACTTGCACAAGAGCTACGGCGCGCGCACGATCTACCAGGGATTCAGCCTCACCATTCGCCGCGGAGAGCGTTGGGCCGTGATGGGAAGGAACGGCGCGGGCAAGACTACGCTGCTGAAAATGATCGCCGGCGCCAGCGCGCCCGATTCCGGCCGCGTGCGCCTGGGCGCCAGCCTGAGCATGGGATACTTCGCGCAGCAGTCGCTCGATGTGCTGAGCGCGGACCTGACCATTCTCGAGCAGCTGCAACAGGATTTCCCGCAGGACGGCATCGGCTCGCTGCGCACGCTGGCCGGCGCGTTCCAGTTTTCGGGAGACGATGTGGACAAGAAGATCCGCGCGCTCTCGGGCGGCGAAAAATCGCGCCTGGCGATGGCGCGGATGCTGTATAACCCGCCGAACTTCCTGGTGCTCGACGAGCCCACCAATCACTTGGACCTGGCCACTAAGGAGATGCTGGTGGACGCGCTCAAGAACTTCGAAGGCACGATGGTCTTCGTGTCGCACGATCGCGTATTCCTGCGCGGCCTGGGGACGCGGGTCCTGGAGCTGGGCGGGGAGAGCGGCACGGATCGCACGCCGCGCGTTTATCCGGGGACGTACACCGAGTATGTGCAGGCGCTGGGGCATGAGGCACCGGGGATTTATGCGTGACTGGCGATTGGCAGGCAAAAGCGCTTGGCCCACAATTGGTTCGAGGAGCTAAGTTCGCCGAGCGCCGGTTCGCGGCACTCACGCGAATGGCAAGCTAAAGCATACCCTACCGTGTTTAGCCGTCGAGCTCGATTTCCTGGTGCTGCATGCCGGCGTACGGGTAAACAGCCACCTTCGGATCGCCAGGGTGGAGCTCCTTCAGCTTGGCGATTACATCCCTCCAGTTGTCGCAGAAGAACGTGCCCGCGCGGTAGTTGTTCTTCATGTTCCGGGTCAGATACTGGGAGTAGATAATCATGTTGCCTTGTGCTGCCTGCGGAGCGGAGCCGCCGCGGCCCAGGCCGCTGACGCGCCGCGACGTCAGGTCGAATTGCGTCGATCCGGAGCGTCCTGCGAGCCGGTTGTTGAGATAGTGGATGGGGTCGAGACCCAGCGGATGCTGT